>JAUSEN010000027.1 GCA_030650025.1 Candidatus Magasanikiibacteriota bacterium | reverse complement strand
CGTAGTCAGGGTTAAAACAATAAGCGAAACTGTAGTGGGTTCAGCAATATAATAACGAGTGCCGAGAGTATAGGTGGTAAAAGCCGTAACGCCAATCACTATGCCCATAATTAAAAATAAAAACTGAGGGCAACGCCAAATAGGCAGCCTATACTGCCTGCACTTAGAATAAAAATTTAATTCTTCCAAAATCCATTTAAAGCTCATATGTATATTGTACCATATTTGAAAACTAAATAAAAATATGGTAAAGTGGAAAACGCGGGCCGCCGCCTCGCCGAAGCGAGGCTATGGCCACGCGAAGGCGGGCTGTGGTGTAGTGGTAGCACGAGTCCTTTGGGAGGATTTAGCCTCGGTTCGAATCCGAGCAGCCCGACATCTCGCCTTCGCGAGCTTGCGGGCTTTGCCCGCCGAAGCCAGCTACGGCTGGCGAAGGCGGGTGTCGTATAACGGAATTACCTCAGCTTTCCAAGCTGATGACAGGGGTTCGACTCCCCTCACCCGCTTCAACGAAAAAGCGCGGAGAACAGTTCTCCGCGCTTTTTCTAAAATCGTTTATCTCGCGTACTCAACCACCCTGCTCTCCCTGATGACGTTGACTTTTATTTCTCCCGGGTACTTTAATTCATCTTGAATTTTTTTAGCTAAGTCCTTAGCTAATTTTTGGGCGCCGAGATCGTCAATTTCTCCCGGCCTGACAAACACCCTGATTTCCCTGCCTGCCTGCAAAGCCCAGGCCTTATCCACTCCCGTAAAAGATGTGGCGATGGCTTCTAAATCTCCCAGCCGACGCAAGTAATTTTCCAAGGTATCTTTCCTGGCTCCTGGCCTTGCTCCTGAAATCTGGTCGGCCGCCTGGACTAAAGCCGCTTCCACGCTTTCTGCCGGGTACTCTTCATGATGGGATTTCATGGCGGAAATCACCTCCTTCTCCACCCCAAATTTTTCCAAGACCTTAATGCCGATATCAACGTGAGAACCCTCGATTTGATGATCCAGGGCCTTGCCGATGTCATGTAAAAGTCCGGCTTTTTTGGCTACAGTTAAAGACACTCCCACTTCGGCTGCCAAAGCGCCGGCTAAATGGCTTACTTCAATTGAATGAAGCAGAACATTCTGGCCGTAGCTGGTTCTGAATCTTAATCTTCC
>JAUSEN010000011.1 GCA_030650025.1 Candidatus Magasanikiibacteriota bacterium | reverse complement strand
CACCGGTACAATGATGGCTAAGAGCAGTATCGCAAAACTGGCTGCGGTTCTGATGACCAGGTTTCTTTTCAGGCCATAGAAAACCATTATCATTAGAGAAACTAAGAATGCAATTAGGGCATATAATATGAAAGCGGTATTAAATGTATGAGCCATTTTGTTTAGTTCAGGACTGATGCCGCTAACTTGAGAGACAATCGGTTTCCCTATGTTTTCTTCAGTTGCCGATTTTACTGCTGATGATGGCAAAACGGCAATTTGGGTGGCTATCGGTGCCTTAACAGGTGTAATTATTGGCGACGGTTTTATTTGGGCAATTGGTTTGGGTTTACTTGCCACTGGCGCTACTGTGGGTTTGGGCGTTCCAAAAAGCTGAACCACCAAAAATCCCTGGCTGTTTTGGATTTTTGCCGGCGCGATGGCTATACCGATTTCTTTGTAATTGGCATTGAGCAAATTGGCGCGATGCGAAGGCGAGTTAGCCCAGGCATTAACCGTATCTTTGGCAGTTAAAAAACCTATGGCCAAATTTTCTCCGGCATAAGAGTATTTATATTGATTAACTTCTATCCAGTGCCACGGTGAAACCCCGGCGGGGCTGGTGTGAGCGAAATACTGGTTTTGCAACATGTCCTGCAATTTTTGAGCGGCGGCAATATCAAGAACGACGCTTTCCCTCAAACCGCCCAATCCCAACGTCTGGCGCAATGTGTTCGTTTGTATGATGATATCTTCCTTGCCAAATGCGGCTATGCCGTCTATTAGATTCGCGAATTGAAGGCTGGAGTAAGAGAAAACCGCTTTGATAAAAACCAGAGCGAGCAGATTGTAGAATAAAAATTTATTGTTTTTCCAGGGAGAGTTCATGGTGCCAAGATTTAAGAGGCAAAATTAAACCGATTTTTGTCGGAACGATACTTCTGGATTATTGATAGCGCTTCGCGCCTTCTGAATAATCCGGTTTGAGCGTAGGCCATGTATGAGAAAGCGAGCAATAAGCTTAAAGTCGCGGATAACGCTAGACTTCCGGCAGTTCCTGTGCTTACGCCTGCTACGTTTGCAATGGTTGAAACTCCGGCGACTTGGCCATTGATTACAGTAATTGACAGTTGCGCCGCTACCGTAACGGAGGCACCATCAGAAACAGCTTCGGCCCGGTTCATTGTCTGATTTGACCCGACAGGAAAAGCAGTTGCCGGATTAACCGTGGCATTAAAACTT
>JAUSEN010000003.1 GCA_030650025.1 Candidatus Magasanikiibacteriota bacterium | reverse complement strand
GTGTTGTCGGCCACATGCGCCAGCAGGCCTATTTGGTTAAAGGCTTAAGAATTTCCGTGATTGACGCTCGTGAGGCGAAATACCCGATTGACACCGCCGATATTTTTTATCTTCGGGAACTAGAGCTTGATTTGCCGTCACAGTCGTTTTACTTCGAAGGCGGGCTTTTGTCTCTGGTCAAATTTTACAATCATCTTTTAAAACCAGTTCATAAAAACATTTTTTACGTCGAAAAGAAGACGGCGGAAGTTGAATCGGTTGAAATTGCCCTTCAGTATGTGGATGACATTTCCGCGCGCATTTTACCGTTTGCCAATAACATTTACACCGGCGAGGGAGGTACTCACATCACTGGTTTCAAGACGGCTTTGACACGCACTCTTAACACTTACGCCCGCAAGGGAGGTTTAGTCAAAGAAAGCGAAGACAATTTTACCGGCGATGACGCGCTTGAGGGCTTGACCGCAGTGGTTTCCGTAAAGCTTAGGGAAATTCAGTTTGAGGGTCAGACCAAGGCCAAACTTGGAAGTGTTGAAGCCCAGAGCGCTGTGGCAACAGTTTTTGGTGAGGCATTTACGGCCTTTCTTGAGGAAAACCCGGAAGAAGCCCGAGCCATTATTTCTAAAGTTGTTCTTGCCTTAAAGGCCCGCAAAGCCGCCAAAGCCGCCAAAGACTCGGTACTCCGAAAAGGCGCGCTTGAGGGTATGACTCTGCCTGGCAAGTTGGCGGATTGCCAAAGCAAAGACGCTTCGGAGTCGGAGCTTTTTATTGTGGAGGGTGATTCCGCCGGAGGCACTGCGAAAACCGGTCGTGACCGAAGGACCCAGGCCATTCTTCCGCTTCGAGGAAAGATTTTGAATATTGAACGGGCGCGGCTCGACAAAATGCTCGCTTCCGAGCAGATTAAAAATTTAGTGGTAGCCATCGGCACAGCCATAGGCGATACGTTTGATTTGGAGAAACTCCGTTACCATAAAATTATTATTGCCACAGATGCCGATGTTGACGGCGCGCACATTCGAACCCTTATTTTGACGCTTTTGTACCGGCATTTCCGTCAGCTTTTAGATGGCGGTTTTATTTACATTGCCCAGCCGCCGCTCTACAAGGTAAAGCGCGGTAAGGAGATTCTATATTTTTACAGCGAAGAGGAAAAGGTAAAAGCACTCGGCAAGGGAGACAAG
>JAUSEN010000018.1 GCA_030650025.1 Candidatus Magasanikiibacteriota bacterium | reverse complement strand
CGCCCTGCGGCCCAAAACGTGGGCTGATTATGTGGGCCAGGAGAACATCAAGCAGAATATCAAGGTGATTTTGACGGCCGCCAAGCAACGAAACCAGTCCCCCGACCATCTTTTGCTATACGGAAATTCGGGATTGGGCAAAACCACGCTGGCGAATTTGGTAGCCATAGAAATGGGTAAAAAAATCAGGATTACTTCCGGCCCGGCCATTGAACGGGCGGGGGATTTGGCGGCTATTTTGACTAATTTACAAGAAGGGGATGTGCTCTTTTTAGACGAAATCCACCGGATTCATAAAACCGTGGAAGAGTATATTTACCCGGCCATGGAAGAGTACAAATTAAATTTGATTTTGGGCAAAGGGCCGATGGCGCGGACTATGGAATTGAAACTACCGCATTTTACACTCATTGGCGCCACCACCCGGCCGGGACTTTTATCAGCGCCCTTACGTAATAGATTCGGCGCCACGTTCCAGCTGAATTTTTACAAACCCGAAGACATTGAAAAAATTGTGGAGCGTTCGGCCCGCATTTTGGACGTCAAAATTGAAGCGGAGGCCGTCAGTATTATTGCCAGGCGCTCGCGCTTCACCCCACGGGTGGCTAACCGCCTCTTAAAACGAGTGCGGGATTTTGCCCAGGTGGAAGGCTTGGGAATTATTACCAAGGCAATTACGGAGCGGTCACTTGATTCCCTGGAAGTTGACCATTTGGGGCTTGAGCCGGGAGACATAAAAATTTTGCTGGCGCTGATTGAAAAATTTGATGGGGGGCCGGTGGGACTGCAGTCATTGGCGGCGGCAGCCATGGAAGAAGAGGGGACTATTTTAGACATTTATGAGCCCTATTTGATGCAATGCGGATTTATTGAACGGACGCCCAAAGGGCGCGTAGCTTCAAAGCTGGCGTACGAGCATTTGGGAATAAGGTATGACAAGCAAAGTACGCTGATGTAAAACTAAGAAGTTAAGCGGGGGCGCCAAAGGCGCCCCCGCTTTTTAATGTTTAATTTAACTAACTGTATTATAAAAAGTGCAGGTGTGTCGGTAAGATTGGAAGAGCTACTGGGAAACCGCCCGCTCTAATAAGTTATATGGGCGGCTTCCCAGTAGCTCTTAATAAGGGTATTGAGATGGTTAAGGGCGGGCTAGTGTGGAATTTAACAATTCCTCCCTGCCCGCCCAATAACTATAAAAAATTATGGAAAACAATAACGCCGTGCCATTGATTATCGTTGTCGTCATCGTTGCTATTATCGCCGTTGCGGGGATGTGGTGGTATTTTGCCCAGCAAAGCATGATTGGCAATTCCGCCATCCCGAATCAAACCCAAAATCAAAATCAGGTAGCCACAAAAAGCTCACAGAAAAATATTACCGCCTTCAGTTTTTTAGGGCTGAATCCCCCAGTAGCGGCAACCATTGATAATACCGCCCACACCGTCACTCTCACCGTCCCTAAAAATACCGACCTTAAAACTCTTTCCCCGACAGTCGTAGTTTCCAATAAGGCGACCGTTTCTCCTACTGGAGGCGTTGCCCAGGACTTTGGTAGCCCCGTTATTTACACGGTGACCGCCGAAGACGGCTCAACGCAAAGCTATGTGGTGAAAGTAAATGTTGCACCTTAAAATATAAAAGGCCAAGGAAAAAGTCGCCTCTTAGTGAGGCGACTTTTTTTACGCAAAAATGTATAATTAATCCATGAAAGCAAGAAAAAGGGTTTTTGTTTTAATGGGGATGCTGGTTTTTCTATGGGGTAGCTCTGGCGAGGCGGCAACCCAAAGCGATGTCATTATCAATGAAATCGCCTGGATGGGAATGGCTGCTTCAGCCAATGACGAGTGGATAGAATTAAAAAATACTACCGATAAAACCATTTCATTGAAGGGATGGACGCTGAAGAATGCCGATGGAAAAATAAGCATCCCATTGAAGGGGCAGATTCCCGCGCAAGGTTTTTATTTACTAGAAAGAACGGACGATAATTCAGTTGCCAATACAAAAGCGGATATGCTTTATAAAGGAAGCTTGCGTAATGGCGGCGACTCACTCCAATTGTCTGCTGGCGCGAATGCCCTAGTTGATAGCACGGCCTTTGCTTCCAGCTGGCCGGCGGGAAACAATGACACCAAGCAAACCATGGAAAGGACTTCCGAAGGCCTGCCTGCGCAGGCAGGCTGGCAGACCAGTAAAGATGCGGGAGGAACACCCAAGGCGGCCAATAGTATTGTGATTG
>JAUSEN010000013.1 GCA_030650025.1 Candidatus Magasanikiibacteriota bacterium | reverse complement strand
ATGTAATTGAGACATAATCGCGGTTGTCATTCTGAGCGCAGCGAAGAATCTAAGTCAATTCGCCAAAATATAAAACGCTTAGATCTTTCGCTACGCTCAAGATGACAGGATTATGCGTAAAGTACATACGTGTGAAGTTATCCACAGGCTCTCCTTGACCAGGCGCAGTTAAAATTATATACTACTTGTAATGCTGTACCAGTACAACAGTGCTTGATTAATAATTCATTGTCAAATATCCCATGTCTTTCGCGAGTCACAAGCGTGACCTTCTAGAAATCCTGCTCAAAATTAAAAATCAAAGTCTGCTCGATGATTTTCTAGTGGATCTCTTAACCCCGAAAGAAATGCAGGAAATAATAAAACGCTGGCAACTGATAAAGCATCTGCACCAAAAAATCCCCCAGCGCCAAATCGCTAAAAATCTTAAAATCAGCATTGCCAAAATTACCCGCGGCTCGCGGGCTCTGCTCAACAAAAATGGCGGGTTTAACCAAATTCTACAGAAGCGAAAAATATATATATGAAAAATTTTAAAATACTTAATACATCTTGGTGCTGGACCGTACCGCCGCGGTAAGGTCATTTTTGCGTTATCATTATAAACGCCTTGGACCTTACCAAGGTGTTTTTTTGATTAAAAACCAAATATCCTAACAAATATCCCTGGAATTAAGGAAGGTCCGCACGAAGGTCTTTCCGGTAGTGACTTTTAGGGATATTTGTTTGCTACTGCGAAAGATCTTCATTCGGGCCTTCCTAAAAAGAAGCTCGGAGTTTCTCATATGAGAAGCTCAAACAACGAACCAGGAGTGGAGAAATGCAGCGAGTTAACGAACGACTGAAGGACCTGCGCGATCAGGTGGCGTGCCACCCGGTCGGCAGGGTCAAGTTGCCCCGCGCCGCGCTCGAGGCGTTCGCGGTCGCGCAGTACCGCGACAGCGACGTCTGGCTGGGCTGGTTCATCAAGATGATGGACATGGTCCAGAACCCCGCGCTCAAGGCCGCGCTCGCCCACAACTTCATGGACGAGGCCGGTGCGGTCGAGGGCGTTGTCGGCCAGGGCGTGTCGCACATGACGCTCTGCCTCCGGTTTATCCGGAGCCTCGGCCTCGAGCCGGGGAACGCCGTGGCGAACGGGCTCCAGGTCAGTGCGCACGCCGAAGCGCTGATCCAGCTCATCCCCGGCATGAGCGAGGCGGAGGTCGCGGGATGGGTGCTCGGCACCGAGGAGCTGGTCCCGGCGCTCTTCAGCCTGTTCCTCCCGAAGTTCGAAGCGCTCGGCGGAGTGGACACGGAGTACCTCACCACCCACATCCAGGTGGACGTGGGCGACCACGCGATCGAGATGCGCAAGGGCTGTGCCTCGGTTCTGGAGGAGAACCCGGACTGCATCGACGAGATGCTCTCCGGCATCAACCTGGCTGGCCGCTTCACCTGCGCGGTCCCGGACATGATCCGGGTGACCTACGCCAAGGTCAGCTCTCGTCGCGCGGCCCAGAACCCGCGGTGGGGCCTGTCCAACAGGGCCAACGCCCTGCTCGACACGCAGTTGCCGCACTCGAGCGGTCGCGGCGGCTGTTAGCACCGCGTCAAACTTCTTCCTCCTCCTCCTTACCTCGCGGGAGCCATCAGTCTTCGCACTGCTCTGGCTCCCGCACCTAAACCTAAAAGGCCAGTAGCTCGAATGGTAGAGCGACAGACTCCAAATCTGTTGGTTGAAGGTTCGAATCCTTCCTGGCCTGCCTCCAAATACGTCGTTCTTCTGACGGGAGAGGAAAAGAAAAAAATGGAAAAAAATCCGTTCTTTCACAGCTTCATCAAACCCATTGAACAACCGAAACAGCCCCACACGTATTTGGGCATCGGTTGTGTGGGGAGCGATGGCGAGCCTGGTGAGTTCGGGTTCGCATTGGCGCTGTTCCTCTGGTTCGCCGAACAGATGCGCCGTTCGCTTGAGGTGCCTTCGGGCACCATCCTCATAAACAATATCATCAACGGCCGACCCGTGGATATGGCGCGGAAAGAACGTCTCCTCAAAAAACTCTTGGACATGCTGGAGATGCCGTGGGAAATTGTCCGCGTGAGCGATCTGTTCGGAAGCCTGTGGGAAGGTGTGCCTTATGAACAAATCGAAACCGCCAGCACCCTGACCTTGCTCCCAAACGGCGGTTACCAGATCGGTTGGGTGTACCCCTACGAAACCTCGGGAGGCAAAGATGAAAGATATTTTTCCCGGTACCTCCTGCAGTCCTCCGGGCGGCGTGACATCGGGTTCGTCTTTGGGGAATTCCCGACGCTTTTACAAACGGGGATTCACGGACCACCGTACCTGGTAAAGCCCTCCCACGCCTTGCGTCGGATCCTCCTTATCGAAGATAGCGTGCGCCGCAAGTTCGCCCTACCGAGCGGAGATCTACCCCGCATGCGACCCGGCAAAACCATAGCTGTCCTACGGGTGCTAGAAGTAATGGGAGTAGTGAAATCCTTCGACGAACGAAGCAGCCGATTCTTTAAAGAAAATCGACACGTAGAAATGCTGGTCGATGGCATGGAACGTCTGTCCCATGTTCTGCGCCAAAAGGTCTACCGCCACTTCCCGGATTCGGAGGTGTAGAGCCCAGCCCGGCGGCTGACCAAATGCCGGGCCTTCACTTCTATTCAAATCAAAAAATAATCAATTTCATTATGAAAACCGTAGGAATAATAGGCGGTCTCGGGCCCGAAACCACTGCTGAATTTTATCTGGAGCTCGTTTTTTCGTGTCAAAAATTAAGTAAACTACACAGACCAAAAATTCTTATTGACAGCATTCCTTTGCCATACGACATTGAAGAAGACGCCATTGCAAAAGGTAAAGGAGAAGAGCGGTGCTTGCCGTTTCTTTTGGAGGCCGCGAAAAATTTAGAAAAGGCTGGGGCTCATTTCCTGGTAATGCCATGCAACTCTTTACATACTTTTATCGAAGAATTGAGAGACAATGTTAAAATTCCAGTATTAAGCATCGTTGAAGAGACGACAAAATTTTTAAAAAAAGAAAATATTTCCACAGTGGGAATTATCGCTACTGCCATAACGCTCAATAAAAAATTATACGAGACTTCATTTATAAAAAATGGTATTAAGCCGATCGCGCCAGATAATTTTCAGCAAGCCAAAATAGGCAAAATAATCTACAATTTGGTATCTCATAGACACAATAATAAAGACCGGGAAGAATTGATAAAAATTATTAATGATTTTGAAACAAAAGGACTTAATCACGTTATTTTAGCCTGCACAGACTTGCAGCTCTTGATACCTGATCATCCGCGATTAAAAATTTATGATACCATGAAAATTTTTGCTATGGCGACTGTCTCTTATTTCTAACGAAGATAATAAATCGAAGTATTAGCATGCCCGCGTAATTTGGCGGGCGGGAATTCTGGCGCTGGTTTAGTGCCACTCACGAGTTCTTTAACTAGCGCTTCTTTCTCGGCCCCAGTTACCAACACCAAAATCTGTTTGGCAGCCAAAATCAGGGGCCAAGTAATGGTAAGCCGGTCGCGCACCGGGGGTGTGGGCGCCTGCTCATTAACAACATGGAGCACGCGCCGTTCGGTTTCTAAATTTTCTGACCCGCCCGGAAACAGCGACGCGGTGTGCCCATCGAGGCCGAGGCCGAGAATTAATAAATCAAAACTACCCGCTGGCACTTGCTCTAATTCTTGTTCATACGCCTTGAGCGCGCCCTCGATAGACCGAGTAGTGTCGAACCAATGAAAATGATCGGAAAAAAAAGGCTCGGCAGCGGAAAAAGCTTTAACAGTCGCGACATAGTTGGAATCCTGGTTATTAAGCGGAACGTAGCGCTCGTCCACCAAAAAAAACTCGGCTTGCTCGACGTCGAACTGCGGATCGTTGGCAAGTGCCTCATATACCGGCAACGGCGTTTTGCCACCAGATAGCGCCAAGTAAGCGGGCGCGCTTTTCCGAATAACGTCTTTAATAAAGAGAGCGCTCGATTGCACAAAATCAGTTGGGCTCGAAAAACGTTTGAGCGCTAAGGCCATAGTTGTTATGACGGCAAAGAATACCAATTAAAGCCGTCGCGCGCTGGCAAACGCAAGTGCGCGGCGGGGCCAGAGGAACCAGCCTGGTATAGTTCTAATTTAATTTTATTATCAGCAATCAGCGCCGAAATTTTATCAACCACGTCCCACGAAGCGATAATTTCGGGAAAGCTCAAAAAATATTTTTTCTCGCCGCGCAAAACATCAAGCAGAAGCGGGGCGTGCCCCGGCGGCAAACACTTGGCTTTAACATTACAGGCCACCGAATGGCTGGCAATAATCTCTTGGAGCGCGGCTGGATCCTCTTGTTTATTTAATAAAGTTAAATGCGCTTGTTCAAAGGGGTAAAGTTCAAAGATTAAACGATTCGGCGGTTCGTTAGCAGCTTGAAAAGGAAATTTTTTAAGCTCGACTACCACATAGGTCTGCTTCTTGGCCAGGCGCTTGCCAGTGCGCACGTAAATCGGCACCCCGAACCAGTCTAGCCGATCAATAAAAAGCCGGAGGGCGGCAAAAGTTTCGGTGTGAGAATCCTGGGGCACGCCATTTTCTTTGGTGTAACCTTGATACTGGCCGATGACAATATTTTTCGGATCATGCGGGCACTCAATCGCCGCGAGAACACCATATTTTTCGCGCTGTAAGCTCTGGGCGTTTTTATCAATCGGGAGGGACATAGTCGCGAGCGCCAAAATTTGCATTAAATGCGACTGCACAAAATCCTTAATCGTCCCGACCTGATCGAAATAACTGGCCCGTTCTTTAACGCCAAATTCTTCAAAGGCGGTAATCTGGACATTGGCAATTTCGTAGCCGCGCATCATGTGGGATAAAATGCGGTTCGATTCGCGCAGGTGCATGATACTGCGCACGGCGGGTTTGCCTAAATAATGGTCAAGCAAATAAAACTTTTCTTCCTCAAAATGTTGCAGAGCGAAATGAAAAATATCCTCGGCGCTCTGTTTGTCCACTCCAAAAGGCTTTTCGAGAATAAGACGAATGTGGTAGAGGCCACTCTTAGAGAGCGCGGCTAAATTCTCGATAATAGGCTTATAGGCCACGGAAGGGACCGAGAAGTAGGCCAGGTGCAATGAATTGGCGGGAAGTTTGAGGGATTTTAAAAATTTGGCATAAGATTCAAAATCGGCCGAACGGCCATATTCACCGGTAAAATACCGAACCCGCTCGGATAATTTTTTAAGCGCGCTCTCGTTGACAACGCCCCCCGCGGCAGCTTTAACACTGGCTATAAAATCCTGTTGAAAGGCAGAATCGGTTTTTTTAGTGCGGGCAAAGCCGATAATATAAAAATCAACCGGGAGCCGCCCTTGCTCATACAAGCTATACAGCGCCGGGAATAACATTAATTTGGCGAGGTCCCCCGAGGCGCCAAAGATAGTAATAATAAATGGCTGCTTAATAGTAATCGGCGTCATAATTATTGGCTATTGATAAATTTAAGATATCCAATTAGTGTGAAAATTACCGGGACGATCCGTGCGTTCATAAGTATGCGCCCCAAAATAGTCGCGTAAGCCTTGAATAAAATTCGCGGATAATTCTTTACTTGTCGCGTCCTGAAAATAGAATAGAGCGGTAGCCAACGCCGGTGTGGAAACACCCGAGGCGCTAACTACCCCGACAACCGCGCGTAAATCAGGGACATACTTTTTCATGAGGCTTACAATGCCCGGCACAGCGAACAGTGAACTATTTTTGGAACCGCTGGTTTGGTAAGCTTTATGCAATACATTCAAAAGCTTGGCGCGAATAATACAGCCACCTTCCCAAACGCGCGAAATTTCGGCTAAATTTAAATCCCACTTTTCTTCAGTCGCAGTTTTTTGGATTAAATCATAGCCTTGAGCATAGCAACTAATCATGCCGGCGTAAAGCGCGTTTTCTAAAAGCGGAATAAATTTTGGGAGCGGTAATTTTTTTGGTGCCAGTTTATTTTTGTAAAGTTTAGAAAGCGCCACACGACTCTCTTTGCTAGCCGAAATTGAACGCGCATACACTGCTTCGGTAATACTTGTTATAGAAATACCGCGATCGAGCGCGTCTTTACTCGCCCAGGCGCCGGTGCCTTTGCTCCCAGCCCGATCTAAGATTTTATCAATTAAAAAACCTTTTTTGGTGAGGTCATCGGGGCGGCGCAGTACGGGCACGGCAATATCAAATAAAAACGAATTTAATTTGCCTTGAGAAAATTTTTCAAAAATATCGGCAATCGCGGGCGGCTTGAGGTTATAAGCAATTTTTAAAAACGCGTACGCTTCAGACATCATCTGCATGACGGCGTACTCAATGCCATTGTGCACCATTTTTACATAATGCCCAGCGCCACCCGGCCCCACGTATGTTACGCAAGGCTCTCCGGAAAAATCTTTCGCGGCAATGGCCTCGAGAGCCGGTTGCAATTCGCGCCAGCTTTCAGGGGCGCCGCCAAGCATAATGCTCGAGCCGTTCAACGCCCCTTCTTCGCCGCCCGACACTCCCATGCCGACAAAATGAAGCCCTTTGGCTTTTAGTTCTAGAAACCGCCGCTCCGTGTCTTTGTAAAACGAATTACCAGCGTCTATTACTATGTCGCCCGGCTCTAAGTGGGGTAACAGTTCGGCAATCACACCGTCTACCGGACTACCGGCTTTAACCATAATAATGATTTTGCGTGGTCGTTCGAGCGACTGGATGAATTCTGTATATTCAGACGCACCTACCAACGCTCCCCCCTGTTTTTTCGCCGAGGAACTAAAGTTTTTAATAAACTCGTTTGTTTTACTATTAGTACGATTATAAACCGAAATCCTAAAACCGCGGCTCGCAAAATTACGCGCCAAGTTAGAGCCCATCACAGCAAGCCCAATAAGACCGAGGTTGGATTGGGTCATATAGATATTAGTATAGCACAGAAAATAAATATCGCCAGTCCTTCCCTAAATTAGAGGCTTCAGCTATAATCACATATAATCACAGCGCTATGCAAGAATTACAACGAGCCCTTTAGCCAGGCCTGGCAAAGTAAGGGCGTATTGCCCCGCCATTTCGGCGGGCAGTCATATACTCCTACCGATGCAAAACCACCGGCTTTTTTTGTTGACCAAAATTAAAGTTGTGGTAAGATGGCCACAAAGGAGGTGCGTGATGTTGAACCTGTTCAACGCTGTCCGCGGATATCTCGGGATGGCGCTGGGGCTCGCCATTACCGTGGCTTCTGCCACCACCGCCCTCGTCCTCGGCTCTATTTGGAGAGCTCTTCTACCCGGGCGTTACAACCCGGTCGCTCTCATCGTCGTACCGTGGTCATGGCTCGTCCACTTCTTGTGCTACCGCTTCATCATGGGCCTGAAGATCAAGATCGATCCGATCCCGCCGGAACAAGAGGAAAGAGCGCGGGTGGCCTACGGCCCGCACCCGCCGCTTGAGCTCGTCCCAGCCTTCGGTTACTTCGCTTCGTTGGTCTCCCCCAAGATGAAAGTCGTGGGGAGAAAGGACATCGTGAAGGGGTGGCTCGGATTCCTGATCGGGAAGGGCGCCGCCGCCAGTGGCATCCTCTTCCCCATCGAGCGGGATAACCACGACCAGGCGTTAAAGGACATCGAGGAGGGGCTTCGATTGCTCGAACCGGGGACGGTCCTCTTCATCCTCCCCGATCGTCACCGACCATCGCAGAAACACGTCGACGCTAGCCGCGCCAAGCACGGGGAACGTTTCCCCGAGGTACTCCTCTGGGAGACGTGCATGCCGGACCGTGGAGGACTTCTCGCGATTCTGCGGGGGTACGACCGCCTCAAGAAGCCGGTGCAACTCCTGCGTTTCAGCGCCGGGTTCAATCGGCCCATGAAAGGAGGGGCCGAGATCACGAAGCTGCCCGGCGCGACCCTGCGTTACCGCGTTGTTGAGTCAGATGGCGCGGCGTTCCCGAGGGGCGAAGCCGAGGCCGGCGCGCGCCTGCGCGCCGAGTGGCAGGAACATCACGAAGATCTCGCCGCCTACCGGCAGCAGCGAGAATAACCCCAGCCCCCGGCGTACAAACGCCGGGGCTTGTAATTTAGAGGGGTTTTAATTTTAGGGACACTAAATTATTTTTTAAATTAAAAAACCACCTACTAGTAGAATTTCCAATTTTTTTGAAAATTCCGCTAGTGTGTAGGTGGTTTTTTTCTTGCCCCACACCACGACCCTGTGTTCCGGGCCGTGGTGGGTGCTTGTTTTGGTGCGCTCACCAGCGCTCAATCACCTCCTTCAGGATCCGGCCCGTCGAGTACTGTCCGCCGCACTCGTCGGTGAAGACGAGGTTGGCGAACGGCATCTCCGAGAGGAGCCTCCTCTTGTTGCGCTCGTCGCAGTCGCAGGAGACGACCACGACCGTGGCGCCGCGCTCTGCGAGTTCTTTCGCGTACTTCACGGCCTGCTCCCAGGCCGAGAGCCCGGCGTAGACGAACGCCAGGTGCGAATCCGCTTGCGCGGTCGCCACCATGGTGGCCGGCGCCTGCTCCATGACGTGGGAGATGGCCTCGGCGCCCTCGACGCGCATCACCGCGCTGCCGATCTCGAACCCGAAGGGCGTGCCGGAGGCGATGCCAGACATGGCCAGGATGCTGTAGCTGCCGTGGCCGCCGGCATTGACGAGGGCGCTGAGGCCGAGACCCTCCTTGCTGGTGACGACCGGGCCATGCGAGAAGCCATCGACGGTCTTGTAGGTGGTGACGGAGGCAGCCGTGCGTCCGCCCTTGGCCTTGGCGGCCGCCAAGAGGGCATCCAGGCTGCCCTCGCGCTGCAGGAATGCTTCCAGCTCTTCGATCTGCATCACGTTCTGCATCACGTTCTCCTTGATCTGGTGGCTCGCCAGTAGGCTACCACCGCTATTGTTTGCCCGCCTTTATTTACAAATCTTATACATAAAGGTGGATAAATATCATAAAATCAATTCTGGATTTTATCAAATCCAAAACAGACTGTCAATAGCGTAGCTTGTTAATAGGCCATGCTTTATTTTGCTGATTGGCCAAGAGATGTGCGCAAAATTTAAATTTGTAGTAAAATAGTAGAGTAATAAAATATCAGAATAGCAGATAAAAAATTCTAATGAAAAAGATTTTAGTAAAAATGTTAGGTTGGTTGTTTATCCTCTCTTTAATAGGCGGCTGGGTTTATTTTTGGCGCGCTGAACTGCTGGGATTAAAAAATCGTTTTTATAACCAATATTTCCCGTGCCAAAAACCCATCACCTATAGCCTCGATAAATTTGACACGCAATTTGGCATGAGCCAGAAAAGTTTTTTAACAGCCGTGAGTGAGGCGGAAAAAATTTGGGAAAAACCTATTAGCCAAAACCTTTTTGAATGGGCGCCGAGCGGAACGCTTAAAATTAATTTGATTTTTGATTACCGCCAAGAAGCCACAATCAAATTGCGCGCGTTAGGTATAGAAGTGAAGGACGACCAGGCCACTTATGATAAGCTTAAAAAACAATACGCGGCGCTAGAAAAAAATTATTTGGCAGGCCAAGCAGTGTTTAAAACGCAAGCCGCCGCGCTCACTGCGCGCACCGAGGCTTTTAACGCCGAAGTGGCTAGCTGGAACCGCAAGGGCCGAGCCACGCCCGAAACAATTGAGCGCCTTAAGGCCGAAGAAGCAGAACTGAAACTGCGGGTAGATAGCCTTAACGCGGAGCGCACCAAACTAAATAACCAAGCAGAAGAGTTGAACGCGCTGGCGGATACTTTGAATAGACTCGCGCAAACACTTAACCTGTCGACCACTAAATACAACACTATTGGAGAGAGCCGCGGCCGCGAGTTTGCCGAAGGCACGTTTGTTAGCTCGGCATCTGGCGAAGCAATTAATATTTACCAGTTTGACGATAAGGGCAAACTAGTCCGAGTCTTGGCGCATGAACTCGGCCACGCGCTTGGCCTTGGGCATGTGTCCACTACTAAAGCCATTATGTACTACTTAAACAATGGCGTGAACGAAAAACTAACGCCCACGGACCTCTTGGAACTAAAGCGCCACTGCGGTTTAAAATAAAAAATATAAATTTTTACTTTTTAGTTTTGTTGTCGTAGCCCCAACGAGGATCGAACTCGTGTTATTTGATTGACCTGCCCGCCATGCCTTACTTTGGTACCGCTAACGAGAATCGAACTCGTATTACATGGTTGAGAACCATGTGTCCTAACCATTAGACGATAGCGGCATGATACGTAGGCAGGCGGGGAATCAAATGTCCTAGCCACTAGACGATGGGGCCATATTTTTCGCCATTATTTTAACAAAAAAATACCCGGCCGTCAATGCACCGGCACTTCGTAAACATATATCCCCTGCTCTTTAATTACTGGCACAACATCAGGCATTTTGAAAGCGTAAGAAATAATTTTAGCGCCGGGCTTCATCTCCCCCAAGAGTTTTGGTTCCAGCTTTATCATGGGTTTGGGGAATAAAAACGAATAAACAATATCGGCGGAGCTCACGTCCGCTTTATACAGAGATTTAAAACGCACGCTGACTTGATTCTTCAGACCGCGTTTCGAAATTTCATATTTGGTCCAAAAATATAAAAACGGATTTAATTCGTAGCCAATTGATTTTGCCCCCATACTCGCGGCTAAAAATAAAATGCGCCCGGCGCCAGAGCCTAAATCTATGATGGTTTTGCCGGGGCCAACCGCGCCTAGCGCCATCATGCGCTTGGCTTGGGGCAGATGAGTCGGGACAAACGGCACCCCAACCAAAACCGACCAAACCATAATAATCATGAGGAAAAAACCAATCAAAGATAAGACTACGCTTAAAATCATCGAGATAATTAACAAAAAATACATAGCCAAAACCAAATTAACAAAAATAAATTAGCCAATAAAGTATAACACGGCTGGCTCTAAAACAAAAACGTAGGGTACCCCGCCTGGGCGGGATACCCTACGAATTTTAAAAACTACGTTTATATACCCAAGTCATCAACCGCGCTGGTGTCGATAGGCGCTTGAGGCGACTGCATTGGCATGGCGCCAGCGGCGCTCTGCATGCGGCCAGCTCCCGGGCCACGGCCACCTTCTGGTTCGTTGATCTTGAGGTTGACGCGGGCGTTATTTTTAGCACCCACGATTTTAAGAAGAACGCGCAAGGCGCGGGCAGTTTGGCCAGAGCGACCAATAACGTAGCCCATGTCGCTCGGGTCAACATCCAAAGTGATGAGAACGCCGCGTTCGTCGATAATCCGGTTGGTTTTTACTTTGTCCGGGTTGTTAACGATCGCTTTAACGACTTCTTCGACAAATTTCTGATCAGCTTCCATAGAATTCTGTTAATCTGTGTTTTTCAGAGCAGACTGTCGACAGTGTGGGCAAAAACGCCACCAGTACTGCGTGGTATTTATGATACTAAAAAATCTTACCACTGTCAATATAATAAAAATTTTTATGCAACTGGAGTTTCCGGGGCAGGGGCGGCTTCAGCAGGAATAGACTCAACTGGTGCGGGAGCGGCAGCGACAGCTTCGGCTGCAGCCTTTTCTTCGGCGGCTACTTTAGCGGTAGCTTCCGCGGCTTTTTTCTCGGCAGCGGCCTTTTCGCTGGCAGCTTTTTTGTCACCAACTTTGGTTTTGCGTTTCTTACTTAAGAAAACCGATTTCTTCTTCTTGCCTTCAATAACTTTATTACTGATTAAAAGATTTTCAATCGTAGGGGACATTTGAGCGCCTTTAGAAAGCCAATATTTAATGCGGTCAACAGTGGGCTTAAATTTATCTTCTTTAACATGAGGATTATAAGTACCAAGTTGTTCCAAGTAAACATCGTGCGTATCGCGCGCTTTCTCGGAGATAACGAGTTTGTAGGTTGGCTTCCCTTTCTTGCCAACGCGTTGTAAACGAATAGTAAGCATAAATGGACTTTAGTCGTTAGACTCTAGACTTTATAAAACTAATATTAACAAATTATTTTCTGTGACGAATTGCTTAAACTGGTTAGTGGCCAAATTTAAGCTAGAGCGTGATTAGTATAAGATAAAAGCCAATTTTTGTCAATGTGTACGGTGGGGCGTTGTAGGGGCATGGTCGCCCCAGGCGACCATGCCCCTACTGTTTAAGGCCTAGGCAGTTTCGGTATAGGCGCCGGCTTCCTCGATTTTTACGGACAAAAGCTTAGAAACGCCGTCCCCCTGCATGACTACGCCATAAAGCGCGTCCGCCGCGTGCATGGTAACGCGATTGTGAGTAACAATGATAAATTGTGAACGCGTGGTTAATTCTTGAAGAATTTTCGTGAAACGCAGAGTGTTGGCTTCGTCGAGCGCGGCTTCAACTTCGTCTAAGACCACAAACGGCGAAGGGTTCGTATGCAGAATAGCGCAAATTAAAGCAATCGAAGTGAGAGTACGTTCGCCGCCAGAAAGGGAATTTAAATGCTTTATTTTTTTACCAGGGGGGTTGGCAATGACATCAATGCCGGTGAGAATTTTTTCGCGCTTTGGCGAAACCTCACCCCCTGCCCTCTCCTTTGCTAAGGAGAGGGGGACGCCGCCGCTCGCTAACAACGAATTCAGTGTCTCCTCCCCCTTCGCAAAGGGGGAGCTAGAGGGGGTCTCGTCGGTCACTTCTCCATAAACCTCTTCCAAATTCGCGCTCCCACCCTCGAATAATATTTTAAAATAACGATCAAATTCTTTACGAATCTGCTTGAAGGCAACCTGACGCTTTTTCTTCATTAAATCATTTAATTCGCTAATCATGGCTTCTAAATCCTCCACTGCCGCGCGCAAATCTTGGAGCTGGGTGTTCAAAAAATCAAAGCGTTCTTTGGTGGTGGCGTGTTCGGCCACGATTTCTTCGTCAATACCGCCAATTAAAGAGAGCTGATATTTTAAACGTTCGATATTAGCGGCTAATTTTGGCAGGTCGGCAAAATGAGAGCGTGGCGCAATCTCGCTTAAAACCGGCAAAGACATTTTGAGTTCGGCCTGAACTTCGCGCGCCAGATCCTCGCGTTTAGTTTCGAGCTTCGCTAATTCTATATTGATGGCGCTGCGTTCGCCTAAAATATTGTTGACAAGCTCCTGCTCTGATTGCATCTTGGCTTGCCAGGTAAACACCTGGCGCTGTTTGGCTTCTTCTTTGGCATTAAATTCCTCAAGCTCGCGCTCGATTTTAGCGACCGCGGCGCGCGCCGCCGTAACACGGCTCGCCACCAGAGACTTTTCGGTTTGCAATTTTTTGAGCTGATCGTTATATTCACTGGGGCTGGCAGTTAATAACTTGAGTTCATGCTCGAGGCGTTTTAATTCCTGGAGACTCGCCTCGTGCTCGGTACGGCGCATTCGAGCCAGCTCGAGAGCGCTTTGCGCTTTGACGCTCGCCTCAACGAAACGGGTCTGCTCTTGTTCTAGGCTAATGGCCAGCTCACTCACGGCGTGCGTTTCCAAATTGATTTGCGCGTTTAATTCGCTGGCGCGTTCCGTGTCCGCAAGGCCAATGTTTTGCGAAAAACTCATACCTGGCCGGCGGGCACGATAGCCGCCGCGCATTACGCCCTTTCTCTCCACCACATCGCCATCGAGCGTCACCATACGGCACCGGCCCACACCAATTTTCTCGGCTACTCTCAAGTTTTCCACGATTAAAGTCCCGCCAAAAACAAATTCAAAAATATTCTGGAATTTTTTATCAAACCGCACTAAGGCCGTGGCTTTGCCAACGACACCGGGGAGGCCAACTAAGACATCGAGCTCCTGGTCTCTAAACCCGGGTTGAATTTTGTTAAGCGGCAGAAACGTCGCCACGCCAAAACGGTGCGAACGCAAATACTCAATCGCGTGGCGAGCGGTGGCTTCGTTATCCACAACTAACGAGGAGAGATGGGCGCCGGCCGCGACTTCCATGGCGAGAGAGTAAGCATCGTCAACTTCTCCGAGCATGGTTAGGACGCCATGAACTTTACCAAACTTTTCGCGTGAATCTAAAATAGATTTTACCGCCGCGAGCCCGGAATATTCGCGATAATTTTGCTCGGACTGGTCTTTTAAGAGCTCGGTTTGAAGACGCGACAATTTTAATTTGCGCTCGGTAATGCTTTGCTGCGTTTTTTCTATTGAGCGACGCGCGGTTTCTAAAAACTTTTCCGCTCGCTCGGCTTCGGCCGCGGCTAAATTTAGTTCGGTTTTATGCTTGCTTTCGAGCGCGGTTAACTCCGCCAATTTGTTTTCTAGCCAGGAAACGTTATGAGCGCCGCTAGAGCGATACTCGGTTTGCATTTGACCTTCTAAAATAGCGAGCTGGCGCTCTTCGGCCTGCTCGACTCGCCTCGTTTCTTGGTAGGCGGCTTGCAGTTCCGCAAAGGCGCCCTGGCGGCCTTTGGCATGAGCGAGCGCGGCGAGTTCTGCTTGGGTGGCGGTAAGGTTATTAAAAGCGTCGCGATACTTTTTTTCGGCAGCGGCTAACTCTAGGCGCGCCTTATTTAGTTCGCTCGCGTTGGCGTGGCAGATAACGCTGTAATAATCTTCGGCCACCACGCGCAGCTCGGCCTCGACTTCGTGGCGCTTTTCTAATTTTTTTACCTGGCGCGAGAGGAGACGGAGGCGCGGCTCGACTTCGGCCAGCAAAACTTCGGCCTGCGTCATATTATCCTTGGTACGAACCAGTTTTAGTTCCGCCTGGTGCTCTTTGATTTGAAATTCTTTGATGCCGCAGGCTTCGTCAAAAAAATCTTTGCGCTCACTGGGGCCGGAAATTAAAAGTTTATCGATCATGCCTTGGCTCACAATCGAGTAGGCATGCTCGGCAAACTGAAGTTTGGCAAAAAGCAGATGAATATCCAGAAGGCGCGCCGGATTATTATTGACCAGATACTCGGACGCGCCGTCGCGGTAAACGCGCCGCGTAATGGTAATGCTAGAAGTATCAGACAAGGGGAGTTCGGCGCCTAAATTTAGGACTGGGCTCACGCCGCTCGCGTCTAAATTTTCTAAGACCATCGTGACTTCGGCCGCGCTTAAAGCTCCTTTTTGCTCGGAGCCGCTAAAAATTATATCCTCACTCTTTTTACCACGAATGTTTTTTAAACTGGTCTCGCCCATGACCCAACGCATGGCGTCTGTAATATTACTTTTGCCCGCGCCATTCGGACCGACCACGCCAGTAACGCTGTGGCGCCCGTTTTGAGGAGCCAAAAAATCCAGTACGGTTTTACTGGCAAAAGATTTAAACCCTTGAATGGCGAGCTGTTTTAAATACATGAAAATTAACCGCGATTCGGCGAATCCGGGACAATAGGTTTTACCTGTGAATTATAGCATAAAACCAGTATAATTGAATAGAGAAGAGTGATAGAAAAGAGGTGATTGACAGCTGGTTCATAATAAGCTATACTCTTTGGTTCTTGAACATATGCAACAAATTGCCAAACATATCCATTTTGCGCTTGGGAAAGCGAAAAAAATCGTGATTATCCCCCACCAGCATCCGGACGCGGATGCTCTCGGCGCGGCCACGGCGCTTTTTGAATATCTGAATAATTTGAATAAAGACGTCCATATTTATTGCTTCACCGAGAGCTCGCCCAAACTGCACTTTATGCCGCACCGGGAACATCTCAAGATTGATCCGGAGATTTTTACAGACTTTACAAATGCGGACGGATTAATAAGCAAGCCCGATGTAATAATCGTAGTGGATTCGGGGGATTTGCGCTACGCGGGCGTTTATGAACATTTAAAAAATCACCAGGCCACGATTATAAATATCGACCACCATATTACAAACGAACATTTTGGGCATATTAATTTAGTAATTCCGACCGCGTCCAGTACCTGCGAAATTGTTTTTAATTTTTTCAAACATAACCACGTTTTAATTAATAAAAAAATGGCCACGTCGCTCCTCTCTGGAGTTTTAACTGATACGGGCAATTTTACCAATTCCGCCACTTCGGCGAGCGCGCTCGCGGCTACCAGCGAGCTCCTCCGCGCCGGCGGCGACTACACGCACGTGAACGACGCGGTCGTGCGCAACAAAACTATTCCGACCCTCAAGCTGTGGGGCAAAATTTTTTCTCGCCTCACGCATCACGAACCCATGAAGCTGACTTATACTTATTTTACGCAAGCGGATTTAGTAGAACATAACCTCCCGGACAGTGAAACTGAAGGGATCGCCAATTTCTTGAATAATTTGGAAAACACGGACATTGCTTTAATTTTAAAAGAAACGAGTGATGGCCAAATTAAAGGCAGTTTGCGGACAACTAAAGACGGCATTGACGTCGCGGCCATGGCCAAGAAACTAAATGGCGGCGGGCATAAAAAGGCCGCCGGCTTTACCATGCCCGGGACTATAGAAAGCGTGCTCGATAGAATTTTGACTGCCAGCAAATAAAGCGTTATAATAAAAACAATCATAAAAATTTAATAATTAAAGCTGTCATTCTGAGCGTAGCGAAGAATCTAAGATCACTTGTAAATACGCTTAGATCTTTCGCTACGCTCAAGATGACATTAAACATATGTCTAATTCTAGAAATACCCCTACCGCGCAGATCCTTATTCCCACTGTCATCGAGAAAACCCACCATGGCGAGCGGGCTTATGATATTTATTCGCGCTTACTCACAGACCGAATAATTTTTTTAGGAATGAATATAGATGATAACGTCGCTAACATTGTCATCGCGCAACTGTTGTTTTTGGCTAACCAAGCTCCGGATAAAGATATTAAGCTGTATATTAATTCTCCAGGCGGCTCGGTGACAGCCGGCCTCGCTATTTACGATACCATGCAGTATATAAAACCAGATGTGTCGACGATCTGTGTGGGAATGGCGGCCAGCATGGCGGCAGTCTTACTCGCCGCCGGAGCCAAAGACAAGCGCTTCGCCCTCCCCAATGCCGAAATCATGATTCACCAAGTGATGGGCGGTATGGAAGGCCAAGCCAGCGACATTAAAATCCGCGCCGAGCGCATCTTGCGCATTAAAGATCAACTTAATAAAATTTTGGGAAAGCACAGCGGCAAGGACATGGCCAGTTTAGAGAGGGATACTGACCGTGATAACTTTATGTCCGCGGCCGAAGCCCAAAAGTATGGGCTGATTGATAAGGTTATTTCAAAATAAAGGTAACTTGTAAAAAAAACTCTAAAATTAGCGAAAAACCACGTAAGGGCCCCGCCTAGGCGGGGCCCTTACAATTTCTATTTTTGGCTAATATTAGCCCTGCCTTGCCGGCAGGCAGGCATTTTCTCCTTTTATCCCCAATATTCACACACTATATCCCCTTGACAAAATGCGGGTTATGTGGTATAGTTAAAAGTCTGAAAAATGAATCAACAGTTTTGGGATGATATGCCAAGATTTTGAGCGCTAATCACCAATGACAAAGACATTTTTCAGATCAACCCTGCGAGATCCGTATTCCCCGAGCAAGCTTAAATTGGCTAATGCCGGGCGACAGGGAAGTTTGCTGGTTCCGGGCGAATAACTAGTAATAAATACTAATTAATCGCCCGTATCCACGACAAGCATGGGGAGGTGTCAATGGGAATGTCAGGCTTCGGCTCGATATCTGCATTAATACCTCTTCTTGGATGCGGTAAGGGGGGCGTAAGCCCTACCGAAAAAATAAACCACCCCGGCTTTATGTCGGGGTGTTTTTTTATTAACGTGTCATCGCACGCTTAGATTCTTCACCCCGCTACGCGGGGTTCAGAATGACAAAAAATTTATTGACCCGCTTCTCCCAGTTCTAATGGCACACTAGAAGGAGTTGAGCTGGCGCTAGCCACACCCACCATGCAAATCTTGGGAAGCGGGCGGTAATAACTGTCAAAAACCCGGTCAATCTGTTCGCCAAGAGGAGTAACGCGGGTGTATTTAAAACTAGCTACGGCGCCGCGAAAAGCGGCCTGGCACTTTTCTTGCCCAACTTTTAAGGACCCATCGCTCACTTCTATTTTTTGCGGTTCACCCGCCGGGATCCATTTACTGACAGTCGGGTGCGTGTACCAGCCTTTACGTCCGTCCGGTTTACCCCACAGAGTAAAGGTGAGCTGTTGGCGCTTGTAATCAACGTCGGTCTGCAATAACAAATAATTACCAGTGTCATTTTTAAATTTTAAATCCAGCATGGGTTCGTAGAGGGTCGCGTCCGTGCCGGGGTTGCCATTAACCGGGTCGGCATAATAGCTCACTACCAAAGAGTGATTACGCCTTTGAGTAATGTCCATGCCGGAATTCATAGCCATGCGAAAGAGCGTGGTGCCAATTTGGCACATGCCGCCGCCGACCTCGGGCTTAATCTCTCTGCCTTTAATAACCGCTTCTGGCAAAAAACCATTGGCCGTAGTGTAGGGGCCGGCGTATTTGTTGGCCGAGAAAACTTCGTTCGGCTTAATCAAGACTCCATTTAAACGCTTGACCGCGTTCCCGATATTTTTAATGCGATTGGTATGGCTATCTTTAAACGTGGAAACGCCAAGGCCGATTACTTCGGTAATGCCTAAGGCGTTGACATCGGCAGTTTTAATTTTGGGTTCGGCAATCTGAACCGAAATATTAACAGTCTTAATAACATCAACTGGCGAATAATTCCTGGCGCGCCAAGCCTTTTCGAGATCAGCGTAAGACTTGGCCAGATCCATAGTGACTCCCGAGCGGCTCCCCTGGAATTCTTCTACTTTGTCCCCCACTACTTTAAACTTCGCGTCTTGCGCGGCCACATCAACGCGTGGCCGTACCTCGGAATTAATAAAATCATTTACTAAATCATTATCTAAAGAAAAAACCAAAGTACCATCGTGATCACGCGAAACTTCTAACCACGAGGCCAGTTTACTCTCGTCCAAAACCCAGTCGCGCCGCAGTTCTGTTTGCGGATCAACATAACTTAGGCTCAAAACGCCATAATTCAAAACCTTCTCGAGGTTAGGCAGAATAGTAGCAATATCCGCGGCTGTTACCGTGGGCTCAAAAGGTTTTGGCTCGAGATTAATGGAAACAAAATTTAAACGCGCCACCGCCTCTGTAACTTGGTCACTCGCCGCGCGCAAATCAAAAACTGTTCCGGGTTTAGCGTCTTGAATTTTAATTTCGGAAATATTGCCGTTATAAATTAAGCTGGCATTGTGCGGCTTATCTTCAAAAGGAGTCAAAATTTTGGCCAGCTCTGACGCCATGACTTGATTATTGGTGACTGTGGATCCCTTCAGGCGGACACCGCCAAAATAACGAATATAAAGCGGGGCGAATAACTCATGCCAAATGGTGCCGCCGCGACCAATGGGGAGAGCCGCGGCCGAGAGGCGATTGGCGTCGAGGCGGATCAACTCGACAGCGTTGTCGCCGCTGCCCGCGAAAATATTCAGCCGCGCCGGGGCAGAGGAGCCAGCGAGAGTTTTGATTTGTAAGCTGATCCCTTCTTCGGAGTAGCGATTATTAATATTTTCCACAAACTCCGCCACGCCTCTGGCGGAAAGCCTGCCGATACTATAATTACCGAGGCGCACACCCGGGTAAACCTGGCCGCGATAATACTCCACATAAGTGGCGGCCAACAAAAAAAGAATCGCGCTAAGCGCGGCCAAAGTAAAAATAACTGTTACCAAAAGGCGGCGCCAGATATTTTGCGGGTGGAGGTGGCCGCGCGTTTTGGTAATGATGGCTCTGAATTTCTCGGGCATAGCCGCTTTATTCTTCAATCACCATGATAGGAATGGTGGACGAGCTTCCGGCTTTGGGCAGATGAATTATTAAAACGCCGTTCCGATACTCGCTTCGCGCCATTTCGGAGCGCACATCAACCGGGAGCACAATGGTACGGCTAAACTTGCCCCAAAAACACTCTTGGTAATAGTATTCCTCGGCAGAGACGGGAGGCGGTTCGCGCCGCCCCCTAATAGTAAGGAAGTCATTGTGCAGATGCAGTTCAATATCTTCGGGGCGCGTGCCGGCCATGGTGGCGACAATCACTAACTCCGGGCCCGCGTCCAGAACATCAACCGAGAGTTCGCCTTCTGGTTCGGAGGTAGAGTGAGGCGAGAGAAGTTCTTGGTTAAGAGTAGGGCTGATAAAAATGCCGGCCGGGGAATCGGCTTCCTTAATTGGTAACTTAAAAGGCTCGAGCTTAGCGTCAAACATAGTAAGTGTATTATACCACGTTTTGAAAGCTGGCGCATTATTTGCGCAAAAAATACGTCGCTAGGACGTATTTGTGCCGAGGGTGAGAATCGGACTCACGACGCAAGGCTCTTCCAGCCTTCTTTAGCTCAAGTTACCTTGAGGATCGGACTATATCATCATCCCGACAAAGTCGGGACGCCAGGCGCTTCGGCACGAATTTTTTTCGGGCCTACTCCCATAAGGGATAGTCTCTACACCTTCCCCGATTCAATCGGGGCTTGGTTCGGGATTGCCCGGCGCGCCACAGCGTGCTGGGTTCCCCCGAATTCACCTGGTTTTTAGCCACGCATTACTGCGCGGTTGCCCGAAGATTCAGGCCTTCGCTCTACCACTGAGCTACCTCGGCTTATTACAGCCAATAGTATAACAAATCGATTTATTTTGGTCAACCGCTCACTATATGCTATTATTGACTTATAATTGATTTACTGATAAAATTTTAGCTGTAATTATACACAGATAGTTTACGGTGCGTAGCCCTGCCTACCGACCCGCTTCGCCGGAGCTTCAGCAAGGCGAGCAGGCAGGTTTAGCGTAGCACCGGGGTATGGCCTAACTCCGACGTAAAGTCGGAGCCCCGACTCCCGCGAAGCGGGACGTCGGGGTTGGCTAAAAAATTACGGGGTATGGCCTAATTTGCTACCCGCCCGACTGAACGACGTTCAGTCGTTCGGGCGGGTGGCGCCTGCCAATATGGATAAGTACTACGTTTATGTGCTTGAAGATGAGTCTGGAAGAAAATATAAAGGAATGACTAATAACTTAGAGCGTAGACTCCAAGAGCATAAACGTGGTAAAACGATTACCACAAGCAAAATGAAATCGTTGCGACTTATTTACAGCGAGTTTTTTCCCTCAAAGTTTGAGGCAAGAAAACGAGAAACCTATTTCAAAACGGCAGCGGGAAGAAGATTCTTGCAACAAAAATTACGGGGTATGGCCTAATTGGCTATGGCGCCTGCTTTGGGAGCAGGAGATTCTGGGTTCAAGTCCCAGTACCCCGACAAAACAAAAAAAAGTTTACGGTGCGTAGCGTAGCAAAGCACCGGGCTGTAGCGAAGTTGGTATCGCGCACGGTTCGGGACCGTGAGGTCGTCCGCCTAAGGCGGACCAGCCCGACAAAAGTATATGCCATGGACTGTTTATGTACTAACCAATAAAAAGGATCAATGCTATAAAGGCATAACAGAAAACCTTGGGCAAAGATTATCGTACCATAACAATGGCCTGGGTCACTGGACAAAATATCGCGGACCATGGAGGCTTATATATCGGAAAGATTTTGAAAATAAAACAGAAGCACTGAAGCATGAAAAATTCTTAAAAAGCGGAAAAGGAAGGGACGCTATTAAAAACTTGCAAAAAAATACTAACGGGCTGTAGCGAAGTTGGTATCGCGCACGGTTCGGGACCGTGAGGTCGCGGGTTCAAGTCCCGCCAGCCCGACCAAACGAGACTTTCGGAAATACCGAGAGTTTTGTTTTTTTCGGACGAAACGGGAAGAAGAGTTTTTTTGGCCAACGTATCGATAATTTGGTAGCCCCCCAACCAATCGAACGATACGGTTTTGGCGAGGAGGGAGGG
>JAUSEN010000012.1 GCA_030650025.1 Candidatus Magasanikiibacteriota bacterium | reverse complement strand
GACGCCGGCGAAAAGATTAATAAGCAAAAGCAGGCGGTGGGGGAATTGCTCTCGTTTCTTTATGAACGCGACAAATTAAGCTTATTGGCGGTACTGCTAAAAAGCCCGCGGCTTTCCGATTTTGCCGATCAGGCGCACCAGGTTCAAAATCTTAACAATAAACTGATAGGATTACTGACGGAACTAAAAACACAGAAAGAAGCCATTGAACAAGACAAGCAAAGATTAGACCTAAAAAAATCAGAGCTAGAAACGCTAAACAGTAAACAAATCAGCCAGAAGGTTGCATTAAGCGGCAATAAGGCCGGCAAGGACACATTATTAACGCAAACAAAGGGCCAGGAAGCCAAATATCAGCAACTATTAAGCGGAGTGGAAAAGAAAAAAGCCGAATTCTTCGCTGAATTACAAAAATTTGAAGCCGAGGCGCTTAAGACCGGGGCTTTCATTGTCCATGTGACTGCTGATTCGGTACCACCACGAGGGACTAAAATTTTTCAATGGCCATACGATGACTATTATATTACCCAGGGTTTCGGCCTTACCGCCTACGCGCGGCGTGGCGCCTACGGCGGCGCGCCTCATAACGGAATAGATATTGTAGCCGGTTATGGTACATTCATAAGACCAGTCGCAGGCGGCGCGATACTCGCAAGCGGATTCAATAGTGGTTTTGGCAATTGGGTGGCGGTTAGGCATGAGCGTAATCTCGTAACCGTCTACGCTCATATGCGTTCACCGTCCGGCCTTGCCAATGGCACGTCAGTAACAACCAGCTCAATAATCGGCTATGAGGGCTCAACCGGCAACGCCACCGGTTCGCATTTACACCTTTCCTTATACCGCGACTTCTTCACCTACATCAACGACAAAAATGGTCAGCTCTACTTTAATTACTTTGACGGCACCCTAAACCCTTTAGATTATCTCTAAAGGGTCGGGCGATCAAATTGTAAAGCAATTTGATTTAGCCTTGAACCCACTCGATTATTTATAATGATGTTATAATAAAACCATGACTAAAATATTAATTCTTGGCGGGGGGTTTGGAGGAATTCGTGTAGCTTTAAATTTGGAGAAAAAACTTGGGGGCAGGGTGATTATTACCCTAATTGACAAAAATGACTCGCAGACATTTTTTCCATCTCTCTATGAGGTAGC
>JAUSEN010000020.1 GCA_030650025.1 Candidatus Magasanikiibacteriota bacterium | reverse complement strand
CCAGAGTAAGCAGGTATTGGGATCGCCGGGTCGGCGGTCGTATTCTAAGCAATAACCCGGCCAGCCTTTCTGGCGCTTGCCCGAATCTTCGTAATAATCGCAGGCCAAAGAATCCGACTGCGGATAGAGCCGGCAGGATTGGGGCGTATACCATAAATCAGCGGTCGGCAACTTAATTCTTGAATTTAAGGCTGGCCTGATTTTTATGTCATCAAAATAAAAATTGCCTTCCGAACCGGCTAACGACACGCCGCTATCTTTTAGAGCCGCGTAGAGTTTAATCTTAATTTGCGAATCGTCAGGACCGGTTGTGAACTTACCCATCTGGAAATTCCAGTCATTGCCTAAATCCTGCTTAATAATTGAGTCAGCGATAACGACGTCCTTGTTCTTTAAACTATCTTTCTTCAAAATATCTATTTTCGCCTGTCCGCTCTTTAGATTCTTAGTATTAACATAAGCCGTAATGATATAGTCCGTATTAGGACTGACGTCCGTCTGCTCGCTCACGGCGCTAAAGGACGAACCCATCTTTAAGAAGGACGCGCCTTCTCCCGAGTAGCCGATGCCTTCTCTCTGAACCGCGATTGGATTATTTATAACCGAGAAAATACTCGAATCCCAAATTGCATTCTCCGGCTGATTACCCCAACTCCAGCCGATCGGATAGAGATTTGAGCCATAGAATTCAAACCCGCCGTTCGAGATATTGGCTACCTCGCCCGCCTGCTCCATGGCGCCGAAAGGATAGTAATCGGTTACTAAACTGCCTCCGCGCAGACCGACCTTAGAATAGCCGGATAGATTGCTGATGTCTAAATTTCCTGCAATCTGGTTGGTTTTCTTAGACGATATAAAACTCTGGCAGTCGCCGTTGTCATTAACCCCGTCGCAGAGCCCGACATCAAAGCAGATATTATTTCCCTTAGCATCTTTAATATAGCTCTTGCACGAGAGCCACTTATCGCAGACGCGGTCAGGCGCAACTTTTAGTATGGCGTTTGAGTCGTTTAGAGCGTTTCCGGGAGGAGTGGCTTCGCCAACCGGAGCCGAACCGTTGCCGGTCGCGTCAGCATCCCAGGTTAGAGCGGTTAAATTCGCGCCCGACTGTTTTCTTTCATTAAATAAAACGCAGCCCTGTCCGGAATTAACTATGCCATTACAGGTCTGCTTATCTAAATTTTGCGCCAGCTGATAATCAATTACGACTTTCTTTAACTCTACTGTGCCGTTAGCGTTACCGGCGATTATAGTACAGCTGGCCGAGACAGCGCCTTTATAGTAGAAAATTTTACTATTGGCAGCGCCGGTTAATAATCTTATTTCATTTGTCGGACCGTCTAAAAATTGAGCGGGTAAAGTCGGATGATTTTTTATTTCATAAAGTGCGTTATTGTTCGGCGCCAAACAATTATTCAGGGTTAATGGTCGATCGCTGGCCGCTCGCCCTAAGCGGTAGGCCGTATTAGGTTCTAAAGTCACGCTCTGAGTTAAACCGGCGCCCCAGCCGTCCACCGTGGCATCAACACCATCCAAGTTTTGAAAGCTGCCATTAAATATTAAATTGGAATTAAATTTTGCCAGCGGATCAATATATTCGGTACAACCCGAATCGGCGGCCGCGCAAACCCCGGTCCAGTAAATGTCGTCCTTACCGTCAAGCGTGCCTCTACTATCCTCTTCCGGCTGGCTGACCGGCGTCGCGCCGCCCAAACCAAGAGTTTTTATATCCGAGGTCGGGCAAATCTTATTATCAGTTTCTAACAGACATTTAACGTTAGCTGAACAATCTTTATCGGCTAAGCAAACAGCGCCGGCGTTACCGCCACATCTCTTAACTTTCTTCTTAAGCCAGCTCTCGCTCGCGTTCGAGCCGACCTGCTTGCGCCACTCGCAAGTCATATCGCCCGGATCTTTAAAATATTTCTCGCCGTTATGCGAAGCGCCATCATTATAAGCGAAAGTCTCGCAGCCGACCGCGTTGGCGCCGCATAAGGTCTGAGCGTATTTATCCGGATTATTCTTTAAATAAATATCGCCGTAAAGCGTGGTAGTTTCATATTTATAAGGTTTGCCCAGTCTCTCACAGCCCTTTTCTCCGGCGCCACAGAGTTTTTCCGAGTCATAAACCGCGTAAACGAAACCATCAGCCGGCACGGTAACGCAGTCGGCCGCGCCGGCCGCGCAATTATTAACCGACTGGCCGTCTTCATAAAAACTCTCGGCCGGACCGCTGGAATTTTGCGTGTCAATCATTAACTCGCAGCCCACGGCCGATTCGGAACATAACTTATTAAATCGCCTTAAATTATGAACCTTGCTGGCGCGATCCGTATATCTGTCACAGCCCAAGTTATAAAGTATCCCCTTATCAACGCCCGCGACGTCCTTGTAGCAAGCATCCGGCGTTCGCCAAGAGTTCTTAATTAAATAATAGCGATCGGTAATTTCAACTAAAGTTATATTATTAATAAAGAAATTTCCGCCCGCGGCCAAGCGCAATACTTCGTCCGCGCCGAAACTATGATCCAGGTTAGTTAAATTAATCTCAAAAATCCGCCATTCCGGCGTTAAGTTTATCGACGCAGCATCAAGAGTGGAAAAAAGTTGCGAAACTATCGCTCCATCGCCTAGGGTTGCGGCTAAATTTAAAGTTCCCGATTCTGATTTAGCCACGAACTTTAAAACATAGTCCAAACCTTTTCTAACCGCGTTGCCGACCGGACGCTCGGCGCTGTTGGTAATTTTTATTGAATGTCCTATATTGTCCGGACCAAGAGTAATAGCTACGTTCGAAGATATCACGGCTGAACCGCTAACTCCCGTGGCTGCTACCCAGCTACCCTTAGTACCATCGGAAAAATCATCAACAAAAATATTTCTAAGATTATTGCCCGTATTGCCCGAATACTCTCGACAGCCGTTTGCTTGAGCCGCGCAGGTTAAACCCAGGCTGGGCACGGCCATATAGATACAGCCGTTATGAGTGGGATCCCAGACTCCGCCGTTCCTGCAAACAACGCATTGTCCGGAAACCCAGCTTTTGTCCGAGCCTAAACAATTTACCTCTGTAATATTTTCATCAGTATTTAAAGCCGTTCTTCTATATGGATGGCAATCATCCGTGCAAGAGACGGTACTGCTATATAAATGATAGGATATGCCGCCGAGGCGATTATAAAATTGCCGGCAATCGGCGCTATAGGCCGGGTTCGAAGGCGGTAAATTATAAACCGCCTCGCTACAAACGGCGGAATCGTCAGACAGAACGGCCGGGTCTCCATCATATCGAGCCCATTCCGGCAAACCGCTATCGATGTCGTCGCCATCATCATCCAACTTCAAGCTTTCCGTCTTTAGTTGGAACCCTGATTCATCCGAACCTTCCCAAGTATAAAAATTTCCGCAGCTCGCTTCGTTATCGCTCTTTTTCAGGCATTGTCTTAAATAAGTATAGTACCCGATACTTTCGCCGCCCTTCTTCTCTTCATCCAAGTTGGTAAATTGATCGCAACCGGACGCAACGGCGTCACAAGTTTTGGCTGTTTTAGGAATAAAATAAGCATCGCGCTGAGTATCAAAAGCCGTTTCACCTTGAACGAAGGTATTATAACCGACGCATTCGGCCGGACAATAATCATCTCTTACGACTTTAGCCGGAATTTTAGTTTCGCCCGTTGAATTAATAAATAATTCACAGCCGGCTTCATCGACCGCGCATTTACGAGCGAAACTAGAACAAACGCTCGGCGGGTTGGCGCCAATACAGGCTGTATCTAAATATGACGGCATTAATTTTTCATAAATAAGCGACGGCCCGGCCTGCGGTGAGCCAGTCGAACCTGTACCGTAGGCGCTATAATTCGTTGCCTGCTCGCTGCGTTCCAATTTTATGTTATCAATCAAACATGAACCGTCGTTAAAGCTGGCCGTAACCGTAAACTCGTCGGCCGAGCTAGGATAGATTAAGCTGTATCTTTTCCAACCGTCTTCAACCGTTAAATTTAACGAACTATCTCCGACAGAAAAAGTACCGGCCTGAGCGCACTTGGCATAGAATGATATGGCAAAGCTTTCACCGGAAAAATTATAGCTGGCTGTTCTTAAAGTAAATGGCCGGTTGGCGCCTTTTGTTACGTTTAAACTTTGGCCGCTCTGATAACCTTCGGCGCTTATCGTTCCAAAACTACTCCAGCCGCCGATATTTAAAGGCTCTTCAAAGCCGGAATTTTTTAATAAATTCGCGCCGCCGCCGGAATTCAATCTAATTAACCCGCGGCAGCCTTCGCTCTCCGCGTCGCAGGACTCGGCCTGCTTATTTAAGTGAACCCCTTCTAAAGATTTTTTCCAATCAACATTTTTCACGGTTGAGTCATAGCTATTCGGAGCGGCGATAGCATATCTCTGGCAGCCGGCGTTGCCTAAATTGCAAAAACTAAAATCCAAAGTATTTTCCAAATATGAATTGGTTTGGCCGCCTTGTCCTGAGCTACTTGTGCTGAGCGAAGCCGAAGCAAAAGTCTGGCAGGTATTATAGAGAGGCGCGCAACTCTTAGCGTTAAAATCCCAGATTCTTCTTTCTTCCGTGCAATAGCCGAAAATAAGCTCGCCATTACTTTTTTCCGAAACCACCGACTGCTCGTCCGCGCAATAAGCGTCGTTGCGCAAGACCGATAAAGTTGAATCCGCGCCCTGACCCGTAACCTGCTGGGAAATAATTTCCGGTCCGGCGCC
>JAUSEN010000014.1 GCA_030650025.1 Candidatus Magasanikiibacteriota bacterium | reverse complement strand
AAGAACTTGTTTATTCTTTACCAGATACCGGTTTAGTTCATCAACTGTCTGCCGCGAGCCGGTCCGATTTATTTCTTTTAAGGAGTCGCGGATAAAACTGTCCGAGGAAAAATCCAATGTCCTTGATTCCAGCGAATCAAGATAGGCAAAAACCTGGCCTTCTTTGGCCTCGGCTAAAAGCAATAGTTTATTTTTAATTTCCCGGGTTAAGTGTTTACTGTTATTTTGAAGCAAAATCGTTCCCAGAAAAATAATCGGGACAACGCCGATTAAAAGAAAAATCAGTAAAAATTTAATCCTGATGCCCAATTTTTCTTTCCGCCGGCTTTGAAAAAGCCCGAGCAGAAACGCTCCGGCGGCCCAGAACCAGATTCGTTTATATTTGGTTTCCATAGATTCTTGCGCAGGTCAGACCTGCGAAAAACTTTTTCTCTTGGTTTAATTATAGCACGGCAAAAACCCCCGCAAAAGAAAGACCATGAAAAATCGCAGGTCTGACCTGCGATTTTTTAGATGCCCGACCAGTAGTAGCCCTGTTCGTAGCCTTCGCTGAAGAGGACGCCATGATGTAACATCCTACCCGTACTCGGACCGGATTAGTGAAGAGTAGTTATGAATCACGGCCAAACTAAATATTATTTGGTAAATCTAAGCGTTGAGATAATCTCACCGAGTATTTTCACATCATTTCCGGGCATGGTTTCGGCCAAAGGTTTTTCCTCCCAATGGAATACGAGGTAATATTCGTCGCCATCAACAGTTATTTTAGGGCCCACAAATATAATGACTCTGCCGGCGCTTTCGCCGCCGTATGTACCATAATCAATAAGGTCGTATCTCCTGAAATCCCTGCCGTCTATTCTGCCGATTGAGTCCGGTTTTGCTCTTTCACTCTCATCTATCTGGTATTTGAATTCCGTCTGGTCAAAAATATCAACCAAGATTAAATCAAAATAAATCGGGGCCTTCACGCTATACAGGTCGTAATATCGTATTTTTTGCGGACTGAAATATTGGCCGTCATTATACCAGTTTGCCGGGTACTGGAATTGGAATTTATCACTGATATCTATACTGCCATGAAAATTATCAAACCTAAAAGTTTTTAAGCCACTTACGTCTGGGCCGCTACTATTGGCAGCTATAGGAGACACTGAAGAATCGGGAAGTAAAGAGTAATTGCCACCCGATTTATTCCGAACGAAAAAAACATAGCCAGCCACGGCAATAACTACCACTATCAAAATAAATATACTAGGAGTTTTTTTATCCAAAAACTATAGTTTTTACTAATTTGTTACCTAAGCTTTCCGCAGGTCAAACTTGTGAAATTTTTTGTTCACGAAATGGATTCAGGTTAGTTTAAATTCATTATTTTACGGGTAATTATCGGTATTTCTCTAATGAAAAAATTCTTAACTATATCCCAATTTGCGTAGAAATATATTTTAGGTTCCGGATCACTCTCGGCATCTTCAAAATACACGAGACTCTTTAAGATATGCGTAGGATTCTGCCGTATAGTGTACTGCTCGTGGACTCGCGGAATAATTTCAGATAATGCTTGGACGTTTTGGCAAATCCAGTACAAATCAAAGAAATCTCTCTTGTGGCCGCGTTGAGAAATAGCGATGATTTTCATTACGGCGATGTCCAGGGGTGTCATTATCGCGACTGTGCCATACTTACGCGTTGGCATAGCTGGCATAAAAAACGGATACGCAATAAAACTCATCTTCGCTTCAAAGAACTCCCCATATAATGTTCCGTCACTCAAAGAAGTGGTTACCCATTTACCCTGACTGCTCAATAATTCTTCAATTTTCTTTTCATTAAACCCTTTTTGTTCTGTAAAAAAATCTAAGTCGACAGACTGTCGGTGTCCTGCTTGCAACGCAAGTGCGGTACCACCCGCCAAATACCATTTGCCTTGCGAAAACAAACTTACATCGGCACACTTTTGCAATGCTCGCAAGGTTGCTTTTGGTAAAATATCAAAATGAAACGGACTGATATCTTGTTTTATTTTATTAGCAATGACCATAGTGCTCTTGATTTAGGGCTTAACTGTACTCTAGGAAGATGCAGGGTTTTTTTTATCACCCGTTTTGAATAATGTTTAAACATCCAGCCCACTTCGTCTGGTCGGCCAAATTCTAAAATCCGCTCAATAATGTAACGAGCATTTTTTTTTGTATCTATTTTGTTTGGATCAGTGTCCCAAAACAGAGATTGTCTAAACTTCATAACTCCATTATATCATATTTTCCCTCTTTTGCCTAGCGGAATTTGACACGGCCGCGGATTTTGACTCTGCCTCTTATTACATGGCCATATGGCCAATAGGTAACTACAATAATTCCCGCCCCGCCATCAACATTAAGGCCAAAACTTGTCTCTCCGCCCCCTGCACCGCCGCCATATGTACCACCTACACCGCCAAAACCCCCGTTACCGCCTCCGCCTCCGCCTCCGCCAGAACCTTGCGTAGAGGCCCACTCCGTTCCTGCTCCGCCAAGACCGCCGCCATTCGCAGCGCCGTCGCCGCCGCCGCCGCTACCGTTTGAGCCGGGACTTCCTGCGCCGGTAGTACCGCCGGCGCCGCCAGCAGTGCCCGAGGGTCCAATACCGCCGGCACCGCCGTCGGTGCCTGCGCCAGGCGATACGCCGACAGTGGAAGAACCGCCACCCGCCCCTCCGCCTCCGCCACCAGAGCTTGTTGTAGATGTGCCGGCATTACCGCCAACCTTACCCTCGCCTCTAGGTCCGGCCGCTCCCCCCCCGCCGCCGCTACTATCGTTAGTATGCCCAATACCGCCGGCACCGCCGGCAAACATTATGATTCCGCTACCGCTGGCAGTTCCGGTTCCAAAGCCCCCAACGCCTCCAGTAAACGGCGAAACCGACAAACCGGGTTCGCCGCCTTCAGCTGAAACACAAATTGCGGGGCCCAACGTCGCGCAATTACCATAGGTTGAAGTGCCTGTGGCGTTAAACCAGGTATTGCCGCCTTTTTCGCCTTGGGTTTTATTGGTGACGGCTCCTGTACCGGCCGCACCTACATTAATATTAACGCTACTGCCGGGAGCAACTGGAAGGTTAAAGCTTGCCGAATATCCGCCGCCGCCGCTACCGCCAGTACCAACATTGGTATCGCCATCACTGCCACCGCCGCCTCCGCCGATAACTTCAACCACATTCCTCGCCGGGGTAAAATCAGCAGGTACGGTCCAGGTCGTGCCACCTGTAATAACTACGCGCACGTATGCCGCCGCCTCGGCCTCGGGAACTTCATAGATGGGGCTCAAACCCGGGTAAGGAAATACAAAAGAGAATACCAAAATAAATATCAGGATTTTTTTAGGTTTAAAAATATTTTTTATATTCATAATACTAATTCTTAATACTTTTTTCTTAGAGTGTTGGGACGGGTTCTACAATCGGTTCTGGAATGAGTTCAGGAGCGGGCTCCGGGGTCGGCTCGGGAGTCACAATCACTTCAGGAGTCGGCTCTGGGGTAGGTTCTATCGCTGACGGTGTTGGAACTGGAATTTCTGAAACTGCGGGTTCTGGAGTCGGTGAAGGTGATGAACTCGCAGGTGTGGTTGTAATTTCAGGGCTGGTTAATGGAGTCGGCGTAACCGAGGGAGTAGGCGTTGCCGTTGTGCCCGCCGAAACCCCAGCCGTGCCATCAGGAACCAAAGATGAGGAGCTAGGTGAAGGCGTTGGCGTTGGTGTCGGGCTAAAATCTAGACTTGGCGAGGCTTGCCCCGTTAGAGACGGAGACTCTAATGGGGCCGACTCGCCGATTGTGGTCTTGGCATCCTTGACCGCTATCGCCGACCAGCTGAATCCGATATCAGCCGGAGCTGGTTTGTTCAATATAATAGTGAAGCCGTCTACGCTCTTGCTACTTACCAGGTAGCGTATGTCCGAATTGAAAATCAAATCCGCTATGGTCTGTTGCGATGCTGACGGCGTAGCATTAAGCGATATCGTGATATTAACAATTGGCTGTTGGACATATTTTTCAGTGAACTTAATACCAACCGTCTTGGCATCCTTCTTGATTGTAGCAAACCCGGCGGTGTCGTCATTGAAATACACTCTTCCTATAAATGCCGTTTCCCCCGTCACAACCAGCCCGCCTTTTAAGTTTAATTTTTCACCCGAAGTCAGGTCAAAGTATTTTTCCAGATTGGCTATGCTGGTTTTGATATCGGCGCTAGCACTCGCCAAATTAATTATGCTGTCGGTTATCGCTGTCAGTGTCGGGCTCTCAATTTCGTTAGCTATAATTTTATCAGCGCTCAAGGTACGTCTGAAATATGCATCGCTGTAAATCGTAAGCGACGTACTGGCAGTGCCACTCCCCAATACTGTATCACCAAGGAAGGTAGTAGAATTATTGAATGAGACCGGGCCGTTAAATGCGGCTTGGCCGGACGAAGTCAGGATTCCCGAAACACTTAACCCGCTTATATTCAAATTATCTTGTTGGCCTGATTGCGCGGAAAGATTAGCCACCGTTCCGCTCAAAGCAGTAACTTGACTGGTGATCTCGCTAAGTCCGCTTATTTCGCCGTTTATCTTATTGGCTGTTACCGAACCGGCAAAGACCGCATTGCCAGATGCATCTATCGTAAGCCCAGCAGAGCCGGAACTGCCGATTATTAAGCTCCTGTCTTTTTCAAGCTCTACTCTCAAATCTTTGCCGGGCTGGTTTTTAATTGTCTCGGTGATTACTTCGCCGACAAACAGGCGCGGCGTGATAATCTCATTGCTTGCCGCCAGTATGTCTAACTGCATCTCTTGGGAATTTTTGGCTACTTTTAATTTTGAACCGCCGCTTTTTGCAAACTTGGTAAGCAGGGCCGATTCAAAAGTCGGGTCCCCGCGGCTGACACCCGCCGCCACATCTAACCCCGGCCCGCCATAGAAACCGGTTTGCACAAATATTATCACCTCGCCGGTTTCCTCGCCGTCATACGCCGTCAGTGCCTGCCCTATGGTTTGGCCGGCTTGAGTTGATTTCATCGCCAGGCCTGGCTTGGTCGCGGAATTTGTCAAATAATCACCCGCTCTAATCGGCCCGTTTTCAGTTGAAACTTTCACGGGCACACGGCCGGCTAGAGCTATCGGCACATAGCCGGGTGGCAAACTTGCCAAAGCGCCGCCGCCAGCAACAAACGAACTACCGGTTACCAAGGTTGCCGGATTAGTTGAGATTACACCAATTGCTATGGAACCGGGTGTTGCTCTACTAACATTCTGCGAACTGATGGAGCTGGTAATATCTATTGATACGACTTCACCGGCGGTTAGGGTAACATCGGTGGCTGGAAATGCTTCAGCATAGTCAATACAACCAGAGGTAGTGCCCGGATCGGCGTTAGCACAAGTAGAAGTCACGCTACCGTGAGTGAAAAATGGACCGCGAATGGCAAATTTTCCTCCGTTATCCATTGAGGCCAGGGTTTTATTTAATGCATCTTTTACCAAGAGAACTGCGCCCGGTAACCTCGTTGCCGCCGAGATTGACGCCGGCACAGTTATAGTAAATGCGGTATTCCCTCTCGTAAGCGTAGTTGCGACAATATCCAATCCGGGGTTGCTCTGCGAAGC
>JAUSEN010000007.1 GCA_030650025.1 Candidatus Magasanikiibacteriota bacterium | reverse complement strand
TTTTTTTATTTAGGAAATTCATAAAAAAATTATTAATTCTTAAGACGATTTTGAAAAATACAATGGATCGTAAAAGTGATTGGCCCATCGAGCTGGTTCGTCCTCTTCAGCGGCCCCTTGTCGCATCCATTGGACTTCTTGAAAATCTAATTTTCTTACACTATTATCCAATACCGACGAATAGTTATAAAATTTTGAAATTTCCTCAGTTAAAGATGGGTGGGTATAGTATGGAGAGTATGACTTCACTAGTATGGGCGTTACAAAAAATAATAATAACAAAACCGACACAATGAATGTGCTTCTATGATCTCGTTTTTGCTTCAAAACTATTAGTATAGAATTTTCCATACTTTAGTTAAAGGGTTAAAATAGAAATTAACGTCAACCTTAATCGGCTCGCTTTTACTTTCCAACTTATACTCATAGTAGTAATAGCCACGTTCTTTATTTGCCATTACGAAATCTTCAAGATTGTTTTTTTTCACTAGCGGGTTCAATGTGATATCGATAACATACAAATCCCATTTACCGCTCACCATACCTTTTTGCAAATATTTTTTCTTTTCTGCTTGATGATTCACATCCACATACTTACTCGCCAAATCAATATCACGTTTTTTTATAGCCTCCACATACATCGCCCAGGTTTCTTCCGGAGTTTTGCCGCCATAAGTGTCTTTTCTAAAAGGCTCCTGTAACGCATCCATAAAATTTTCCGTGGCTTTTTTTTGCTCATAATTCCCCCAAAAATTAACCATAAATTTATAGTATGGGTACGCGACCAGCAAAATTACTACAGTTAAAATGACCGCTGTTACTTGTCTTTTTTTAGGCATAAAAAATTTTAGGGACTAACTAATCAGTTTTAGTTAATTATTTTTAATGAGATTTAATTATATTAAAAAGTTATACTTAAAAAGTATACTTAATAAGTATACTTGTCAAATGAACCTGTGGATAAGTTTTAAATGCCTTTAAAATCCCCCAACTAAAAAGCCTTATCAAATAAAATAATAAGGCTGAATAATTTCTGTGCAGGGGCGGAAGGTGATGCTCCCTCGTCTGCGGTTTTGGAGACCGCCGTTCTACTGTTGAACTACGCCCCCATTTAACCGACGCAAAGCGGCGGTTGTTCTAAAGGCCTTGTAATATACAAGGCCCTTAGTTTATTTCGTCTCTTTGTGCGCCGTGTGCGCGCGGCAGTGGCGGCAATATTTTTCGAGCGTTAGTTTTTCTTTGCTCACCACTTTACTTTTATTAGGAAAGTAATTGACAACGTGGCACTTACTGCACTCCAACTTAATTCGACGTTTGACTTTAGCCATATATGAATTTGCGGACAAATTCACTCCACTCACGCGGAGAAAATCTATCTCATTATGATTTAAATTTTTTAAAAATACTTCCTGGAGCCGTTGACCGGAATTGAACCGGTGACCTACGCCTTACCATGGCGTTGCTCTACCAGCTGAGCTACAACGGCATTAGTTTGAACAATTTGTCTTAGTGCTCCCGTGCACCACAAGGGTGCACGGCCATGAACCCTTGTGGTTCATGGTACCATCTGAGCTACAACGGCACTTTAATATTTTTTGAGCCATCTCGGGGATTCGAACCCCGGACCTACAGTTTACAAAACTGTTGCTCTACCAGCTGAGCTAAGATGGCGCTGTTAAATTGCTCCCGTGCACCACAAGGGTGCACGGCCATGAACCATTGTGGTTCATGGTACCAGCTGAGCTACTCCGGCGTAAAATTTGACGACGAGTGGGCAGGGAAGGATTCGAACCTTCGAAGGCCGGAGGCCGCCAGATTTACAGTCTGGAGCATTTGACCGCTCTGCAACCTGCCCATGTTCAAAAACTATCTCTCAATTTTCGCGATTCTCTCTTTCCACTCCGCCAATTTTTGATTCTCCGGATTAACCAGGCGCATCTCTTGGAACCCACGCTCGGCTTCGTCTTGGTCGCCCATCAGTATAGCAGTTTCTACGAGTAAGTCAAGATATTTGGGATTTTTGGGTTCCAAGGCTAAAGCCGATACCACTGCTTCTCTGGCCACGGCGGGCTGGTTTTCTTTAAGGAGCAACTCGGCCAAGTGGTAGAAACGCGGCGAAAGCGCGTCGTTTAAAATTACCGCTTCCTGGTAATATTCAATAGCTTTGCCGACATCTCCTAATTTTTCGGCTACTTCGCCAAGCGCCGCGAACACGTTGTCATTACTCGGATCTAATTTAGCCAAAAATAACAAGGTTTGCCGCGCTTCCTCCCAAGATTCTCTGCCCATGTATGTCTTGGCGAGCCCGTGGTAAGCGGCCGCGCATTTAGGATCGAGCTTGATAGCGGCGATAAACGCGCTTTCGGCCGTGTCATAGGTCGCGCGTGCTAAAGACTCCTCTCCTTGCTTCAGGTGGCTGTCGATTTTGTTCTGCCGCTCCTCTGGCACCCGGGGCGCGGCCTTGGTTTTGCGCAAAACTTTTTCGTATCGCCACAGCTTTTCTATTTTATAAACGTAAACGCGAAATTTGGTTTGAATAATATCCCAAAACTTTTTCAGAGGCCGGAGCAACTTCTCACTGCGCTCGCGCAAAATTTTACCCTCGGCCTCGAGGCGCTTCCCTAAAATGGCTTGCTTCTTGCGGTATTCTTGCTCTAACGGCAAGTTATCGACGTCAAGCTGTGCCGCCTCGCGCAAATGGCGCCCTAAGACCGCGAGTATAACCGCCACGCCCACAGCCACAATAATTAATAAAATATTTAAGAGCATACTAACGCCAGGCCTCTACCGCGGCCGCCGTAATTTCGGACCAACTAGAAAATTTTGTCGCCGCCGCCCCCACCAAAACTCCCGCGATATGAGGGGTAGCCAAATATTCCGCAATGGTTTCCGGGCGCACACTCCCGCCGTAAAGCACAGCCGGAGCGATGCCGGTGAGTTCGCGGGCAATTTTTTCAACCACGGCATGCATCTTCCCGGCTTCCACCGCGCTGCAATGGCCTCCGGGCTTGTTAACGCCGCGGCTAATCGCCCACACTGGTTCATAAGCTATGAGAAGAGGCAGGCCATCTCGCCAGGCCAGTGCGCCGAGAGCCGAGCGCAACTGCGTTTCAATTACTTCTGCTGTTGACCCGGCTTCACGTTCGCTGGCAGTTTCGCCAATGCAAATCACGGGCGTAAGACCAGCGGTTAGCGCCGCCTCAATTTTCTGGCGTACTTCGTGGTTAGTTTCATGGCACTGATGACGCCTTTCCGAATGGCCGATAAGCGCGTACTCTGCCCCCGTGGCCGCGAACATCTCGGCGGAAACTTCGCCCGTATACCCGCCTTCTGGCACCCAATAAACATTTTGCGCGCCGACTTTAATTGTCGTGCTCTTCAACTCCGCGGCCACCGATGCCAAAGCCAGAGTCGAAGGAAACACGGCCATGGTAATGCCGTTATTTAAATTAGCCAATTCTTCTTTAATATTTTTTGCCAAAACATAGCTGGCTTCTAAACCCAAATACATCTTCCAATTGGCAAACAAATACAATTTCTTGGTCTCGTTCATATGAATTGACGAATTCATGCCCGATTCAACAGAATCGTGCCGAGCAGTGTCCTTTGAAGCTCGGCTCGCATTCCTTTGAAGCGCGGCGTTACTTAAGTTAGGTAAGACAGAACTTTATTTTTATTAATTTGGCCGATTAAAGCCACACGCATCGCCTCTGGTACAAATATTTTTTTTGCCACCCTTAAAACATCTGTAGTGGTAACTTCCATCATTTTCTTAATAACTTGTTCCGGAGTTTCTATTTTAGCATTAAATAAAAACTGCTTGGCAAACCACTCGGCCTGCACCCGGCTATTCTCCAAACTCAAGGCCATCGCGCCCGAAATACAACTTTTGGCGTTTTTGAGCTCTTCGGCGGTAACTGGCTCGGCCGCTATTCGGAGGAGCTCCCCTTTTATTACCTGGAGCGCTTCCTTAAGGCGCGCTGGGTCAAGCCCCGCCTGCACATACGCTACCCCAACATCGCGAAAAGTTGAAGAACCAGCCTGCACCATATAAGCGAGTCCGCGCTTCTCGCGCACTTCGATAAATAAACGCGAACTCATCCCCCCGCCTAGAATATTCAAAAGCAAAGCAACGGCGTAGCGCTCCGGGCTGGTATTAGGAAGGCCCGGGAACCCCAAAATCAAATGCGCCTGGTCCGCCTTGCGCTCTTCCACGGCCACGCGCTTTTCCAGCGCGGGCGCTTTCCGCGGCCAAACCATTTTAGAAAAATTCTTTTTATAATATTCCGTCGTATGCGCCCCGGCTAAAGCTGGCTTCGCTAAAAAATTATTTAAGTATTTTTTTAATTTAGCGTCAATCTTGCCAGCCACGGACAGCACCATATTTTTGGGGCTGTAATGCTCCTGATAATAACCCCAAAGCTCCGCGCGCGTTATGGCCCGGACGCTATCGGGCGTGCCGCCAATATCCCACCCGAGCGGCGTATCGCCAAAAATTACCGAATCAAACAGCATGTCGACCGCCATAGTGGGGTTGTCTTTATACATGCGCAATTCCTCCACAATCGCGCCCTTTTCCTTCTCGACTTCGGCCGGCTCGATCTTGGAGTTATAAATCATGTCCGCGATCGTATCAAACGCCAATTCTTGCTTAGTCGCGGCGATTTTAACATAGTAGCCGGTATAGTCTTTGTTAGTAAAAGCATTATACTCGGCGCCCGCCGCTTCTAGTTCGCGCGAAATATCAATCGCCTCCGGGCGCTTGCTCGTGCCTTTAAAAAGCATGTGCTCCAAAAAATGCGAAGCGCCGGAAAGTTTTTTAGATTCGTAACGCGACCCCACCGGAAACATGGCTAGTACCGTCGTGGCTCGAGTTCCGGCAACTGGCACCGTAATAAGCGTAACGCCATTATTTAAATTAAAAAATTTATGCATACATTATTCGTGATCTCTTGACGGATGTTTATGCAATTCTGCTATATACTTGATAAAACCAGCTAACTCTTCCGCTGAAAGATCGGGTAAAAAATTCTCAATGGCTCTGGCAATACTTATAGTTATTCCAGAAACTGCCGCTGAATCATCTAAAGTTACTATTTTATCAGGAGAAATAGAAAAACCGCCATGATCTTTTGTCGCTGACCATAGATGATTGAGAGCTTTCATCAGCCCAGCATGAGGACCGGACTCTAAGTCGTGCGTAAACGCGTGGCCTTCAATGGGCGCGGGGCGATCCGAAATATTGGCTTCACTCATAAAAACTTATTAATTAAGTAATTTCTTAAATCCGCGATTGCCACTCGTTCTTGCGCCATCGTATCGCGGTCGCGCACGGTAACTTGCTTGTCCTCGAGAGATTCAAAATCTACTGTCACGCAATACGGCGTGCCAATTTCGTCCTGGCGGCGATAGCGCTTGCCGATACTACCCGTCTCATCGTACTGTGTCATCATACTTCCCGCCAAACTCGCCTGTATTTCCAGCGCTAATTTCGCGAGCGGTTCCTTTTTCGAGAGAGGCAGAATAGCGGCTTTAATCGGCGCGATCGCTTTATGCAAGCGAAGCACAATTTCTGTTTCGTGTTTGCCGTCTTCGTTTCCACTTCTGGTTTCTACTTCTTCGTAAGCATTCAAGAGGAGTACCAGCAGCGCGCGCGTTAAACCCAGCGCCGGTTCAATTACAAACGGCACAAAAACTTCATTGGTTTCCGGGTCGCGATAACTTAATTCCTGGCCGCTAAATTTGCTGTGCTGTTTTAAATCAAAATCCGTGCGGTTCGCGAGGCCCCAGAGCTCTCCCCAACCCCACGGAAAATTATATTCCAAGTCCACCGTGCGCTTAGAGTAGTGTGATAATTTTTCTTTAGGATGTTCGTAGAAGCGCAAATCCTTTTCTTTAACACCCAAATTTTTAAACCACTCCCACATAAAATTTTTCCAGGTTTCAAACCAATCTTCATCAGTGCCGGGCTTCACAAACCATTCCATTTCCATTTGCTCGAATTCGCGGGTGCGAAACACAAAATTTCCCGGCGTAATTTCGTTACGAAACGCTTTGCCGATTTGCGCGATGCCAAACGGCACGCGTTTGCGCTGACTCTCTAAGACATTTTTAAAATTTACAAAAATTCCTTGGGCCGTTTCCGGGCGCAGGTATACTTTACTCCCTTCATCTTTCAGGGGCCCGATATTAGTTTCGAACATTAAATTAAACTGGCGCACGGCCCCTAAGCTCCCGCCGCACTCGGGGCATTTAATATCAACTAATTCTACGTCGGGTTCAAAATCCGGCTTCAGGCCCTTAGCTTCAAGCAAATGGTCAGCCCGCCAGCGTTTTTTACACGCCTTACAATCCACGAGTGGATCGGTAAAACCAGCCACATGGCCACTCACCTCCCAGACTTTAGAATTCATCAAAATGGACGCGTCTAAGCCCACGATATCATTATTCTCTCGCACTATTTTCTGCCACCAATAATCCCGGATATTATTTTTTAATAAAATACCTAAGGGGCCGTAATCCCAAGTATTAGCCAGGCCGCCATAAATTTCACTGCCCGGAAAAATAAACCCCCGCCGCTTGCAGAGCGAAATTATTTTGTCCATTTTATTTTCGGCTTTATTTTCTGCTGACATATTTTACACCGTCGTTATTTCTTTTTCCTTCCCCTCCCCGATTTTCTCGATCTCTTCGTTATAACTTTTTACCATTTTTTCTAACTCTTCCTGCAACTTAAACTTCTCGTCTTCGCTAATGCTTTTATCTTTCTCTTCCATCATAATCATCTCACGCGCCTCTTCTCTTACTTTGCGCACCGAAATTTTGGCTTGTTCCATTTTTTGATGCAAAACTTTGGTAAGTTCTTGGCGGCGCTCGCTAGTTAATTCCGGCAAAATCAAACGAATTAGGCGCCCGTCGTTAACCGGGTTTAAATTCAACCCCGCGTCGCGAATGCCCTTCTCTATTGCTTGCAACTGGCTTTTGTCCCACGGTTCAATATTTAATGTCTTCGCGTCTGCCACGGAAATTGTCGCTACCGCTTTCAGGGGCGAACGCGTGCCATAGGCTTCTACTTGGACGCCGTCAACAATCGCCGTGGTCGCCCGCCCCGTGCGCAAACTGGAAATATCAGACTTAAAAAAATCTATTGCCTTAACAAATTCATTTTTATAGTCATTCAAATTCATATTATCAACTATCTTTACTTAAAAAAATATTTCTTAAGCGACAAACAATTAAAACCACTAAGTCGAAGCGGTGAAGCCAAGAAAAATCACCTTACCATCTTTTACATGAACATACAAGTACACCGGAATAGTATTGGTAGGCAATTTCTTCGTTACCCAGGTCTTCCCGCCGTCCACAGTTTTGTATAACGTGGAGCGCACCGGCACGCCTTTTTCGTTTAAAATCGTGCCCGTGTAATACATTTCTTTGTCGTTTTGGGGGTTAACCGCGAAAGCGTAAATATTAACCCCGCCCGGCGGAGTAATCAACTGGAGATCCTTCCAAGTGGCGCCGCCATCCTCGGAATGCAAAATGCCGTATTTAGAAATCCAAAACAAATTCGCCTTCTTACTAGGATGGAGTATTAAGCGATAAAAATTAAGCGCGCCGCTATACCCCGCGATATTACCCGACATATCATACCACTCCTCGCCCGCGTTATCGGAACGAAACAGCCCTTTTTGCGCCGCGGCCACATAAATACGTTTGGCCGCGAAAGGATCGGCGGTCAAATATTGCACCGGAAAGCCAAACCGCTTGGTGACGCGCCAGCTAGTGCCGCCATCCACGCTTTTTAAAATATCCCCGCCCGCCAAGGCCGCGTATATTAAATTGGAATCCGCGTAATCAATCGCGAGGGACACCGGTCGCTGGCTTGGCCGCTCTTCGGTATAAATTAAGCGCCAGCTCCGGGTGCAGTCGCTGGTTTTGTAAATATGGCCCTCGTCGCTCACATATATCACGCATTTATTTTGCGGGTCAATGGCCATGGCATAGATATACTTCCCGGCCAAAACATCGGACCGGCTCCAGGAACTGCCATTGTTATAAGTAAAAAATAACCCTTGATTGCGGCTGGCTAAATACATGGCGTTCGCGTCACCCGGGTCCGTAAACACCCGAAAAACATTAACCCCGGCCATGCTTTTAACGCCCTCGGCCGTAGGGAGGGAAACGATCGGCGCCCACGTTTCGCCTTTATCGCTGGAGCGATACATTCCAGAGGGCCCGAGCGCGGTTTTACTGCCGCCAAACTGGATACAGCCCGCGCCGAGCGTCACTAAGAGGGACGCTCCTAAAAAATATAATCTAAATCTGTTCATAAAATTATCAGTAAAAAATTTGTAAATCTAAGTAATTTATAATTAAAAAATTAAAATTGCATAATAACATTTTCTAAAACCAATCGCGGGTTAACTTGCTGTGCTAAAAAACGCCGACCCTCGCTTAACGCGTCTAACACTCCTAAAATTTTTTGGGCCGCGCGCGGCTCGTTATTATCCGGGAGCTTCAGGTTGCTTACCAATTCTTCCTGCCACCACAAACTCCACCAATTAAACAAATCCGCGATTTTTTCCGCTTGCCTGGTCTCTTCTTCATTCGTTTTACTAAATAAATCTTCAGTACGCTTTACTTGAGAGTAAAATGGCTGGCCGCGCAAAGCCTCAAAACGCTGATGTTCGGCCACTACCCGCGCGCGCTCGCTCTCATCGTTTAAAAGCGCCAGCGCCACTCCTGGCCGGCCAAAAGATAACGCCAAGACACTTTCTATTTCCGCCGCCGCATATCCGTCGGCCTTTAACCCCGCTGATAATTCCGCGGTCGCTACCGGAAATAAATTAAAAATTTGAACGCGAGATTTAACCGTGGGGAGAATATCGCCGTCGTCTTCGGCTAGTAAAAAAACTACTGTTTTGGTCACCGGTTCTTCCAAAAATTTTAAAAGAGCGTTGCCCGCTTCGAGACTCAATTTGTCCGCCTCTTTAATTATGACCACCCTGTATTCAGCGCTCCAGCTTGGCCGCGTTAAACTATTTTTTAACTCCCGCGCTTGCGCCACGGAAATCTCGGTCTTAAGTTTGCCGGTTTTCTCGTCCGTGAGGCGGAATACAGCGGTAAAATCGGGGTGCGTGGCTAACTTTTCCGGCGCGACTCCCAAAATTTTACCAGCCACAACTCTCGCGAGCGTCATCTTGCCGAGCGACGCGCGCCCAATTAAAGCATAGCTATGTGCCAAACTCTTGTTTTTTATAGCCTTGTCAAAATAGGCTAAGACTTTCGCGTGGCCAATAACCATAAAATAGACGCCTGTTAAAGAGTCTTTTACTACCAATATAGTACCAAAAATACCAATTTTTTACAAACCTAGGGGGCGGCTTTTATCGCGTCGCTAAAATACTGCGCTTATAACTCTCGAGGTTCTCGAGCGCGATGCCCGTGCCTTTCGCGACGCACAGGAGCGGCTCATCGGCCACATACGTCGGCACGCCCGTGGCTTGCGCGATCAGTTCATCTAAATTCCGGAGCAAGGCTGACCCGCCCGAAAGAATAATGCCTTTGTCCATAACATCGGCCGAGAGCTCGGGCGGTGTTTTGTGTAATACTTCTTTAATAGCCGTAACTAACAACTCCAAATCATGTTGCAAAGCCTCGGTCGTGTCATCCGAACTCACGTTTGCTACGCGCGGGAGCCCGGTCACCATATCGCGGCCCTTGACATCGCTCCGGAGGGGCTTGTCCATAAACATCGCCGAGCCGACCGCGATTTTGACCTCTTCGGCGGTGCGCTCGCCAATCGCTAGATTATATTTATGGCGGATATAATCAACAATTGATTGATCGAACTTCGTGCCGCCGATACGCACCGAGCCGCTGGAGACCACCCCGCCGAGTGAAATTACGGCGATTTCCGCCGTCCCTCCGCCAATATCTATAATCATGTATCCGCTCGCCGCGCCAATGGGAATATCCGCGCCGATTGCCGCCACAATCGCCTCTTTAATAATATAAGCGGCTCTGGCGCCGGCCGAAATAGTGGCTTCAATAACCGCGCGGCGCTCGGTAGAAGTAATCCCCCCCGGTACTGCCACCATTACTTCAGGTCGAAACAAACGCACCCCACCCAAAGCTTTGTTGATAAAATACCGGAGCATCGCCTCGGTAGTTTTGTAGCTGGCAATCACGCCGTCCTTCAGCGGCCGCTCGGCCACAATCGTGTCCGGCGTGCGGCCAATCATATCTCGCGCTTCTAACCCTACCGCCAAAACCTTGCCGTCAGCCTTGGAAACCGCCACCACGCTCGGCTCATTCAAAACAATGCCCTTTTTCGGCACATACACCAAAACATTTTTAGTCCCGAGATCTATTCCAATTTTCCTAATAAACATACGATTTGACCACTATTCAACTCTTAAATTAAACATTCTGTCTTGAGATAAGTCGGTGGCAACTTTATACTCATTAATTTTTTGCCCGGGGAAGTTGGCCGGCGGGCGAGACGCCACTACTGCTTTATCAAACTTAAGCGCTACTGTCAACGGCACTGCCTTGGTCCCAATTTGTTTTTGCACCAATAAATCATATTCCTTCCCCTCGGCTCCGCCCCAAACCGTGCTGGTTGGCAAAATATAAGTAAAAGTAATGGCTCGCTTTGATTTATAATCAACTGTAAAATAAGCGCCAAACCAAGTTTTACCGCTCTCTTGCCCAAAGTCATAAGTGGTAGTGGCGCGTTGGTTACTAAATAATTGGTCGCTTGAAACGCTTAAAATCCTACTGCCGCGCGGCACAAAAACACGCGCGTAATCTCGGTAAATTGACGTGCGCCAGTCTCGCTCTTGAGTATGTTCAAAAACCATGGTCGTCTGCGCTAAAAACCCAGTGGTGGTTCGGAATACCTGATAATTTAAGCTCCGGACAATCGCGTGGTCGGTTTTAAGCGCCCCGAGGTTAGCGTCTGCCCAAAGTAAATAGTCACCATTCGTCGCCTTTACTCTCCCGCCCCAATTAGCTTGCTCGATGGCCGCTTGCGTTTCCGGGTGAGGCGAATAAAACACAATTTGTTTTTCCGCCAACATCCTTTTCGCTAAACGCAAATAGGTGGAATAATTTAACCAAATATCAAACTTGAGCTTGCTAATCATGGCTTTGGCCAATTCTCTGATAATATCCTTGCGTTCGCTGGTAGTTTTGCCTTTCCGCGCATAGCCCTTTTCCACTTCGTATTCGAGCCGCTCCGTAAAATTGGTCGCGTTAAACTCTAAATCGCCAAACTTTACCGGCCCAGTAAGGCGCAAAAATTCTTCCATCACTGTAGGCGTAAAGCCAATCACGCTGTCTATTTTATTGGCCAATGTCCCCTGCTCTAAAGAGTATACCTCAAGACCAAAAGCGCTCGACGAGGCAAAATCCGGGCTCCAATTGCTGTCGCGAAAATACCACCGGCTCACTTTTAAATATTGCTCTAAAACTGCCGGCGGCAATGGCAGGCGCTCGCGCTTCGCGCTATTATCCAAAAGCTCTGTCCCCTCGAGTTTAACTAAAGTCGGCCGACCCCGGTTCATGGTCATGACCGCGTAAGCGCCAATAAAACCGCCCCCGGGTCTGATTTCGGTATTATTTAAAAACAAAATCAAATAAGTTTTAGGCCTGTCAAAACCCAAAAACGAATGAGCGAAGGCTTCCGCGCTGGCCTTATCGTCTGTGATGCCTTGTACGGCTCGGCTCACAAGCCCCTCGGGTAAAGCCGCTTGCTTAAAAAACCAAAACCCATAGCCAACCGCTCCCGCTACCAATAACAAAACCGCCCCCACCCCAACCAACAAAATAATTTTAATTTTTTTGTACATACTAATTTGCCTCTATTGTACCCTAAAGCCACTGTCTGTACTACCCCGAGCGGCTTTTAGCCGACACGTTAAAACCTAAATACTTGCCGCGCATTAAATGAGTGATGGCGTCTATGCAAGGCACGGCCGAGAACAAGACGAGAGAAACAGGCACCAAAGCCCACTGCAAGAGCATATAGATATAGCGATGCGGGCGGTGACCCGCGGGGCGAGCCGGTAAAATCAGCAGGCTTAAGATCAGCGATACCGCGAGCCCAAGCATGGCAATAGTCATAAGCCACTGGAGCACATAGGGTGTGTTAAAAAACAACGCGCTCCGGCGCACCTCTTCTCCCGAAAACCAGAGGGGCAACCGGCCAAAAAACGTAATAAAAATTGGCACCACCGCCCAGCTCCACTTGCCCTCCCACTCATGGAACAAAATAACTAATTTTTTGTACCAAGAAATTTCCGGATGTTTTTTAAACTGCCACAGCAAAAAAGGAATATGCTCCGTGCCGTAAGCCCAGCGCCGCTGCTGAAAATATAAATTTTTTAAGCTGGTGAACCAGTTATCGTCGCGCACTGTGTGCATAGACACCGGGATATAAAGCGGTGTTACTTCGTAATTGCCTCGGTATTTTAACCAGCACTGAAAAAATATCCGCGAATCCTCGCTGATGATATTTTTAGCGTGGCCGCCTACCTCGAGCGCCGCCTTAAAACTCATGCTATGCGAACTGAACGTCACCAAATTATCCAGCCGCGCCAAACTAAACAACATCCAAAACGTCGTGCCAAAAGCCATGATCCGCAGAGCCGCGGGTGATTCCCATAAATTATTATTGTAGAGTGTGACGGGCTGAAAGGAACTCCGCTCCGGGTGCGGGTGCTTAGAGTACATATACGTAAGATGGGCGAAGTACTCTCGGTGCGCCACCGTATCCACGTCAAAAACCGATTGAATTACCTTCTCATAAGCCCACCCCTTTTTATCCGCGTAATTTTTAAACTGCCACTCGGCATAATGAATATTAGAACCCTTGCCGGGGATCTCGTCCGGCAAATTATCCGGATGCGTGTACATCAAAATATCAGCGAAAGCTTGGCCATAGCGAGCGCGAATTTTTACTTGCAAATCTTGCCAATGCTCGTTCTGGCGCGCTTCCCCGGATATCACTACGTACAATTTTTTGGCGGGATAAGAGGAAAACGCCAAGGCCTGAAGAGTCGCGTCAATCACCTCCCACGATTCGTTATAAACCGGCAAAAACACCGCGTTTATTTTTTTCTCCCAATCCGGAACTTCTATTTGTAAACGCCGGAACCAATCCTGCTGGGCCGCCGCCCGAAAACGCCGCCAGGATAAAAGCACGTAAAAAGAAAAATAAATCACTCTGATTACCCAATACACATCAAAAATAATCACCACGTACATCATGGTGAGCGGCGCGAATAGTGACAATAATAAAGCCGCCAAAAAAGTCAGCCAGACGCTTAGGCCTGGCAGCCATTCGTAAAATCGATAACGCTGATAATCAGATAGCATGCTTTACTGCGCCATTGATATGAACACCCGTGCTATACTCTGGCAAAAGATAGCCAAATTGAGCCGCGGCGAGCGCTTGGTCTGCCGCTGTAAAATCAAAATCATTAACTTTTACTAAGCGTATTTTTAAAGCCAGTGCCAGGGCGTTAGCCATAACCACCGCTACCCGCTCGGCCGTAAACCGCCCCCGACTAACCACCACTGCGAGATGCGTAATATCCCTAAAACTCTGATCGCGATTTTTTAAAGCCAAACTAAAAATCTCGAGGAGACTCTTCTTCTCACGCGGCAATGTTACCGCCGCCCACTCGTTATTGGCTTTAAAACCAAAACGCGCCTCGGCTTCTTCTGAATTATCAATAATAACCTGCATACCTAAAAAACCCGCATTTCGTCCACGGCTACCAAGTGTTTGGCTTCAAAAATACGATATAAAAATTTATCGCCAATTTCCCGCCGCTCCTGGAATTCTTTAGCGCTCATAATGGTGTAGCGAATTTGCCGCCCGTTATCTTTTTCAAATTTTTTAATTAACTTAGTTAAGACCAGCGGTTTCACCTGGCCCACAATCAGTAAGTCCGTGTCCACTTCATCCGCCTCCGTAAAAACGCCGGTCAACACCATTAAGACCACTTTACCGGCGCGCGCTTTAACAGTCGCGACAAACTCTTCTTCTTCAATTACCGCCGCCTGCACCAAAAGCGCCTTGAGCTCTTGGTAAAGCGGGCTTAAAATATTAAGCTGGTAATACTTAGAGCGCTCCGTGCCTAAATCTGTGTCTGGTACATTTTTAGCATCCACCGCTTGTATTAGATGGAGCGTGAACAGGTTTAAAATCTCGCGGCGCACGGCGTTCAGCTGGGTCCCGGAGAGGCGCGCTAGCTCACGGCCAAAAAATGGCTTGCTGGGGTGGCGAAAAAAAATTTGCAGCAATTTTACTCTAGTCTTTGAACCAAATAGGTGTTCAAGCATACGATTTGACAGCGATTAATATAGACTTTATTATTACCCTATAGTATAATAATTTTACGGTTAAAAGTCAAAAATATCGCTTTTATGGCCGAACCACGCCTAACTCTTAACGAATTTTTTGTTGAGGGTGGCAACCAAAATATCTCCCACGTCCTTTTGCACATTACCGAACCCTCTACCGAGGAAGAAAAACGCAAAGGCTATTTTTTTGCTATTTGCGAAATTAATCGCGGCTCGGCTCCCTACATTGCGTCTATCCAAGCTACCATCGACGAAATTGAAACTAACTACTACGCGCTCTCGGATCATAGTGAAAAAAACTCCCTCGAATTAGCCCTAGAAAAAATCAACCAGCGCGCGAGCGCTCTTCTTTCCGAAGGAGTGGCGCTAAACTGCTTGGTGGGCGCTATTCGCCAGCCAGAAATTATTTTTTCCACTTGCGGCTCCCCCACCCTGCTCTTATTTTATAAAAATCGCCAAGGGCTATTTCGCTCCCTCAATTTGTTAGAGGCTCCCGGCGGGGAAAACTCCGGCGAAGGCCAGGAGCTGTTCTCTCAAATTGTCCAGGGCAAAATTAGCCCCAACGACTTCCTGTTTGCCGCCACGCCTCATGTTAATAATTTCTTTACCGGCGACCGACTAGAAAAAATAATCACCACTCGTTCCGCCCGGCAAAGCGCCGAGCACCTGGAAAGAGTTCTCAAAGAACTGCGGAGCGAGTTTTCCTTTGGTGGTTTAATTATTCACCTTGCCGAGGCTACCCAAAAATCAGAGCTAAAAAAATCACGGCCCACGGCCGCGGGCGGTTCCGCCGAATCTCTTAAAACCATGTTTAACACCGAATCCAATACTTCGGCCACGCTCTCTCCCACCCTTTTTAACAAAATGAAAGCCCGGCTCACCGCCAGCCAGTTTGCGGCTGTGCCGAGCCAAGCGGAATTTACCGCTAAACAATCGGATTTCAATTCTGCCGAAATCCGCGCCGCCCACGTTCACCGTTTGGAAAAACACCGCCCTGATAGCTCTGAAGCGACCGGCCTCACCAGCGCTTGGGATACGCTGACAGAGTTTTTACTCGCCGCCGGCCGCCTCGCTCTGCGCGGGCTCTGGATTGGCTTACAAATTATTCTGCTAGTAATTGGAAAAATCGGGCGCGCCTTGGCTCTTCTGTTCGTCGTGGCTGCGAATTTACGCGGCCGCCGCCAAATAATTTTGGAAGATTGGCTCCGGCAATGGCGTTTTTACAAACGCTCTCTAGCCGAACTGCCTATCATTACAAAAATAATCATTGCCGGCGCTATTCTTATCTCCTTAACCTTTGTAGGCAGTTTAATCTATTTACGCTCGGTACAAATCAGCGCCGCGCGCGAAGCCGTGTACCAAGATAATCTGCGCCAAATCACTACCAAAAAAGAAGCGGCCGAAAGCTCGCTGGTGTACAAAAATGAATCCGCCGCCTTAAATGAAGTCTCCGAAGCTCGGGAGCTTCTCAAAAATTTGGCTTGCGACAATAAGGAAAAAGCGGCCACTTGCGCCGAACTGCAAAACGCTCTCGATGTCTTGCTTCTCAAGGCTAGAAAAATTACCATTGTTCAGCCCGAGCTTCTCACCAACTGGGGTAATAACAACACCAGCCAGCTGATAAAAATTTCCAATAAACTATTTTCTTTTGCCGCCACCTCTACTGATCTTTACTTGTTCGATTTGTTCAGCCGCGCCACCAAAATTTTGCCCCAAAACCAAATCTATGGCGGGTTTGTCGCCGGCGCCGTGCCTAAAGAAAATGACTACGCGGTCTTGCTTAACAACCGGGGCGAGGCGATTACGCTTAGCCCCTCGGACAACAGCACTAAGCCAATCGAGGTGGGTTTTGAGAGCGAACACCCTAATATCGGCTCGGCCTTGGTTTATAATCGCCGGCTTTACTCTTTGGACAAAAGCCTGGGCCAGATTTATCGCCATGACGCCACTAAAACCGGATTTGGCCTCGGTAAAGAGTGGCTCGATAAACCAGACGAAAACTTAAAAAATGCTTCCGGTTTTACCATTGATGGCGACTTATTCGCGCTCTTAAATAACGGACAAATTGCCAAGCATACTGGCGGCGTCAACGCCTCGTTCACAGTCAGCGGTTTAGACCCGGCTATTTCCGGCACGGGCGCTATTTATTCTTATAACGACGTTGCTTACTTATACGTCTTGGACACAACTTTAAAACGTTTGGTGATTCTCGAAAAAGACGGGCGCTTTAAAGCCCAGCTGGTCGCTACCGAATTTGCCTATCCGACTGGCCTCGCTGTAGACGAACCTAACAAAACCGCTTATATTTTAGATTCCGGTAAATTATTCAAAATCAATTTGCCAATTTAGAAAACTATCTAAAAATTTTATAAATAAAAAAGGCACTCGCTAAGCGGGTGCCTTTTTTATTAAAATTATTTAAGTGTCGCTTTACCGCCGGCTTCTTCAATCTTTTTCTTCATGGTTTCGGCTTCTTCTTTTTTAACACCGGCTTTAACTACCTTAGGCGCGCCATCCACGATGGCTTTGGCATCGGCTAAACCGAGCCCGGTTACTTCTTTAACTGCTTTGATGACATTGATCTTGTTAGGACCCACTTCAGTGAGTTCCACGTCGAATTCGGTTTTCTCTTCGGCGGCTGGCGCGGCGGCTCCGGGCGCGGCCATCATCATGGCCGGGGCCGCGGCCGAAACGCCAAACTTCTCTTCCATCGCCTTAACTAATTCGGCAAGTTCCAATACCGTAAGTTTTTCTACTTCCGTAATAATAGTTTGTAATTTATCGGACATACGATTGTTATTAATTTGATTTAAGCTTTGGCTTTCTGCAGATTATTGAGCACGTTGAGAAGTGAACGCACAATACCCGCGTTCACATTAACAAAACCCAATATCGGAGCATTAAGCGAGCCCACCATTTTGGTAAGCAATTCCAATTTGCTCGGCAAGGCCGACAAACTCTTAACCATGGCGGCGTCGATAAATTTGCCTTCCAAAATGCCGCCAAAAAATGTTACTAGTTCGGCTTTCTTGGCAAAAGTTGCGATCACTTTGGCGGGAGCGATTTCGTCGCTCTGGCCCATAAAAGCGGCCACGCCGCCCTTAAAATTGTTGGTAGCGACGTCACCCAAACCAACTTCTTCCAAAGCGCGCTTGACCAAAGTTTTTTTGGCCGCGAGCACGGTAATGTTGGCTTGGCGGCACTCTTTCCGCAGGGCTTCGGTTTGGGCCACGGTTAGGCCTTGGAAGTTGGCAAACACCACGCCTTTGGCGCTTTTGATGCCGCTAACCAGCGCCGCCACTGTGTCTTTTTTCTCTGTTTTTGATTTTGGCATATGCCAGAGTTGTCTAATTTTGAGTGTAGCGATAAAATTCGCTACAACTCTGAGCATCCCGCCATACGGCGGGATTGTTAACTATAGCGAAATTTTGTTCGTCTTACAACTCCAAAATTTCGATAGTTAACAAAAAAGTGGTTTTTCAACCACAGCTGTAAGCAAAACTTCGACTTTGCCCTACTGTCATTCTGAGCGAAGCGAAGAATATCTTCGTTCATTCAAAACCGGGTAGTTTGCCTCGGCAGGGGCCTTACGGCAATTAAGTCCTTTCGGACGCCTGTCCCGCCTAAGCGGGACCCCGACTCGCGTCGGGGCTGTCTATGGTGAAATCAGTATACAAAAAAGTAAGATTTCTGTCAAGCGTTCAGCTAATTACCGTCCCGAGAGTGCTATCTCCATTTAAAATTCTTGAGATCGTCTTAACGTCCGTCCCCCGCGCGAATTTTACTACCAAACCAAGCTTTTGCGCTAAGCGCGCGGCGCTCGGGTCAAACGGCACGTTCGCGCCCGGTTGCCATTTGGTACCCACAATTTTCTTAAGCTCTCCCCAAGTGAGGCGCGTCAATTTTTTGGCATTCTTATTTTTCTTCGGGTCGCTGTTGTACACATAGTCAACATTTGATAAATTTATCACTTCTGTCGCCCCATATGTCTTAGCTAAAAGCACGGCGTCTTTATCCGTACTGCACCCCGGCTTCCAGCCCGCCGCAATAATAATGGGCCGAGTAGTTTTAACTTTTTTAGTAGGGTTAACCGCGACTTCTTCGTACGCGTAATCTTTAAATAACGCTTTCACAAATTCCGCGTTCAAAACCGTGGTCTTAATACCAAGCCAATCTAAGTCCCTATCCGTCATCGGTACTGCCGCCCCCGCTGCTTTTTGATACTGACGGCACGTGGCCCCGCCGCCAATGACCAAAATAAACTTCTGACCCTTTTTAACCTCGCTCAAAATCAAAGCCCTAAATTTCTTTAAAAAACCAATATCAAAACCAGTCGGCGGAATAATAATCGAACCGCCGACAGATAAAATTTTATAACCTGTTTTGTTATTAATCTTTTTTATTTTATTTCTTAACACCGGCATAGTTATATTGTAAATTCTAAAACGCTTTGCCAATTTTCTTCCCAGCCCACGGCTGGTCCGCCTTGGGCGGAAAATATCTCCCATTATTAATTTTAGTGCCCGGTGTTTGTTTAAACGCCTCGGGCCTTCCAGAAAGCCAACGGCTGGGAGTACGATACGCTGTTTTGCCTTTGTGACTAGCGGCTTTTGAATAACTTTTCATACCTCTCTATCTCCCTTTTAATAAACTGCCAACAAACCAATTAAACACCCACATCGCGAACGCGCCCCAAAAAGCCGGCCAAAACCCAGCCACTCCAAACCCTTTCACCACCGTACTGGCAAACCAAAAACAAAACGTATTGATTAAGAGCGAGAACAGCCCCAGCGTTAAAATATTAAACGGCAGGGTCAACACCACGATAATGGGTTTTATCAAGGCATTGATTAACCCGAGGACCAGCGCGGCTACTATCGCCGCGTAAAAATTAGCGATACTAATGCCAGGGATATAATACGCGAGGAGCACCAGCGCCGCGGCGCTTAAGAGCCACCGAATGAATAACTTCATAAATTTAAAACAAAAAATCTTATAAATTTACTTAACCCACGAGCAATTTAAATAAACCTTCAATAATGGGCCGGATTAATTCAAACATGAAAAAAACAAAAAACAGCAAAATCATGAAACCGTACTGATTAAGAAACTGGCGCACTTTGTAAGCCGAATCTGGGAGTAGCGCGTAGAGGAGTTTAGAGCCATCGAGCGGCGGAATCGGCACCAAATTAAACACCATCAACATAATGTTGGCATACACAATGATGGCCAAAAATTCACTGATAGCGTTGTAAGGCATAAGGCGTAAGACTAAAGCAAAAGCCGCGGCCAACAAAAAATTTGCCATTGGCCCCGCTAACCCCACCCACACCGGCCCCCATTTTTGATCTTTCAAATTATAAGGGTTATATGGCACGGGCTTGGCATAAGCAAAAATAAACCGCCCGCTCGTGGCGATAAATAATAACAAGGGCATGAGGAGAGTTCCCCACAGATCAATATGCGGGCGAGGGTCAATCGTGAGGCGGCCGGCATAACGCGCGGTTGGATCTCCCAGCATATCCGCCACCCAGCCATGGGCGTATTCATGAATAATAGAAGAGGGAATAATTATTACAAAATAGAATAGCAGTGAAACAAAATCCATATTTTTTACTAATCAATATTTAATAGTTGACAAAAAAACCTCTAGCTTGTATAATGTTTCCACTTTCTCTTATTATACTCTATTATTTGTTAAATTTCAACCTATGAGCCGCTCCTGCACCAATTGTGGAAAATCCGCGGTCCGCGCCAACCACGTGAGCCACTCCAACATCAAAGTGCCGCGCCGCCAAAAGCCTAATTTACAACTTTTGACCATTAAAGGCGAACGCGTCAAAGTTTGCTCTACCTGCCGCCGGACTATGGCCAAACAAATGGCCTAATCGACCCAAACCGGCCGCGGCCGGTTTTTTTGTATAAAAATTCCCCACGCATGGTGAGGATTTTTTAGTTTAGCGTCTCGGGGCGAACCTATCCCAAATGGGTAGGTGGTAAGCCGCACGTTACACCCAGGGGTGTAGCAAATATAGGCAAACCAAAATATTTATTTGTAGAATAGTATCTGCCGCCGATCACTAAACTATAGGTAGTATACTCCCCTCTAAAAACCTGTCAAATAAAACAATTTAATCCGTCAAGCGGCTATACTCAAAAATCACCGACCGGTCGCCAAACCAATGCTTAATTTCGTGTTCCGCTTCTTGCACAGTCTCCGAAGCATGCACTAAGTTCATGACCGCGCGGTGCTCGGAATTAGCCACGGCCGGAGAATCCGCGCTATAGTCTCCTCGAATTGTGCCCATGTCGGCCAGATTAGGGAGTGTATTGCCGCAAATCTTGCGCACCATATCAATCGCGTGCACGCCTTCTATCACCATACGCACCAGTGGCGCCGAAGTCATAAAATCCAAAAGCCACCCCCGGACCATTTTGCCGATTGCTAAATCATCGTCGGTCCCCAAGTCCTTAACCGCGTCAATACCATACTTGGCATAAGTTGTGAGAGTTTTTTGCCCCAGCCGGCGTTGCCACGCTTCGTCTTTGGGGTAGTGGTTATCAATTTGATCTTTAGTGGGTTGGAACATCTCAAGCGCCACCACCTTTAAATCGCGTTGCTCAAAACGGCGAATAATTTCGCCAGTCAAGCCCTTTCGGACGCCGTCGGGCTTAATCATTACATACGTTCGCTCTTTCTTAAAATTCATATGAATTTTCTTTCGCAAGGAAATTCACGTCGAAACTAACCACAGTTAGTTTCGACGCTTCCTTAATGTAAATTTAAAACTGGTCACAGTATAACAAAAAAAAACCGCGCTGTCAAACGCTCTTCCAAGCCACTAACCTAAAACTGACCTTTTTTGTTAATTTATTCACCACCACCATTAACGTGGCGCAAACCAAACCGAAACTGTCGCTAATATTATTTTTTACGCACCAAGACCCCACTGTCTTTTTAAACCGTCTTTGCTTTACGGGCGTCACTGCCAAATCCGTGGCCATTGGCCCCGCCTCGCGCGTTTTAACCTCCACAAAATAAAAATCGCCGCCTCTCTTGGCCACGATGTCTATTTCTCCTCGCGTTGTCTGAAAGTTCCTATCAATCACCACAAAACCGTGGCGCTTCAAAAACTCTACAGCTTGATCCTCGCCCCACTGGCCCGCGGTTTTTTTGGACATTGCCGCCATAAGGCCACTTAACCAATTATAAATATCTCTCTTTAGCCGCTTTGGCCGCTTGCTCTTTTTTTACCTCTGGCAAGCGCCAAATAATATATTTTAAAATCTGCTGTGACCACCTCACAAATACTACCGCCCAAATCAGCATCCAAAAACGCGAACCTAACAAAGCCACTTGCTCCTGCCTAAACCCGAGCCAAATTAAACCAGCCAAACCCATATAAACACCATAGCTGGTTAGGCGTTGCAGTAATTTTTTTTGCGGAGCGGGGAGCTGGCGCTGGCTAAAAATTAAAGCCAAAAAACCGCCCAGCACCAAAGCCAAAAAAATAACCACCAACACTTTAAAGACCAAGCCTTCGGCTGGCCAGGGCTGATTAATCCAGTATGACCAATGCAATAAATTTTTAAAACTCATATGATTTGACGAGATAATGCAATTTAACGAAATTGTGTCGAGTTGCGTCCTTTAAAACTCGACCCGCGCAACGTCCATTGAAGCGCGACGCTTAATTTTTCTTATAAATATAAGCCAGATGGTAGTCGCCTACTGCTATTTGCGAAACCTTGCTAAAACCTTCAGTGATCAACATTTTTTCTAGAATATCCGGGTTTAGCATTTGCTCTGGTGTGGGCCCCAGCGGCCCGAGCCGCCTTACCCAATCCACTACCACCAAAAACCCATTACTTTTAAGAATCCGCTTCGCTTCTTGGCAGGCTCCTAATTTATCCTTAAGCATGAATACTACATTAACCATGAAGCAGACGTCAATGGTGCCGGTCGGTATGGGGAGGACCCCCACGCGCTCAATGTCGCCCCAGGCAGTTTGGACGTTGGTGTAACCTTCCGTGCGGACCCGGCCAGCGATACTCTCCACAATATCTTTAATAATATCAACCGCGTACACGAGGCCGCTCTCCCCCACCACTCTGGAAGCGGGAAACACAAAATGGCCTGTGCGCCCGCAACCTAAATCCGCGACGCGCATCCCCGGCGCTAACCCGACAGCCGCAAAAACTGGATGGGGATCAATTAATGCTTTTCCAGCGTGCGTCATAGCAGAAAGATGCTTAAAAAAATTACCTTATTAAAACTCGCCCCAATGTTCCCATCAAAAAACCCTGAAACATATTGGTAACAAGAAGAAAACCAATAAAAATAATGGCCAAACCGATTAATTTGTAAAGCATGCGGCTTCCGCCACTGGTGCCCATTTTCGCCTCGGCCCAAGAGCTCGTGCCAAAATTTTGAATAATCCACTCGGTTTTTAAGATCATGCCAACACCCAAAAGCGCGCTAATAATACCGATAAAATATCGCATAAGCTAGTTATACGTTTAAAACCATCTAATTATTTATCTTGAGTTATCTTTAAGCTATTTTACCACAACAAAACCTGTGCCGCAAGGCACTCTAAAACAAAAAACCAAGCCATTTATTAAGCTTGATTTATGACATTTACTTTATTGTGCGGTTATACAACCAGGCTCACCCTGCTCTTTGGCGAGCGCGAAACAGGAAAACGCAAAATCGCCCAGCTCGGGTTTAGGCGGGGCGGCTAATTCAATATCGCCGGTTACTCCGGCGGAATGCAAAAGCGCTTGGATGGACTCAACAATTACGGACATACTTAATCTTAATCGCTCTTAAGTATATAGGAATTCAAAAAAATCCGCAACAAAAACTATTTCGGTCAGACCGTTGGCCGCCAAAAAGATCGCGCGGTCGCCTACTTAAGCCCGATAATATTATCAAAACGCGCGCTGTAACCGCTCACCGAGAAACTATTAATTTTGGTAATCACAATACCCGGCACGAGCAAGGCGGCATCGGCCTGCAAATCGCGGGTAAGGGTGTGCCAACTTCCGTCTTTAAGACTCGGCGAAAGGTTGAGGTAAATATAAGAGCCCAAAACTTTATTCGGATATTTTGACGAGTACTGCAAATGCCGCGGGCCGAGATTAGTTTCCACGTGAACCAGAGCATAAAACTCCCGACTGGTTTTAACGTCCCATTGGAGATATTTGGAAACAGTGTCATTCCAGTTGGAACCGTCCGGATTCTTCAGCCAATAATCATTTTCAATATAGCTGGTTTTAACTTCCAAAGCGCGGCCGTGCGCCTTATCATCGGCTACGTTAGCAATGGAATAAGTGCCGGAAAACCCGGGAGCGTAAAGCTTCCACCCCACCGTATCGCCGTCTTCGGCGTCTTCGTAGATTATGGCCGTGGCGGATGGCGGAGCGGCATTATTTACAAAAACCTCGTCGGCTCTGGCATAGCCATCGAGCCAGGCGGCCGTCAGCTGGCGCGAAACCGGCTGATAAGAAAAGCCCAGATGATGCCCGCTCACATTATTGCTGGCGCGCGCCGCCGGCTGGGACGCGGCCCAGGAACCAAGCGGCCAACGCGCCGTATAGCGCGGCTCAAACCGACCACCCGGATTGTAATAATGTTCATACAGCACATGCGGCACGCCATTTTGATCAACGGCAATCAGCGGACGATAAAGGCTGTCATTTGTCCCGGGCACGGTGGTAGCGACAGCTTCAGCCGGACCAAAGACGCCGTTGGCAAAAGTCCGATAGGAAATCTGATTGTAGTATTTTTTGAGATTCGGATCGTACGAAAACAAGGTCATGGCCAGATGCAGATCATTATTGATGCCGGCCGCGAAATTAAAGTCCTGCAGACTGCCGCCAGGTGCCAATAGGTTTACCGGTGTCCCCCAAACGCCGGCCTCGCGGCGCGCCAGGCTGACAACGCTTTGATCGTTGTTATAGCCAAGATACACTACAGAGCCTAAAGTGGCCAGACGCGGGTTATAAAGGGGCACATTGTTGCCGATTTGCTCCACTCCAGACCAAACATTATCAGTCAACTCTCGGTAGCGGACGGTTAGCGTGCCGGTTACCGAGCACTGGTCGTCCCAAACGCGGCCGTCGAGCCAAGCGGTCTGCACTGATCCACTTTGGCTGGCGCTAATCTGGGGCGCCTGGGAATCGCTGACATTATTGGATATGTTTAGCGGAGCATCCAATTGCCCAGTTTGTTTATTTAAAGACGCAAAAAAGATTTCCGTGCTATTGTAGTCAAGACAACTGCCGGAACTGCCTTTTTTCCAAACTAAGCTCGGAACGTGGGCCGAATTCAAGGCCATCGCTAAACTGTTAATTGGCGCGTACCCCGTCAAATTATTGTCGGTGGCCAAAACTGTTTCATATATTTTTATCGCTTGCGACCAAAAACCGTCAGTTTTTTGACGATACCAAAGCTGTTCGGTAATTACGCGCGGACTGGCAAAATTATTATCGGCCGTCACCTTGTACACTAAATGATCACTGCCAGCCGAGTCCGAACTTATGGCCACTTCGGATTTGCTTAAATACACACTGCGATTTTCCTGGTCGTTCAGCCAAACCTCGGGCGCGCCCCAAGGAGCGGGCGGATTTGCCAAGGTATCTAAAATATCAAATGGCGCGCTAACTGACGTTCCGGTTTCAAAGTTGCCGCTGTCAGTGCCGCTGATTTCCAGCGTAACATTTTTTCCGGCATACCACGAACTGGTCGGCACAGTCCAAACCATGGTGCCAGAGTTAGCCGTGTTGGCGGCAAGAAATTCGGTCGCCACCGGGCTGTAGCGCAGAACGATATTCACAAAATTGACCGGGTTAGTGGAAGAAGTGGTCCAGGCGATGGTTTGCGGCTTGCCCAGCTCCCAGGGCAAGCCGGCGGCGGGCGCGGTAACGGTAAAGGTTGGCGCGGTGCCGTCAATAATTTTAAACGGCCCCCATTCTTTGGCCAGCGACTGGTTGCCGCGGTAATCCCAAAATATCGCCTTCACTTTATAATTTTCGCCCAATAAATCCGCCGGCACGTACCATTTAAATAAGGCTGTGCTGTCGGGGATCGCTTGGGTGCCGAGAAAACTCCAAGCGCTGTCAGCCGGATTCCACAAATAAAAATCCGCTTCCTTAAGCGCGACATTATCGCTTCCCCAGGCGTACAGGTCCACTTCTTTTTGGTTTTTGACGATAAAATTCTGCTTAAAGCGAATTTCAAATCCAGCTATAACCGGGGCGGCCGCGTCTTCTTTTAGATGCGTAAATATCCGCGCCGGAGTAGTGGTGGCGCCGGGCGCGACATCAAAGGTAGAACGCAATTCCTGATTCATTTTGTCCAAACTCCACGCCGCCACGCGCCCATTGGGACTGGTGGTGCTGAACCAATCGCCGTTTTCGTCCGGCCGTGAAGTGTCTTGGCCTTGCACAAAAAATGAGAGGCCGGAGTGGCCGGCATTGTCCAGCGTTATTCGCCCCTCCAGAGCGCCATTGTATTTACTGCTGTCGGCTGAAAATTTTACCGTAACCGGCTGGTCATAATATCTAATCGCGCCGCCCAAATCTATTACGCCGATCGTAAATTCATACTCGGCGCCTTCGGGGAATCCAGCGATAATGACGTATTTTGGATCATACGGCATATATTCCCAATCGGGCAATCCTTTAGGGCGAAACAGCAGTCCATAGCCCTTGCGGTTAGGATCGGTTTTGCTGGCCGGAATGCCGGCGATAATCGCCGGCATTCCATCATAATCATATTTAAACACGGAAAAATAGCCAGGGAGAGCCGGTTTGCCGTTGGCCTCGCTCGCGACCGCAAAATTTTTAACCAACCAATTGTCGTCATAATTTAAATCCCGCTCGCCTTCCAAATACCAGCGCAATTCAGTATCGCCAATCCAGCCGGGGGTGTCGGGGTAAGTAACGCGCAGCTGCAGAGTTTGGTTAGGCAAAATGGTAATTTGATCATCCTGAAGGTTGATATTTTGGCCGGTTTCTACATTGTCCACAAACAAATAGAGCGTGCTAGTGGCTAGAGTGGCGTAGCCATTGTTGATAATAGTCAGCGAAAAACCAGCCGCGCTATAGTTAACTAAATTATTGTCGGGCGCGGCGTTGGTAATAATTATATCCGGCGCGGCCAGGGCGTAGATGGCGTGCGCGGCCATCGGGAAAGAATCAGCGAACGACCCATCGCCGAATTGGCTTTCTAATACGATTTTTTCTAAAACAGCGGCCGAAGGTTTTTCTACGCCGTAAAGCCGCCACGTTTCCAGCGTCATAATATTATCGGCTGCGTCCGCGCCCAACAATTTTTGTTCGGCCGGGTCGTATTGGAAGCGCAAATAATTTAACAGCGCGTCAATTTTAGACTGGACGGTTACCTGGTTTTGTCCATCGCTAACCGTGAGCCCGGCAAACGGCGCCAGTTGTTGCGCGGTTTGATTGATAAGGTAATAATTGGGGTTGCTGTCGGCCGTGTAGCGCAGTTCGCCAGAATCGGGAATGTGATTGACTACAAATACCATAGTCTTGGGAAACTTATCATTCATACTGTAATTGCCCGCCGCCATCGCTAAGGCGGCGGCCAGAGTTGAATCTAGATCGCTTTGATAGCCGGGCAAAACGCCAAAACCACCGTCGCTGTTTTGGCTGGGCATTAAGCCGTCTAGCAGGATGTTGGCAGACGGCGCTTTGCCAATGCCAAACAAAAGGCGCGCCTGGGTGGCAATTTCACGATTATTGGCTGGCGCGGTTTGCTGTAAATAGTTTAACGCGCTCGTGTACTGATCGTTGTTGGTGCGATTGGTATCAACCAACAGCTCTAGCGCCGCCATAGTATTGATATAGGGATCAACAATGCCAAAACTGCCATCGGGATTTTGCTGGTTAGCCAGATAGTACAGAGCATAATCAAGCGGTTTTTTTTCTATGCCATTGCTGTAGGCGATAATGGGCGTGGCGGCGTTCGCGGCCGGAATACTAAACAGGCTGTCAAAGAAGGCGCGCAAAATTCCACTGTTCTGAACAGAAACCGGTTTGGTATCGGCCGGGAGAGAATAATCTTTTTGTTTAAGCGCGCGCAATTGCCGCACTGTCGCGCCGCGCAAAATTTGGGCGGATTGAGGCGCCGTGGTTTGATTGATAACTTTAACGGTTGGTTTGACATTGAGTATTTTGACTCCTTGAGCCGAGCGCGGGTGGAGGCGCGGAGCCGCGCGGAAATCAATCACCTGATCCTTCGGCAATTTATCCTGTTTGGCAATGGATGGGAAAAGAACGCGTAAAGCATTCTTAAGATATTCGCGCTCCGCAGAATGGCGCGCCGCGCTCGCCTTATCAGCCCCCAAATCTTTTATTGCCTCGCGATAATTTCGCACCAGAATCTGTGCCGCCTCGGGCACGCCGCTCTTTTTCATCAGCGCGTCGTCGCTAAGGAGCGTTTGCGCTGGTTCGAGCGCCTTGGCCTCGGCCGCCTTTCCCTGTTCGGCCAAAGCTTGCCTGGCAGATACAAATTTTTCCTGATCGGCGATCGTTACGATTGCTGAATCCCAATCCACGGCGGACCAGTCAACCGGTTCCGCGCTCGCGGATGACGGCGGCAGAGCGCTCGGAGCGGGCTTGGTTTTGGCAACCGGAGCGGCCAAAACCGCCGGAGCAAACGGCCCGGCCAGACTTATTATCATTCCGGCAATAATTTGCAGTGAAACAAAACGGCGGAACTGGCTGGCGTATTTTTGAGGGATGGTTTCCATACAATTTATTGCCAAGGATTAAAATTTTGTTATTCTTTTATCTGGCTGGCGCGGAATTTTTCTTGACTTTAACAACCGACTGTTTGATAATTTTTACGGTTTTTTTCTTAACAACTTTTTTAGCGGCGATAATTTTTTTAGTGGCGACGGTTTTTTTAATTGTCTTTTTTATTATCTTCTTTTCAACCGGTTTTTTATCTTCAAACCAGGCGGCAATTTCGGCTTGCTCGGCCGCGGTTGGCTCAACCACTAACGCCGAGGAGACAGCCGAAGATTGTGGTTTGGCGACTTCAGCCAGGGTATCTTGGCGGGCTGGCGCGAGTAATACCACCGGGGCCGGTTGATGGTTTGGCGCAGTGGCAGAGGTAGCCGGAATCGTAGCGGGGTTAATAATAATGACATTGCTCCCGGCGACAGACGAACCGACAGGCGCGATAACGCCAATGGAAATATCGGCGGTGGTAGCCGAAGAGCCGCGAGTAGTAGCCGTCGCCGAGATGATAGCCGGAGCAGTAGCAGTATACGATGGACTGCGAAATCCAAAAACATTGCCTACAATAATAGTCCCGGAAATAGTCCCAGAAACAGAAACTGGCGGGTTAGTAATGGTAATATTCCTGATCACCGGGTCGGAAGTGCCGGCTTTTAGGCTAAAGCCAGCCACCGAAGAACTAACTGTTTCGGCTTGCGCTGTGCCGCCTATTAAAAATATGGCCGAACATAAAGCAGGCAAGGCGAGGACGAGGAGTTTTTTGGTGGACATATGGTTGGGTTTAAATAGTAGTAAAATTAATCTTCCTGTTTTAATGATTATCCATCTCCATCATATTTATCAGGCATCTAAATAATATGCCTCAACTCTTTTGGTATCGAATTTTCGTTGATTTTTGCGCTATTTATTATATTTCCTTTATCATCCACCAATTCAACTTTAAGAATCTGCCCTATATTTTTAACGTTTGTCATTGCAACCCCCGCTTTACCCACAATACGAATCCTTCCAGTATAAGACTGCGTTGCCATCTTTTTTAAAAAATAATCTATACTGGAATGGAAATGTATATCCCTATCAACACTGACCCCACCAACCTCTTTTTTCTTTTCTGTAGGATATATTAAATAATTTTCATAGTATCCTTCTAAATAAACATAACATCTCTTATATTTATCATAGTGCTTGATGAATTCCTCAACTCCAATAAGGCCAAAATCAAACAAATTTTTATCTCGCAACATAAGAGGCATGTTTTCTTTTTCTAATTGTACAAAGTTAATTTCTTCTCCAGATTTATTTAATAATTTTCCAGCCACCACATGATCAATTTCTGTATATGTATATCGAATGATTTTGCCTATTATTACAACATCGCCACTCATATCATCTAATAACTTCTTCTTAAATAACTTTCGTAATATCCCACCTCTAACGCGATGACTGAATCTGATATAATTTTCGGTCTTTTCTTGCCAATCCTTTTCTGAATTAAATAAATACTCACCGTGCATGAATCCTTTTATGGCGACATATTGATTTTTGTAAATCTTTTTTTTACTTATTGAATTAAAGCTATTTAAAAGCTCAACAACTGATAACGTATGCAACATAACTACTTTAAAATATAAGTAACATTAAAATATTTACCAGAGCCGTAATTTGGGTCTAATACGATATCCCCCACATTGATTTGCTGCACGTTTCTACCTGTCGCTTCAACAATATAATCGACCATACGATTTAGACCAGACTTCACGAATGCTTGCTTGCCTTCATTTTGTACCAAACCAAGGGCTTCTTCATTAATAATTTTATCCAACACAATTTGATTTACCTTATATTTATTATAATGTTTCACCAATTCCTCAACTCCAATAAGGCCAAGGTCAGACATATTTTTATTAATACCATGCTGGATAATTTTAAGTTATTCTATTTCCCCGATCAAATTTACCGAATTTATCGTATGCAGATGTAACGCCTCTCACATAAAAACTTCCATAATCTGCACCTACAATCGCATCGCCGTCATAATAAATTGCCCTCTTATCTCTGGCATAATAATAATTACCGTCAATCAATTTAAAGCTTTTAACGTGAGCACCGGCGATTGATTTGTTACCATAAAAGACCGACTTTTCATCTTTAGCATAACAAGGTGACAAAATTATAAAACTTCTATAATCGCAATTTTCAATAATTTTACCATCAAAATAAATTTTATCTTTATCCTTAGCATAATTATCATGTTTAAGAACAACAAAACTTCCCGGATCGGCTCCAGGGATAGGTTGACCGCGATAGTAAACAGACTGTTTATCTTTGGCGTATTTTTCATAATCAATGTTAACAAAGCTTTCCGGATCGGCTCCAGGGATAGGTTGAGTACAATAAAAAACTGAATGTTTGTCTTTAGCGTAATTTGTATGTTTTAATGCAGTAAAATCCTCGGCTACATTAAAACGTTCAGAATGATAATATCCGTAATTTACATCTTTTGCATAATCAAAATTTAAAACCACAAAACTTTTCCGATCCGCATTAGCAATAATCTCACGCCCATAATAAATATTATTCTTATCTTTCGCATAGTATCCATAATCTAAAACTACAAAACTTCCCGGATCGGCTCCAGGGATAGATTCGGCACACCAATAGACTTGTCTCTTATCTTTTATATAGCCATCGCCCAAATAGACGACTGTTTTTGCATCAATTATCAGCACTGGTTCTGCCATGTAATAAACCATTTGTTTGTCTTTCCCATAACGGCCACCTATGTCTTGGAATGATTCAACATCTGCACCCAGCACACCGACTGCTCTATCAAATACAACATGACCATCTATTAAATCATAGTCGTGGCCTAAGCTAATTGGTTCACTGATTTCATCCAATACAACCATAACAATGGAAAAAATTAATTCGTCCTGTGATTTCTGTCGTCATTTTTTATTTTATAAACCCATTTAAAATACATATTTTTCTAGAAATACCAAAAAGTAACCGCTAGCCCTTCACCCATCGGATGACCGGGACCGGTAAAATAGCCGCCCGGTTGCCCTGGCTGTCTAATTAATATACCTTCGGTCAAATCGTCAAGTGTTACAGAAGTTTTTAATCCTTTATACTGATTATAAAAATTCTTCGAATCATCAAAATACTCTTGGATTGTCTTAAGAGGCAATTTTTTCTTTTCCATCTCTAATACTCCGTGTTTCTGCCAATGTTTCGCAAAACTATCCACGACATCAGAAGAAGTTGATTTATACCACTTCCCAGGCAACTGTTTTGCCAAATCCATCGGCACTTTTATACCTCGCCGTTCAACATAAGCCAATCCCGCCCCCTTTAACTCTCCTAATACCGCTCTTTCCAATCGTACCTCCAGCGCCGACTCGGTGGCGGCGGCGCCCTGCTGTGCCAGCTCTCTTTCAGCCGCTTTCTTCGTGGCCTTCATTAGAAGCGCACGATTAATCCGCGCCGACATAATTTCCGCGCCATAGCGTGCGGTCATTTTCAAAGCGACCTGTTTCGCGGCGTTGACACCCAGTTTGGAGGCGGGACCAACTACCACTGTCCCCAAGTCCACCACCATAAAACCGAGCCACTCAAACGGAGTCTGAACGCCATTTTCTACCTGGCTCACCAACGAAAGGTGTAGTTGTTCAGCTTGTTGAACACTGGCGGTAGTTTTTTGACCGAGGTCGTTAATTTTATTCTGCGCATCCGCTTTCTTAGATTGGTAATAAGCCAAGCTTTTGGGAAAAACGCATTGCGCGTCCGCATAGAGAGCGGGGTAGAGAAAGAGGGGTTGAGAATATTCAGCATTGTAAAGATAACACAGGTTCTTTCTTTCCTCCCGAGTATCATTGGCTAAATCTACTGCGACCAAAAATTGCGCGTAACTTTCTTGCATGACATTATTTTTATATATGGTATAGGCAACACTCATTAATTGGAAAGAGTCATAAAACGAATCCAATCCTCTCTGAAAATCTGCTTTCCAAATTCTATTTTCGCAAATAATTCCATTCTTGTCATAACAAATCTTTTTCTCGAATTTCTGAATAATCGCATTATATGGCTGATCAAAAAAAGTATCACTATCCGGGAAACCTATACCGCCCGTACCGCCCTGCTGGTTATGGATATCGTTCCATTTACCATAGACCACCAGTGACTTCCAAAACGTTGAAAGAGATGGCCTGGTATACATAGTGCCGTTGGTAAATTGCTGATAGTAGCCGTCGGTACCGTTTGGGGAAAGAGCCGCCGTCTTATTTTCGCTCATTGGATAACCAATCAATTCCGGCACGAATTTACCTTCAATTTTATCCGCCGATAAGTATTTTTCTCCATTCCTAAAAATCGGCATTTCATATACCTTGCGGTGCTCTGGATTATATACGCCTAACTCACGCAAGTTGTGAGTTTCCCAATTCTCTTTATAAATATACGTACCCCAATATGTACGAACATTTCGCAATGAATAATTACCGTTATTAAAGTCAAATTTTGTCTTAAAAAGATTTTCAACCGCAGTATCATTAACCCAGTATTCATACCTCCCCGGACTGGTGAACTTGGCCCCATCAGTAGCTACCAAAAAATCATGCTCATAATCTCCAAACTTATATGGCCCGTTCTCATTATCATCAACGCACGGCCAGCCATAGCGGGTTTTCCATTCTGCCTCGCCAGCCGGAATCGGCTGGCCAGCCTTATCCTTATTGGCCAAAATGCGTCCGAAAGTATTGCTGTTGATACGACAATCAATACTGCCTGATAATTTATCCCGGTACACAAAAGTATTGTTGCCATCATCCACCTGAAAACTCTCTAGTACGCTGTTATCAACATCGCTCTGCAGTTGCGCCAGCACAACCGGGTTCACGGTCCACCCCCCATTCGCCACCTGCTCGCCAATGGCATAGAGGCCGGTGCCGTTTGGCGCGATGCTGGTGTAGACAATACCGGTAAACGCGCCCTTGGCAATGGGTTTGTTGGGCGTGGTGATAGTGTTGCCTTTGGCCACTTCGCTGTGCAGGTTTTGTTTAGTGTTGTCCGAGAGCTGTAACGCGTCAATGTCGGCCTCGTTGGCCTTGGTGATGGTGTGCACGGTATAGTCGTTGGGGTTGGCGTAGGCGTATTGCAAGCCTTTGATGGTAGAAATACCGTTTAAGCCCGCGAGATCGGTGAAAAGCTGGCCTTCGTAGTACGAGGCGTTTTGGCCGGAAAGCAAGCGGAAATCTAGGCGATGATTTTTGTAATTGCCGCGGCGCGAATAGTCATTAATAACCGCGCCCGCGTCAATCGTTAGGCCTTTAAAATCAAAGGTGGTGGGAATGTCATTAACTTTAGAGAGCACGCGATTTTGCGTAACCACGGCGCGCGCAAACTCGGTGTTGAGCTGATAATCCAGCGATTTGGCCAGAACCGCGTTGTCGGCCGCCAGACGATTGAGATAGGCCCGGGCGATGGCCGCGTTGCCGGCGAATAAAATTTGGCTATTGTTTACGAGCGAGGGGTCGGGCACGATTTGCGAAAAGGCCATATAAATACCTTCGGCATTGCCGGCCACGGAAAATTTTTGGTTGGTTTCAATCGTTTGGCCGTTGCTCTGATATTCAAACTGCATAATGAGCGAATCCCCGATCGCCATCTTGATGTTGCCCGGCACCGTAGTGTTGGCGAGGGTGAAAGATGGCAAAATATCTACCAACGCGGCCGGAGTGTAGGCCAGGCCGCCGTAGCCATCAATCACCGCCTGGTCATCCGGAGTAGCACCGGCGTAAGACAAATCAATCGGCTGGTTGTTGGCCTCGCTGGCTAAAAAGGTATGCGTTATCACTGCTTCATTATTCCCGGCGCGCTTAAGCGTAATAATAACTTTTTCTTGGCGGTCGTTTGGCAGAATTGACCAGTATTCTTTGGCAATCGGCAAATCGCCATCTTTAAGGCCGCTGGTAAAATTATAGGGCAAGGTGGCAGGTAGCAGGCGCGCGGCGCTAAACTGGGGCGCGGCGCTGGACTGGAACTGGTCGGAGAAAATATCTTTGTTGGTTTGGTTTTTTAAATCCGCCGCGTATTTGTTGAGAGGCGAAAGCGGACCTTGATATTTAAGGTAATCATTCCAAAATGTTTGCGAATTAAATTGGGCGGTATCGGCCACGATTTCGTTTACCGTGCGAACGGACGGTTGAACCATTGGGTCAAGTGGAATCCACTGCTTTTCGGGGCTGGCCTGTTGGAGAATGGCCTGGAGCGATTCAGTGGTGGTGGCCGTAGAGAGGTTTAACGTGTTGTTGATATTGCCGCCTCGTTCATCGTAATCATAAAAGGCTTCCACGCTCACCCACTCCACGCCAAAGTATTTTTCTTGAGAAAAATCAGCCTGATCGTAATTGGGCCCCACATTGTTGCCGGACACTAAAAACACCGGCACGCGGTTGGCGTACAGGGCGGCGTAGGCGGTTTTGGTTTCGTCCACGCCCACGAGCTGGCGGGCGGTTTCTACCGGCAGTACGGCCACGCCTTTTACATAGCGGGCCGGAATACCGGCCGCGCGCAAAAGGGCGATTAGGAGTGAACTGGCGTCCGCATCATTGCAAAATTTTTCTCTAAAACAGCCGAGCGCGCCTTTTTTAGCGCCGTAATAGGCTTCGTAGGAAATGGTCTGGCGGACGTAGTTGTATATTTCCAGCGGGTTGTTGTGGAGCGATTGGGCCAGATCGGTAAATTGCGCCGCGCTAACCACCTGCGCTCCATCCGGCTCTACATCTGCCAGCACGGGCAGAGTGAGCGGGCCGGCCAGCGCTTGGTCAATGGAAAATATATCGCGAACCCGCGCGCGGAGCGATAACCGTTTGGCCATAGATGGATACTCCCCCAGTTTAATTTTGTTCAGTTCAATGGGCGCGTTGTTGAATCTAAAACTGGCTGGTTTTGCGGGTATGACAATATCCGGACGGTTTGCTTCGTCCGTTGACTGGTCGGGTTTTTTGAGGCCCAGCCAGGCCTTAAGATCGCCAACTTTTTTGTCTACAAAACTCTGGCGCGCCGGGTCTAAAATTTCCGCCATGGTTTGGAGTTGGCCAAAATATCGCGCCTGGCGTTCGGCATCGACGCCGAGCGCGCTTAAACTTTTACTCTCACTCTCCATCAAAGCGTCTAATTTGCCGGCTAAGGCAACTTTGGCGGCGGAATTATTTTTATTTTTTTCAGCGCTAATAAACGACTGGTACTCGCGCATAAGTTGGCGGGCCGAAAAGGGCGAATCATCTTTTTTGGGTGGTTCTGCTGGGGCTAAAGCGGGCGGAGTGGAAGTGCCGGTTGACGTGATCTCATCTGCTAACGCCGGAACGACCGGCATAATAATCATTTGCAGGGCTACTATAGAAATAAGTATTTTTTGGAACCGGCGATAAAACATATGATTTGATAAATTGATTGAAAATATAAACTAAATAATATACCTTTAAAATGTTACTTAACAGTAAACATAGCACGGGGAAACAAAACGTGTCAACACGGCCATGTTGATAACTCTGGTGAAATAAAAAACTCCTCATTTGATGAGGAGTTGGGCATTAAGACAACGCTGTTGTAATGTGGTAATAAAAGCGACATAGCCAACAATAAGTGAGAAGATATATTTTGAGATAACGGCGCAAAGTTAGTATCTCACAAATTAGCGCGCACTGTCAATCACTTTTCTCTAGCAATATTACGGACGTAGCGCGGAAAAGTATGACGTCAAAAGCTGTCCGAACCAGGGAGCTCGGCGTATACCGCGGCTTCCTGTACTACCAACCAAAAAAACCAGAAAAAGATTTCGTTTCTTTTTCGTGCCCAGGAGAAGATTCGAACTTCCATTCCCTTGCGGGAGCTACCACCTCAAGGTAGTGCGTCTACCAATTTCGCCACCTGGGCATTTTTAAAACTTCCGATCCCTTCCTACTATCATGTTGACTCTCTCGGGCGCTAGCTTTATTTTAATGCGAATCTCTTTAGTAATTTTCCCGTCCGCCTCGACGGTAAACGGCTCCTGGCTTTTAATCTCCATTTCCGAAAATGGAAAAATACTCGGATCTTCGTAAGAATAGCCCCAGAAACGCTTCCTTGTCAAGGGCCGGAGCCAGGCTTCCAATTTTCCGTCTTGCGGATGCACGACCTCAAAATTCCGATCTTGGCTATTCCGCTTCCAAAACCAGGGCTGTAAATTGCACACTACCACCTCTAATAAATTTTGGCCGGTGACTCGAAAACGCTCATCATAAAAAACTTCCAACTGCCCCGGGCCGGCCTTTAATTGCGAAACAAAATAGCGGTTATTGACCCAGCCAATATCGAGCTTTTCTATGCGCCGCCGCGACAGCACGGTGCAGGCATCCGCCCCAATGGGTATGCCTAAAACTTCGGCAATCGTGTTATCTCCGCCCACCGGCAAAAAGCCAAAAATACAGCCCGCCGTCGCGGCCCCAGACAAAATTTGGCCAAAAGTTTTATCATTCCCCACCACCACGATAGTTTTGGCGCCGCGGCGCACCTCGTCATCAATCAGCGCTTTCGCGTCCGTGTAATTTTGGAGACGCACTATTTTGCCGGCAATGCCAAAATCGGTTAAACGAATTTCCATCGCTTTAACCGTGGACGCAAATTTTTTTGCGCGGAGCCAATTGTCGTAAATGTATACATACATACCGGGCGTTTTCTCTGGCGCTTTCCTGAAAAGCCTCGCCAAAAATTTAAAGCGTCACGGCCGGAGCTTCTTCAGAAAGGCGTCTGGCTCCGAGGCGCGCGAGCCTCGGCGCGGCTTTGGCGTCTACCCCTTCGAGCCCTGGCATGCTAACGCGCCCCGATACTATGGCTCCGGCTTCAATAATTAAAATTTTGGCGTCAATATCTCCAAGAACGCGCGCCGTAGCCGTCAGCTCTAGCGTGTCTTTAACCTTAATATTTCCTTTGACCTCGCCCGATACCTTTGATGTGCCCGCCTTGACATTGGCCATTATTTTTGCTCCCATTTCAACAAACAAATGCTTACTGGTGCGCACGCTCCCCGATACCGTCCCTTTTACCACAATATTGCCTTCCGAACCAAAATCACCCTCCACATTTACCGAGGGCCCCACGACCGTTTCCACTTCATCGCGGATCGCTCCCGGTTCTTCGGGATGGGCCGAAATAGAAAAATCACTTTGTTTAACCGCTGGCTTTTGAAAAATCATATGATTTAACGAAATTATGTCAAAAAATATTACTGACAATATTATACCCTTTTTAAAAAATTAACACAATATTGGTAATTAAACCTAAAAAAATAGCCACTGAATATGGTATAAAAATTTTGGGCGCTGGTCTAACGCCTTCCGACTTCCGCTTAGCCCATCGATTTCTTAAAATCGCCAGGCCTCCTTGCGCTCCGCCCCATAAAGCTACAAACAAAATAAAATACTGAACCGTTGGCCAAGAAAAACAAGCGCCAAGCGCGCTCATTAATTTTTGGTCTCCGCCGCCCATTATTTTCGCTCGCCATAAAACCAGCCACGCGCCACCGGCGAGCGCTAGCCCGGCCGCGTGGCTAGCTAATTCCAACCACCCGCCCGCAAAAAACGCTAAAATCAAAGCCCCGATTAATCCGCCTAACGCCAGCCAATTGGGAATAATCCGATATTTGATATCATAAAATACCCCTGCCCCGGCCACTATTATCGCCCAAACAAAAATCAATTCATTCATACCTATAAAGTTTCGAGCAAATTAATAATTACCGGCATTAAATACACAATCAACAAAGCCGGAAAAATACACAAAACCAGCGGCGCGGAAATTTTTACCGACGCCTTTCTGGCCAATTCTTCTGCTTCCCGGCGCCGTTTGGACGTGAGCAATTTCGCTTCCATTGTTAACATCTCGGTAAGCGAAACACCAAGCGCCTCGGCCTGGCGGAGCGCCAACACAAAATGGCTAAAATCAGGGCTCCGGAGCGCTTCGGCCGAAATTAATAATGACTCGTTCAAACTAATGCCCATATTATGACGAACCAAAATTTTGGTTAATTCTTGAGACCACGAACCGTCTATAACGCTGGCTACTCCGGCCATAGCCATAGCTAAATTATTGCCCGCGGAAATTTCTAGACAAAACAAATGGATAACTTGCGGCAGATCTCGCTCTATCGCCCGGCGCTGGCCAGCTGACCAGCGACGAAAATTGCGCTCTAGCCAGCTCCCTAAATCAAATTTCTTGAAAATAAATAAATAAAAATTTATTTTACTACTTCGTAACCAAGTTACTACCAACCAAAAAACTACACTGCCAAAGGCTGCGGCCAATCCAAACGACACGATCATCGTCTCAATTTTAGTATGAAATATATCCATATAATTCCAATTACTTCTAAACTACCCGCTACTAGCAAAGAAATTTTGCCCGCCGTGGTGGTAAATAGCGCGGCCACATACGATGGACTAAGCACGCTAAACAAAATCAGGGTAATCGGCATTAAAGCGGTAATTAAAAGGCCAGTTAAACGACCCGCCGCTGTTAAAGACTTAATCTCTTGGGCCGCCGCGGCGCGGTCGCGTAAAGCTTCGGCCAGCGCCTCTAGAGTTGGTAAAATATTGCCGCCCGCTTCGCTATGGCGAGCCAAAACGCGCGCCGCCAAAGTCCACTCCGCCACACCAACCTGCCCCGCCGTGGAGAGCAGGGCAGTACCAAGAGGCAGTTGGTATTCATTGCCGCGTTGCAGCGCCTTAAACAAGCTTCTCATCGGTTCCGGCAATTCCGCGCTTAAAAGCTCAACAGCCTGAATAAAAGTCAGACCGGATTTCATGGTATCGGAAAGCGTGCCGAGCGCCTCGGGAATTTCTTTTATCAAGAGCTTTTTCCTGGCGCGCCCGCGGTTAATTATAAATCCCATTAGTATAATCGCGCCTGCCAGCGCGGCCGCGACCAAGACAAATTGCTTTGTCAACAACAATATTCCCACAATCACAAAACCAAAAATCACAGCCGCTTCAAAACGCATTATTTTTTTCATGCCGGCGACAAGCAACGTCCGCTCCCACCATGAAAGGCGGCGCCCGCTTAAGGACGGCCAAAACTGGTGATAAACAAATATATTTAAATTCGATATTTTCCTGAATATATAAAATAAATTATAAACAAAAATAAAACTTAACCCCATAAACGCCAACGTCACAAGCCATTTCATAAATCCCTGGTAACTAACTAAAGTATTATTTAGGCGGTTTTAAATTCTTGACGCGTTTTATCATAAATAAATAGCGGCTTAACCAAATATTCCGCCTCGCGCGGGCGCTTGATCAGCTCGCTTAGCGCCACCATTTTGCGCTCTCCGCTTGGCAGGCGCTCGATCTGCAGAATATAGCGGATCGCCATATTAATTTGCTCTCGAATAGCGAGGAGCGGCATCTCAATATCAGTCATCATGGCCATGGTCTCAAGGCGCAAGAGCGCCTCGTGTGGAGCGTTAGCGTGAATGGTGGTAACCGCGCCCTGATGGCCCGTATTCATAGCCTGGAGCATATCGAGAGCCTCCCCGCCTCGAACTTCGCCAATAATTACGCGGTCCGGCCGCATACGCAAAGCATTGCGCAAGAGCGCCCGAATGCTAACTTCGCCCTTGCCCTCCATATTACTCTGGCGCGCTTCTAGAGTTACGAGATGCGGATGATTAAGCTTAATCTCGGCGGTATCTTCTATCACAATTAAGCGCTCGCTGGCGGGTACCGCGGCAGCGAGCGCGTTCAGTAAACTGGTTTTGCCCGCGCCGGTACTGCCGGAAATCAAAATATTTTGCCGCGCTAATACGGCGCTCTTTAAAAATTCGGCCATCTGGTTGCTCATCGTTTGCATTTTTACTAAATCTAAAAGCGTAAACATTTGCCGCGCGAATTTTCGGATCGTCAAAATTGGCCACGGTCGAGACAGCGGCGGAATAATGGCGTTGATGCGCGAGCCATCCGCGAGGCGCGCGTCCACATAGGGCTGGGCCGTATCAATCCGCCTTCCGGCCAAGCTAGCCATGCGCCCGATAATATTTTTTAACTCCGAGAGTGAAGAAAAAACCCGGTCCGATTTTTCTAACCGGCCATTTCTTTCAATATAAATTTGCTCGGGCCCATTTACTAAAATCTCGGTAATCGTATCGTCTTGAAGCAAAGGCTCGAGCGGCCCAAAGCCGGTAACCAGCCAAAAAAGCGGCGCGGCGTGTTTATCCGCGGCGCTTTCGTCTATTGATTCGAGAAAGCTGTTAATTTTCTCTGCCAATTCGCTAGGGCTTAGCGCTGACAAATTCAAACCACTCTTCTCAAAACTGGCCACCAGCGCCTGGTGTAATTGTTCTCTATTATGTTCCATACCCAACTGAAGTTGATGCCATCTGGCTGGCGGTAACATTAGTTAAACCGGATTCCGCTACTATGAGGAGAAGTAGTTGCGCCGCCTTTAGCTGGAGCAACCGCTCCGCGACCGGGCTCGGCAAGGCTAAATACACTCCTTGCGGCCCTAAATCCTTATCGCTACGCACCGCTAAAACTTCGGCCGCGGACACTACTTGGAGAGACACCCCGCCGCCTTGTTTAGTAATTGGAACCGCCGCGAAAACCGACACTAAATCGTGCGGTTTAATTTTAGGCAAAGGCGCGGCGAGCCAATTGGCCGGAATAACCATGCCGACAAATCCTGGCGGCACGAGCATGGATTCCGAACTACTATCTCGGCGATTAGCAAAATCTCGGCTGTTTAAAATATACTTCTCTGGCGCCGAGTGGCTTAAGGTTTTGCCGATCGCCTGGTTTTTATTAAATAAAACGCCGTTTGGCAAACTGGCTCGGGGCACTTTTATAAAAATAAAATCACTCTCCCCAAGCATCGCCGGCTTCTCCACATCGTGAGCCAACGCTACCACCAAGACTAACTCTTGCCCCCTGGCAAGCGCTGTCAGCCACCCATACGCCAGAGCGCCAGCCACCACTGCCAAAACCCCAGCTACTATTAATTGAGTATTTTTTTTCATAAAGCGCAACTCTATGGACAAATTTGTAATTGATACGTCCCCGTGGCGGCCACCATCTTTTCTTGTTCCAGCCCAAAAATTTTTAATAAACCGCCAAATAAAAAAGTAAATTTTGCCTTGGCCCCCGCCTCTATTTCCGCTGTTTTATCAAATTCGTTTAAACAATCATTAAAATCTGGCATATAATTAATTATCAAATCATTATCACTAGAAAAATTTATCGGCAAGGGCGCGTTCAAGAGCGCGTACTTAGTAATTTCTGAACTCACCACCTCTTTTATAGCCACTCCCGCCAGCTGGTAAGTGCCGTTTTGAATCTCCTCTCTATCTTGAGGCGAAATAAACTTAACGGCCTCGGCCTTTTCTGCTTCGGTCGGGTTCGGGTGCCGCAAACCAGCCGCGTAAGCAATTGCCTCGGCGGCTACCCGGCCGCCGGCCGCGGCCGCTAAATCCGCCAGATTAGTAACCTGTTCTTGTTGCACCAAAAGTCCTCCTAAATCTATAATCATCGCCATAAACAAAAGCAAAATAGGCATGAACATTACCACGAATACCAGGCTCGCTCCGGCCTCATTATCAATCCGCAAAATCTGTTTCCAACCGCGCCACCGCTTGCTCCCTAACTTCTCCAAACAAGTAAGGTTCATTTTTTTCCGCATAAGCATTTTTAAAAAAATTAAAGCTAAACGGAATTTTATAACTCACCTCAACAATCAGGGTACTGCCTCTAATATTGTCCGGTTCCGTGACAGCTGTAATATTAATGCGTTCACTTTCCGGGCGCCCATCAAGAGTTTTTAAAACCATGCGCGCCGCCTCATCGAGCGTGGCCCAGTCTCCGCTTTGCGAACCGATCCTCGCCCCCTCTCGCGCCGCCGCGATCACTACTTGGCGCGCGTATAACCAATAACCGACCACAAAAATTCCCATCAATATAAAAATTAGAATCGGCAAAATAAGCGCTGTTTCCGCCAGCGCTTGCCCAGAATTATTTTTTAGCCACTTATTCATGTGCATACGATTTAACGAAATCGTGCCGTGCAACGTCTCTCGCGATGTCGCGAACGACCATTGAAGCGCGGCGTTGTAAACAAATAATAGTCTCCCCCCAAAAATAAATTGGGGGGTAGTTACTATTTGCTTAAAGCGTCTCCGGCGGTGGTAAACACACCCTGAATTTTGTCTCGAAACACTACCACCGCGCCGACAATAGCCACGGCAATAACCGCGACTAGTAGGCCATACTCGGACAAAGTCTGCCCTGATTCGTCTTTAAGCCAAGTTTGCAACATATAACTCGCTGTCTAACCAAAGCCGTTGCCCTGATACAATTCCTAATCGCACGGCTTCTCCTGCTAACAATTCATAGCAGTGAAAGGCGCGCGGCACGCGACTCGAAATTTTCCAAGGGAACAGAGTTTGCACGCTTAAAACGCGCTCATCAAGACCGGTAAATACCGCGTCAATCGAGTACTTCATAAACCAAGTATGAATTCGCTTAACGCGCGCGAAATAAAGCGCCTCGCCTGGCTTTAGCTGTTTGCGCCCGATTAAACCAAGCGACCTTTCCATACACCCCTTGGTTTTGTAGATACGCAACATAGATTAATGTATACATAAAAAGTACACTTTAAAAGTATACCTGTCAAATCAAGCCTGTGGATAAGTAAAAAAAATACCCCCTAAATTTATTTTTAGAGAACAAACACTTGTTACTTAACTTTTAAATTAATGGCGTGCCGGTCATTTCTGAAGGCTTATTACAACCCATCAAAGCTAAAACTGTTGGCGCCACATCGGCCAAAACACCAGCGGGCGGGAGTAGACTCAAATCACCTTCTGGGGCGTCGCCGTTCGGGCCCGCCATACCCTGGAATTCTTTACTAACAATAATAAAGGGCACCGCGTTGGTAGAATGCTCTTTATCTATTTCCCCGGTTTGTAAATTTATAATCTCTTCCGCGTTGCCATGATCAGCGGTAATCACAGCCGCGCCCCCTTGGGCTAGCGTGTGGTCAATGACATCGCGCAAGCACTGGTCAACTGCCTCGCAGGCTTTAATAGTGGCGGCCAAATCCCCGGTGTGGCTCACCATATCAGCGTTCGCGAAATTAATGACCACTAAATTATAGACGCCGCTATCAATGGCCTTGGTCGCCGCTTTGGCGACTTCGCGCGCGGACATCTCGGGCGCTTCCGCGTAACTCGCCACGTGCGGCGAAGGGATTAAAACTCTATCTTCGCCCGGCCAAGCCGACTCCACCGTGCCATTGAGAAAAAACGTAACGTGCGCGTATTTCTCGGTTTCCGCCGCATGAAATTGCTTAAGCCCCGCGGCGCTCACCACCTCGGCGAGTGAATTTTTCACTACGATAGATTCAAAGGCCACCAGCGCCGGCAAATCCTTTTCGTATTCCATCATGGTAACAAAATATAAATCTTTAATATAAGCGCGAGGAAATTTGTTAAAACCGGGCAAGACAAAAGCTTTGGTCAATTCTCGCGCTCGGTCCGGACGAAAGTTAAAAAAAATCGCGCTGTCCCCCTCTGCCACCGTGGCTACAGGCTGCCCGTTTTTAATAATCACGGTCGGCACAAATTCCTCATCATAATTTTTAAGGGCATAAGCGGCCGCGATCGCGGCGCTCGGCTCGGTAGCGGTGGTCGCGGCCTTTCCTTCGGCCATGGCTCGGAAGGCCGCCTCCACCCTCTCCCAACGATTATCGCGATCCAGCGCGTAAAAACGACCCGATATGCTCGCTATGCTCCCCACTTTAAATTCTGCCATCTTGGCTTCTAGCGCGGCCACAAAGCCTTGGCCGGCGTTATAGCTACCATCACGGCCGTCCAAAATCACATGCACAAACACCTGCTTCCCCAGGCCCTGCCGCCGGCATAAATCGAGTAAAGCAAAAATATGCTCATTACTGGAGTGGACATTGCCGTTTGATAGCATCCCAATAAGATGAAGCTGGCTGTCATTTTTTTTCACGTGCTCGATAGCGTTTAAAAATGCTTTATTCTCAAAAAAAGAATTGTCCTGAATAGCCTGATTAAGGCGCGGGCAAGATTGGTAGTAAACTCTCCCGGCGCCAATATTAAGGTGCCCCACCTCCGAGTTCCCAATCTCGCCAAATAAAAGGCCGACCTCGTTCCCCGAGGCGTGGATGGTCATGGCCGGATAATTATTTTTATAATAATTAAAGTTAGGCAGTTTGGCCCGAGTGATGGCGTTACCCTCGCTGTCCGGCGCCACTCCCCACCCATCTGAAATAATTAATGTCACTGGTTTATACTGATAAGCCATATTTAGAATAAAGATTTCCCGGTCATTTCTTTGGGCGGTTTAATGCCAAAAATTTTAAGAATCGTCGGCGCCACATCAGCCAAACGGCCGCCGCTCCGGAGCCGTTCCCTTTTATTCATACCTATCAAATCATATTGATGCCTGTTAGCAATCAGCAAAAATGGCGCCGCCGCTACGGAGTGCTCCGAATCAAACTCGCCAGTTTTAAGATTAATCATTTCTTCGGCATTGCCGTGATCCGCGGTAATGCAGACGACATTATTTTTCTTAAGCGCGGCTGTAACCACCTCGCCGATTGCCTTATCGAGAGCGTTAATACCAAGAGCGGCGGCCGAGATGTTACCCGTGTGCCCCAGCATATCCGCGTTAGCAAAATTTACAGCCATAAACTCATACTGGCCGCTCGCGATGGCTTTAACCATATAATGCGCCAATTCCGCTGACTTCATCGCCGGATCCACGTTAAAATCTTTTACTCGGTTCGAGGCCACTTTAACCCAGCGAATTGTCCGGCCATGATCCGCGTAGCCGCCGTTGAAAAAATAAGTGATATGCGCGAATTTTTCCGACTCCGCCACATAAAGCTGTTCTCGTCCATCCAGCATAAAGGGCAGGCTATTCACGACATCGCGGCTGGGGAAGGCTGTTAACACTCTTGGCAAATCCGGCCCAAAATCCGTCATCGCCACAAAACGAGTATTTTTAGGAAATTTCTGACGCTTAAACGTGCCGCCATTTTCGTGTTCAAACGTTGGCTGCACAAAGGCTTTAGTAAATTGCCGCGCCCGGTCACTGCGCAAATTAAAAAAGAAAATCGCGTCGTTATCTTTAATCGTCGCGACCGGTTTGTTATTTTTATCAACCATAATAGTCGGCCTAATAAACTCGTCACTGTCCCCCGAGTTATAGGCGAGCGAAATCGCTTCTTCCGTTGACTTGGCCTTTAGTCCCTTCCCTAAAACCAAAGCTTCATAGGCGGCTTTGGTGCGATCCCAATTTTTATTGCGATCCATGCCGTAAAGCCGGCCCATTAAGCTCGCGATGCTCTCATTTCCGCGAAAATGTTCCCGTAATTTTTTTAAATGCGTAGGGGCATCATGCTGGCCCGAGTCGCGGCCGTCCGTAAATAAATGCAGGTAAATTTTCTTTAGCCCCTCGCGCTTAAACAAATCCAAAAGCGCGTACAAATGCTCGGGGCATGAGTGCGCGCTGTTGTGGTTAGAGAGTAACCCCATTACATGCACGGCGGTTCTGTATTTTTTGACATGATGAAACGCCTCATGAAAAGCGTTGTTTTTAAAAAACGTTCCGTCGGTAATCGCGTCCGTTACATAACGCGCGTCCTGCTTAACCACTCTCCCCGCGCCCAAATTCAAATGCCCGGCTTCCGAGTTGCCCTCTTGGCCTTTAAACAAACCCACCTCCTCCCCGCTCGCCTGGAGCGTAGTATGGGGATATTTTTTTAGCCAACTAAAATAATTAGGAGCGTTTTTCGGCGTTATTGGGTTGCCTTTGGCCTTCGAATCACGCGCGCCCCAACCGTCTAAAATTATCAGCACCACCGCCGCTGGTTTAATATTTTTCCTATTTTTGTTCATAAATACAACAAACTTCCCCCCGCTCGAATCTGGCTACTTACCCATTCAACTCCGCTTCTATTTCCATCAAACGATTATATTTCTCCACCCGCTCCGAACGCGACATGGAACCGGTTTTAATAAATTCCGCGTTCACGGCCACCGCTAAATCCGCGATAAACGTATCCGCGGTTTCACCGCTCCGGTGCGAAACTGCTATTTGATACCCGCTCGTTTGCGCCAGCCTAACTGCTTCGACTGTGTCGGTGAGGGTCCCGATTTGATTGACTTTAATTAAAATCGCGTTGGCCACGCGCTCTTTAATGCCGCGATTTAAACGATCGACGTTAGTAACAAACAAATCATCTCCCACCAGCAAAACTTTCTTACCGAGTTCGCGCGTGAGCGTTTGCCAATTTTTCCAGTCATCCTCGGCTAAACCATCTTCTATCGAAAGCAAAGGATATTTCTTAACCCAAGCCGTTAACAGTTGGATCATTTTTTCTGGCCGCCAGCCTTGTTTTTTACCCAAAAAATAATAATTACCGTGGCGATAAAATTCCGAAGCCGCCACGTCTAGCCCCAACCACACATGCTTGCCCGGTTCAAAGCCCGCCGCCCGAATCGCTTCCATAATCAGTTGCAGCCCGCGTTCATTATTAGCGAGTTCGGGGGCAAAGCCGCCCTCATCGCCGACCGCCGTAGAAAAACCTTTTTGGCTCAAAATATTGGCCAGCGAATGAAAAATTTGCGAACCCATTCTGACGCGTTCGCGCATTTCCTTATGGCGCGGCATTATTAAAAACTCCTGCACCGTGAGCCCATTGTCCGCGTGCCGGCCGCCATTAAGAATATTAATCATTGGCACTGGCAAACGATAATCCTTAAACGGAATCTGAAAAGCCTGCCTAATATAACGATAAAGCGGCAATTTAGCTTCGCTCGCGAACGCCCGAGTCGCGGCCAAAGACACTGCCAAAGTCGCGTTCGCGCCTAAGTTAGACTTATTATCCGTGCCATCTAATTTATCGAGCAGTTTGTCGAGCTCCTGGATGCTTAAAACTGTGCGGTTGCTAAAATACTTAGCAATCGTGGTATTAACATTTTTTACAGCCTTTAAAACGCCTTTACCGCCATAGCGCTTGCCGCCATCGCGCAATTCTAAGTCCTCGTGCTCGCCGGTCGAGGCCCCCGAAGGCACGGCCGCCTTCCCTTCGCTACCACCGTTCAAAACCACCTTGGCTTCCACGGTAGGGTTGCCGCGCGAATCCAAAATCTCCCGGGCTTCTATAGACTGAATTTTCATAATATTACGCGTCAAAAATGAATCCTATACCCATCTAACTTTATTAAATTATACCACAATTTATTTAAACAAAAAAGACCCCAGATTCTGGGGTCTTTTAACATTATTTTTACCGAGAAATAATTCTATAAACAATATTCACGTTCATGGCCACATCTTGGCTGCCAGCCGCCACTTGGGCCGGAGCGACTTCGGGCCCGCCCCCGCCCATATCGCTTTTCATCATAGCGGCATAAGGCATCGGGTAAATCGGCCCGGCGTCATATTCATTGTAAGAAACTACGGCCACGAGCCGGACACCCAGTTGATTGGCTAGCGCCACCGCTTTTTCTTGCGCGTCTTTAACCGCTTTGGCTCGCGCCAGCGCTTTCAAATTATTGGGGTCATCGATGGTAAAAGACAAACCGCCGACTTGATTAGCGCCATACTTGCCGGCCAAATTAAGCACCGCGGGAATATTGGCCAAATTGCGAATTTTTACTAACACTTCGTTGTTAACTCGGTAACTGCGCAACTCCTGCCCCTTCTCTGGGGTGTAGTTGTATTCCGGATAAATTGAGTAACTGCTTTGCAAATCCTTTTCTTCAATCCCTAATTTTTTGAGAGCCGCCAGCACTTGATCCATTACTTTCTTATTAGCCAATTGCGCTTTGGCCACGTCGCTATCAATGTTAGAATAGCCAAGGTTAGTAACAGCGATGTCATTACTGCTGTTTACTTTGCCGTAACCACTAACCACAATGGTCCGCTCCATTTGGTCGGAGAGGCCGATATAATCGTATTTTTTTATAGTATTGCGCGTCAAGACTCCCACATAAAAAACAACGTAAACCAAAAGAATGCCAAACAGCGTCCACAAAATTTGCCTGCCAAACTCTAAATGCCAGACATTTTTTTCCCCACAACACTCGGGCGAGTGGGAGCTTTCCGTGTCGCCGCCTTTTTCCGGCATAGCAAAATTATTGTCCATATTTTTTTTAGTGGCCATATTTCCCTCCTATTAAACGCTACCGGCGTTCATTAATAAATAACAACTATATTATACCACTATTTCGCTTTTTTACTCAAGGCCAAGAAACCGGGAAGTTTTTTACCGCCCAAAAACTCTAGCATCGCCCCGCCGCCGGTCGAAACCAGGTCAATTTGGTCAGCCACTTTCAATTTTTCCACCACTTGCACTGTTTCCCCGCCGCCGCAAACGCCAAACGCCTTGCCCTTGGATCGGGCGGCAAACAAACGCGCCAGGCTAAACGTGCCGTACTCGTAAGGGTGCACCTCAAACCGCCCCATCGCGCCATTCCAAATAAGGGTGGCGGCCTGTTTAATGTATTCCGCGAATAGTTGCACCGTGGCCGGGCCAATGTCGTAAATAGCGAGCTTGGAATCAGTAATTTTGAAATCCGCGTTAATTGGGACGACTCGAGCCGCGCTACCGTCCGCCCGGCCCACGACCAGGTCAACCGGCAAAATCAATTTTTTTGATTGGGCATATTTTAAAATTTCGGTTTTGAACTCTTTTTGAATAAGCGACCCGCCAACTTTAAAACCCTTAGCCCACAAATATGTATTGAAAAATCCGCCGCTCACTAAAATATAGTCGGCTTTCGGAAGTAAATTTTTTACCACCGAAATCTTGGTTTCGGCTTTAGCCCCGCCGATGAGTACTACGAGTGGTTGGTTAGGTTTTTCCATGACTTTAGAAAGACCGGCAATTTCTTCTGTGATAAGCAAACCTCCGAAGGCTGGCAAATATTTGGCAACGCCTGCCACTGAAGTAGAATTGCGGTGTGCCGAGGCAAACCCGTCCAAGACATAATAATCCGCCTGTTTAGCCAGTTCTTTGGCAAAAATTCCCGTGTTTGTTTTTTCGTCCGGTGCGTAGCGTACATTCTCTAAAACCGCCACCTCCCCATTTTTTAAATCAATCAATTTTAATTCCGGATTTGTCCCTAATTTGAAGGGAACAAATTTTACCGGCTGTTTTAACAATTTCTCCAGATGCTTGGCAACCGGCCGCAAGCTTTGCGGCGGATCAGTCGGGCTCAACATGCCTAAATGGCTCATGAGAATAAGTTTTGCCTTCTTGTCTATCAAATACTTAATCGTGGGCAGATTTTTTCGCATTTTATAGTCGTCGAGTACCTGGCCATTTTTGATCGGCACGTTAAAATCCACGCGGACTAACACGCGTTTGCCCGCTAAATTTTTGACGTCACGAATTGAATTTATTTTCATACGATTAGTGCTAAATTATTCTACAATCGCGGAATAACTTGGGTCGCTTGGCCAAACATATTCCTTTAACGCCCAACTCGCCAAATCGCGCGCGGCGCTAAAGCGCGCTTCATTGGTATCCGCCCCCAGTATTACCACGCGCACACTTTTGCCCGCTCGGCCCGTAAAGCGCGCGGCAAAATTATACCCGGATTCCGCGATAAATCCGGTTTTACCGGCAATTTGGTCTGGCCCAAATTCGCTCTCTATCCAATTGTTTAACAGCCAATCCGTGCTCCAAATGCGGCGCGCTTTAACGGCGCCCGCCGGCCTGATATAATACTCGCTGATCATGAGCGCGCGTTCAATCCGCGGAATTTTTAAAGCTTCTTTAAGAAGACGAGCCGCGTCCCACGCGGACCCCACATCGCCCCCGCTTAACCCCGTCGGCTCGGTAAACGCTAGGCTCGGCAGGCGCAACTCGCGGGCGCGGGCATTCATGCGATCCACAAAATTGGCGTTCGAAACTCCGCTCTCTCGGACCAAGGCTTCGACGGCGCTATTCGAAGACCCGATTAACGCCGCGTGCCACAGGTCATCGAGCGTTAAAACATCGCCTGCTGTTAAATGATGACTGCTCGAGTCAACATCATCCGAAGTTACGGTGGTGGTGGCTTGCCAATTGATTGGCAAAGAATTTAATATTAGAGCGGTCATCAGCTTGGTGAGGCTGGCCAAAGCGCGCGGGCGATTGCTATTTTTTTCAAACAGTACCGTGTTAGTTTCATCGTCCACCACCAAAGCCGAGGCGGCTGTTAATGAACCCAAAAAAATACTGCTATCTTTTTTAATTGGCACGCGCGGTTTTGAAGCCGGCAGTTCTAACCCCACGCTGTCCCCTCCCTCTACCCGGCTTATATTAAGCGCGCGCGGCGCGGAAACAGGCAGTTGGCGGGGGTGGCCCGCCGCCGCTGGCCCAAAGTAAACCGACGCTCCAAACAAAAGCCCGATGCCAAGCATCATCACACCAAACGAAGATAAAAAATCAAACCAAGATTTTTTCACATTACTTATTATGTTACTACGCTGGCAGATGGCTCCGCTGCCAAAGCTTTAGTTATGTAATCATGCGCGTGCAGAGTAGCGTAATCCGGCAATTCCGTAACTCTCTCTACCCCCAAATGCCGCAAATATTCCATGGTGACTTCATAAGTGGGCAAAAGCTCCAGGCTGTCTTCGCGCTCCTCTACCAAGCCTCGTATCAGTAAATTATGCAAAATCAGGCTGCAGTTTACTCCGCGAATCGCTTCTAACTCTGGCTTGGTAATAGGTCCCGAGTACGCCACTACGGTTAAAGCTTCGAGCTGCGGCCTGGTTAAGTCGCCGCTCGCCTCGGCTTTAATAAATTGTTCCGCTAATTCCCGTTCTTCAGGGTTAGAAACTAACTGCCACTCATCGCCGCTGTTGAATAGCACCACCCCCGCCCCGGCGGGATATTTATTTGTTAACTCCAAGAGCGCCGCGCTAATCGCCGCTTCCGTGACCACTAAAACTTTGGCCAATTTTTTAACACTCACCGGCTTCCCCGCCACAAATAATATCGTTTCAATTTTTCTAACCAATTCATTCATATTTTTATTAACCAAAAAATATTATTCTGTCATTCCCGCGCCAGCGGGAATCTAGTTTCCTATTTACACGTGTTTAATTTCCATATCACTAAATGCCTGCGGTTGCGAAATGGCAATTTTATCTTGTTTCATTAACTCGAGTAATGCCAAAAAACCCACGATTATTTCAGTTTTATTTTTCGCCCCTTTAAATAATTCGCGGAAACTAATTTTCTTCCATTGCCGTAAAAAATCAAATATCTTCTGAATCCGCTCGCGCAAAGTTATGCTTTTGTCAATCGACACCTCGGGCAAGGGCGCCACTGGCTTCAGCCGCTTAAGCAGTTCGCCTATGGCAACGCGTAAATTTTGCGCTCGCGCGTTAGCCGGGAGCACAAAAGCGGCTGGTCTTAATAGCGGCTCTGCCCGGCCATAGGCCAAGAGCTTTCGCTCCCACAGCGCCAAGACTACTTTGCTCGCCACTACAAATTTTTGGTACATTTTCAGCTGTTCGGCCAAAGAAATCCCCTCATCTTCATCCGGCGTTAACACGGGCAATAATTCCCGCGACTTCATAAACACCAGGCGCGTGGCCACCACCAAAAAATCCGCCAGTTCGTCCGGGCGCTCGTGCTCAAGCGTATTTAAATAAGCCAGATATTGCTCGGTTACTTTCGCTAGCGCCACGTCCGTTATATTCAATTTGTCCTCGCCAATCAACTGCAGGAGCAAATCCAGCGGCCCGGCAAATTTTTCCAGTTTTAAATCTATCGGCATTTTGTTATTTTATTAACATCTCTGGTAGGGACAGGGCATTGCCCTGTCCCTACTCAACGCCATTACTAAATTTATTTCACAATCTTAATATGCGCGTCTTTAAGCGCCTGTTCGGGCAAATCCGAGGGCGCGCTCATCATCAAATCTCTGGCATCCCCGGTTTTAGGAAAGGCAATCACTTCGCGAATATTTGGCTCTCCGGCTAAAAGCATTACCAAACGGTCAATGCCGGGAGCAATACCGCCGTGCGGCGGAGCGCCGTATGTAAACGCTTCCAGCATATGGCCAAATTTATTTTGCGCTTCCTCTGCGGATAGCCCCATAATTTTGAATATTTTGGATTGCAATTCGCTATTATGAATGCGGATACTGCCCGAAGCCAGCTCATAACCATTCAATACCAAATCATATTGCGCCGCGTGCATTTTAAGCGGGTCAGAATCCAATAATTCGGGCTCTTGGGGAGCGCAAAACGGGTGGTGCATAGCCTGAATATTCCCGTTCTCATCTTTTTCAAACATGGGGAAATCAACGATCCAGGCGAAGGCTAGCTCGTGTGGGTTATTTTTGTCGGCGCGGAGATCGGGCTTATCGGTGCCATATTTTTTAAGGCACTCATCGTAAGAAATGCGCGGGAACGAAGCTAACGACAGAATTTTATTGGGAAATTTTTCTTTCACTAAAGCCGTGAATAAATCTTCTACCAAATTTAAAACATCATCTTGCGTCACAAAACTCATTTCAATGTCTAGTTGAGTGTGTTCGGGTTGGCGGTCGCCTCGCTGGTCCTCATCGCGGAGCGCTCGCGCGATTTGAAAATATTTTTCTACTCCCGCTACCATCAACAACTGCTTAAACTGCTGGGGCGACTGGGGCAAAACATAAAATTTGCCAGCGTGCAAGCGCGAGGGCACGATAAATTCTCGCGCGCCTTCGGGAGTGCCTTTGGTTAACAAGGGCGTTTCCACCTCAATAAAACCGCGCGCCGACAAATAATCCCGGATAAATTTCACTACCAAATGCCGCCTGTCCAAATTTTTAATCATTCTGTCACTTCTCAAATCCAAATAGCGATATTTCAAGCGCAGTTCCTCGGAAATGCCACTCGTGTCTTTATCAATCTCAAACGGCGGCGTTTCGGCCGTATTTAACACAATTAACTCTTTAGCCAAAACTTCCACCAAACCCGTGGGCATGGCCGGATTTTTTTGCTTCTCCCCGCGCTCATTTACTACTCCTCTGATTTCAACTACCCACTCGGGCCGAATTTCTTTTAATCTCTCTTGGCTCTCGGCGCTCAATTCCGCCGGCACGCCAACGACTTGCACAATGCCAGAGCGATCGCGCAAATCCAAAAACACAATTTTTCCCATATTGCGCCGTGCGTTCACCCAACCCTTTAAAACCACCTCTTGCCCCACTTTTTTTGTCGTTTCCAAAACTAAATCACGCATAAATATTATTTACACTTAAGTGCCTTAATTTTAGCAAAAAACCATAAATTACGCAAACAAAACACCCGCCGATGAGGCGGGTGTTTGCTATTAACTACGATGCTTAAGATACTAATCCGAAGATGCTAATCCGAAATACGACTAGCAAATTTGGCTTCTAAGGCTGTTATCACGCCACCCTTAGTAAAGCCGGAAATCATCGCGTCAGTCGCTGGGTGCACAAAGGCTTGCTTGAAGCGGTTAGCTGACATGCCAGAAGTTGTGACCTCGCGCAGTACTAGCCCGGCGTCCACATACCATTTTTTCCCGCCATTACTGACCAACATGCCTTCGTGTGGTTTGCTGGCCGTAATATCAGCGCCACTCTTGACATAGCTAGGCCAGAATAGACTCGAAACTACCACGGGCCGATAAGTCGCTCCATATAAAGCCCTGGCCGCGCTCGCTGTTATCTTCGCCAAGGAATTGCCTGGTAAGACAACATACAACTGCGGTGAAGTGGCCTTCTTTACCACAAAACTACCCGGGCGGAAGTTTACCGCCAGCGGGAACATCACTGGTAATTTTAGGTCATCAAAACAAGTTTGCGAGATACTGGTGTAACCGCCATACTTGTCGTCCATATTCCAGCTCTTAAACTCATTGCCGCTGGGGAAGTAAAGCGTCTGGAAGGCCTTGTTCACAACATAGATTGGCGCTTTCCCTACCACCTTTATCATGTCGCCAGGCAAAATTGCCGGGCAAGACGCGGGCTTCGTGCCAAACGGAGTAGTTACCGCTGGAGTAGCCAATGGAGCAGGTGGTATTGGAGAAGTGGGAGTTAAAGTAGTGGTGGTAGTTGGAACCGGAACAGTCGTGGTGGTTACCGGAGTCGGTGTGGCCAAAGCCGGTGACGCGCCGCCACCGCCAGAAGACGCCTGGGGCAACACTGACTGACCCGGGCAAAGGTAAGTTTGCACACTCGCCGAAACTAAATTGGAACTTAAAGCACCAGTTTGACCATGTACATACACGACATACGTAAAGCCACAATTTAAGCCCGCGGTCACATTATAAGTTTGCGCCGAAGTTGTCGCCGAACTTACAGTCGCGCCGGTGCTAGCTAAAGTAGTGGTGACATAGTATACACTCGACGATCCGCTCCAAGAGAGTGGTATCGTTGGAACCGCCGCTTGAAAAAATGAAGTGGCGGAAAAACTGCGTATACAGTAGTCTCCCAATGTTATGGTAACATTTTGAGTTGAAGCCGATGTAAGAGTTACAGTAGAGGTCGTTGCTCCACAAGTAAAAGTCGCGATCGCGGGACTAACCAACAGCACTCTTTTGCTGGCGGTCATCAGAGTAATCTCCGAACCGCTTTCCAGGCCTATATCCAATGAGCCGGTGCCAATGGTCGTGCTGGCTATGTTAGAGGTGCTCGTCACGATCAAGATTATACTGCCGTTCCCATCACTAAGCGGTATGTCAGTATTTTGAATAAAGGTGACCGTGTTAAAAGCGGCCAAGACCAGCACCGGAAACACCAACGCCCCTATTGTTCCAAGAAGTCCAAGTAATTTCTTATTCATAGTTTATCTCTATATTTTAAGTAGGGTTAGTGAGGTGCGCCATGCCTCGTGCCCGACCTTTTTAGAGGACTGGCTGTCTTTTTGAATCCTTTGGTGAAGCGGGGAGTCTTTTAAAACTCCCCACCAAACCAAGTTAACTCAAGAAAGGCACACTCTCATTGCTAAATTAAATTAATCGAACTTCCAGACAACCGCCCGGACTGTTACAGCGCCCGGCGCGGTGGTGGCCGCTACGTTACAACGTTTGACGGACACAGTGTCATTTGCCGATACCCAACCGAAGAAGGTGGTGGAAACAGTCGCCGCCGCCGCCGTCGGCACACCTAACGCCACCACATCGCCATCGCGCGCTCCGGTAACAGCTATGGTGAGAGTTTGGCAGATATCAGTAATCGTTTCAGTGAAAGAGAGGGAAGCCGTGCCAGATAAAACCGCACTAATGGCCGCACCGGTCCACCCGCCACCACTATAGGTAGTGGTTACCAAGGTGGTATTGCCCGTAACTGCTAAAGTACCGGTTACATTTGTACCTGTGCCAAAGCGGCCCGCGCCCGTGGCAGTGATAGCGGCTCCGGCATTGACTTCACCGGTTAAGGTGGAGACGCCCGTGACTGTTAGGGTACCGGTTACATTTGAGGCTGTGCCAAAGCGGCCAGCTCCCGTGACGCTCAAAACGCCGCCAACTGTATCGTTGTTGGTAATGACAGCGCTATCCAAAGTAGCCGCGCCAGTAACTGCTAAAGTGCCGGTAACATTTGAGGCTGTGCCAAAGCGACCAGCGCCTGTGACGCTCAAGATGCCACCGATTCCCGTATTGTTGGTGACAATGGCGCTATCCAAAGTAGCCGCGCCAGTAACTGCTAAAGTGCCGGTTACATTTGAGGCTGTGCCAAAGCGACCAGCGCCCGTGACGCTCAAGATGCCGCCCACTGTATCATTGTTGGTAATGACAGCGCTATCCAAGGTAGCCGCGCCCGTAACTGCTAAAGTGCCGGTAACATTCGAACCGGTGCCAAAGCGACCCGCGCCCGTGGCAGTGATAGCGGCCCCGGCGTTGACTTCACCGGTTAAGGTGGAGACGCCCGTGACTGCTAAAGTGCCGGTTACATTCGAACCTGTGCCAAAGCGGCCAGCGCCCGTGGCAGTGATGATGCCGCCAGTGGTAATGTCAGTACCAATTGATGACACAGCCATAGCCGAGCCGGCGCTCAAAGCTAGTGCCCCCAAAGTCGCAAGTATTCCTGCGGATTTGGTGTAGACTTTGAAGAAGTTTGTCTTCATAGTTTTTTATGAATTAAGATTAAATGATTATTAAATTTATTTATTATTGACCTTACCTTTATTATACAATTTTATCGACCTAATAAAATTGCACTTACATGTAGGGATAATAATGTTTTTGATTTTTTAAAACTACTTTCGATTTATAACCCCCTTTAATTATTTTATTATATTTAATAAATTAATAAGCTGGCTTACTCCGTCGCTGTCTCTTCTACCACTCCTGCTTTCTGCGCCCTTTCCAAGGCTTTCACTACTTCACTGCTCTTTAAGAGCGGCGCGTAAAATACGACACTATCAAAATTAATAACTAACCGTTCGCTTTTCCAGAGCACTCCTTTGTTAAAAGATGTCAGGCGATAATCAAGAAACGCTTTCCCGCCCTTAACAACATTACTAATTGCTAATAAATTTCCCTCTGTTACCTCCAAATAACTTGCCTTAGGTTTTACTTTCCCAACATAAGTCTCGCCGTTCGTTAAATAAATCATGCTATATTCGCCTTCTGGCACTGTGGCCAATGTATGCAACGATTTTATTTCTCCCGCCCCCCATACTAACACCACTGCTACTAAGATCAGCGCCCCTGCTATCGCTGCTACTGCCTTATTATTCATACTTTCTTTAGTTACTAATAATAATTAATAAAATAAATATGCAAAAAATTAATTCTCTTTTTTATTGGCAATTTTTCTCACATTTTTGACTTTCATATTATACACCAAAAACGCTAAACCTGCCTGTGGATAAGTAAAAATAGCTTTAACCCCACATTTCCGCGAGCTCCACCAGCCGGTGCGCGTACCCCGCTTCGTTGTCATACCAGGCCACTACCTTAACCAAATTACCGCCAACCACATTGGTTAAACTTAAATCCACAATGCTGGAAGCGCTGTCGCCAATAAAATCGGACGATACCAAAGGCTCGCTGGTTACCCTTAATATACCCTTGAAGCGCGGCAAAGTTACGGCTTTAATAAGCGCCGCGTTCACCTCATCTTTAGTAACTTGTTTTTTTAAAACCACTGTGATATCGGAAAGCGAACCGGTTAAAATTGGCACCCGAAAAGCCACGCCGTCAAAAATTCCCTTAAGGCTGGGGATCGCTTCGGCGACCGCCTTGGCCGCGCCTGTCGAGGTCGGGACAATGTTAAAACCAGCCGCTCGCGCGCGCCGTAAATCACCGGACTTAAGGCCGGGCGGCGGCGCGTCCTGCAAATTCTGCTCGGCCGTATAAGCGTGAATCGTGGTCATCATCGCCTTCTCAATGCCAAAAGCATCCTCGAGCACGGCCATGACTGGCGCGATGCAGTTAGTGGTGCAAGAAGCGTTATTCACTATCTTGGCCGTTTCTTTTTGAATCTTATTACCATTGACGCCGAGTACATAAGTCGGGACGCCCACCCCGCCCGCCGATGAGGAGGGCTTGGCCGGGGCGCTGATAATAACTTTTTTCGCGCCCGCTTGAATATGCTTCTCCGCGTCTTCTTTCTTAGTAAAGCGACCCGTATTCTCTAGGACCACATCAATCTTTAATTTCTTCCATGGTAATAGCGCCGGATCTTTTTCATTCAATACCGGGAATTTCTGGCCAGCGACAATAATATTTTTCTCGTCAAAAGAAACCGCGCGCGGGTACTGGCCATAGGCCGTGTCGTATTTTAATAAATGCGCCAGAGTCTTGGGGTCGGCTAAATCGTTAATCGCGAGCACCTGAATTTTTTTATGTTCCAAAGCCACCTTAAAGGCCTGCCGGCCGATCCTACCAAATCCGTTTATCGCAATCTTAATTGACATAACAAATTAACTTATTAACATTTTAACATTAAAAAATTATTTCATCCGCGCTGGCGACTCATTATTAGTATACCAAGAAATCAAAAATAAAAAAACCCCGCCCCTCGACTTCGCTCGGGGCGGGGGTTTGTTTTACTACTTAAGCGGCTTGGCTCAATTCATTACCATGCGCCTCCGCCATTCTCTTCACTTCGGCTCGCAAAGCCTCCTCATCAACGCCATCGTATTTCGCTTTCATTTCTGTAATAAATCGTTCTATATCCGCTTTATCAAGCAGACGCCGGCCGCGGAGAACCATATCAGAAAAAGTGTATAAATAAATACTAACATTAGCCGGATCAAATCGCAATTTTGGCTCCTTTGGCCTCCCTAAATCAACGCTATAAACATGCCCCGGCTCTGCGCCTGGCTCTTGTAATATTCTATTGCCAAATTTATCAAATTCTCCCATATATTTGAATTATTAAATTAATTTAATAAATCACTCTAAATATTACCTTACCACAGCTACTAAACCTGTCAACTAAGCCTTATCTTGAGCTTTATTTCAACTGCGCCTTAACTTCGGCGGCAAAATCCGTCTGCTTCTTCTCAATGCCCTCACCCAGTTCCATCCGTATAAAACGTATAATTTTGGCGCTGTTTTTTTCCGCGAGTTTGCCGACCGTGGTCTCTTCATCTTTAATAAACGGCTGTTCCAGCAAACAGACTTCGCCAAAATATTTATCTATCTTGCCTTTCACGATATTCTCAATAATATTTTCCGGCTTCTTTTGCGCGCGCAACTGCTCGGCGTAAATTTCTTTTTCTTTGTTAATATCAGTCTGGTCCGCCCCTTCACGATTTAAATATTTAGGGTTGCTCGCCGCGACGTGCATGGCAACATCGGCTCCAAAATCAGCCGCGCCGCCTTCTAACTCTACTAAAACGCCGATTTTAGTGCCGTGAATATACGAAGCCACTATTCCGGAGCTAGCGGTCACCAACACCGCTCGGCGCACGCCAATCTTCTCTCCTACTTTTAAACTCATCTCGCTCATGGCTTCGCTCACAGTTTTACCGCTAGCTAATTTAGCGCCTAGAGCCGCCTCAACACTCTCGGCTTTGTTCTCTAAAGCGGCCTCGGCAATGGCTTCGGCCAAAGCTTTAAAATCCGGGCTAGCGCCCACAAAATCTGTTTCCGAATTTACTTCGACAAGCACCGCGGCTTTTAAATCTGGTGATTTTGCAATTACAATCAACCCTTCGGCCGCGATTTTATCCGCGCGCTTGGCGGCTTTCACAATCCCCTTCTTGCGCAGGATCTCGCCCGCCTTGTCCATGTCGCCGCCGGCTTCTTCTAAAGCGTTTTTGCAATCCATCATGCCCGCGCCAGTCTGGGCGCGCAATTTCATGATGTCCCCCGAACTTATTGGCATATATTTGAAGAGTTAAAATCGAACTTAAAATTGTTGTTGAGATATCTGATTGTTTTTGTTGTCATCCCGAGGTCGCCTGAGGCGACCGAGGGATCTCTGTCCGTTTCGCGATTTGGACAGAGATTTCTCACCCCGCTCTGCGGGGTTCGAAATGACAGCTAAAAATCCTACACCACCTCTTGAGTTTTAATCACTCGGCGTTCTTTCTTGGGAGCAGTACTGGCCGGAGCTGACTTCAGGGTTGGTCGCGCTCCGCCATCTGTCGGCATAGCAACTGCCTTCGGCGTCGCCGGAGGGAGAGGCGCGCGCATAGCATATTCTTCTTTGCCTTCGGTTATCGCTTGCCCGATCAAAGCTGTCATCATTTCAATGGCGTGTACCGCGTCATCATTGCAAGGAATGGGGTATAAGACTTTTTCCGGGTTGACGTTAGTGTCGCAAGTCGCGACCATCGGCACGTTCACTTTGTTCGCTTCGGTCACCGCGGTTTTCTCCACGCGAATATCCGTCACATACATCGCGTCCGGCAACTCATTGAGATTTTTTAAACCGCTCAAATATTTTTTCATCTTCTCAAATTGCTTCTTCATTACGGTTTGCTCTTTCTTGGTGTATTTTTCAATCTCGCCGGTCGCGATCATGTCCTCAATTTGGCGGAACTTTTTCAAACGGCGCTTAAATTCGTCAAAATTAGTTAAGAGGCCGCCAATCCAGCGTTCCGTAACATAGGGCATGCCGCACGCTTCGGCTGTTTTTTGCACGGCTTGGCGCGCTTGGCGCTTGGTGCCCACAAATAAAATAACCTTGCCCTGGCTGGCTAAGGTTTTGATGTACTCGAGCGCTTTAGTTAACTCCACGGCAGTTTTTTCGAGGTCAATAATATGAACCCCGTTTCTGATGCCAAAAATAAATTGAGCCATTTTGGGGTGCCAGCGGCTGCGTTGGTGCCCAAAGTGCGCCCCGGCCTTAAGCATTTCCAGAATGCTTGGAATTTTTGTCATACATTATTTTTCCTTTTATAACCCCGCTATGGCGTGGGTAGCCTCCCCGCCCAGCCCTCTTGAATGATCATGAGGGAGGAAATATAGGGCGGGCAAACCAGCTTTATAGAGCGGACTTGCCCGCCTTAGTCCCAATTTTATTGGGACGAAGGCGGGTGAGAGATTAATTAAGTAGGCTTAGTATAAAGCAAAAACACCAAGCTGTCAATAGCGGCGTTGACATTTTTTAACGCTCGTGCTAAACTCTACTCAATAATTTACCTGTGCGTCGCGCTTCAAAGGACGTTGCGCGACGTGATTTCGCCAAATCATATGAAACCAGACATTCACCCCGAATATAATACTGATACCAAAGTTGCGTGCGCCTGCGGCAATACTTTTACCACGGGCTCTACTCTTAAAGAAATCCGCGTTGAACTCTGCAATCAATGCCACCCTTTTTATACTGGCAAACAAAAATTTGTCGATACCGCTCGCCGCGTCGAGAAATTTATCGAGCGCGCCGCCAAAAAAACCGCGGTCGCGGCCGTGCGTAAAGGTAAGAAAGTAAAAAAAGCGGTTGTCACTGCCAAAAAAGCAGCCGAAAAAAAAGCCGCCGCGGCAGATAAAAAAGCCGCCAAAACTGTTAGCGAAGCCGAGCCTGTTACTGCTGTTGTCGAAACTGGCGCGTAGCCAAATTATTTAAAACAGACTATACTATTTGTAGTCTGTTTTTTTGTTAACGACCGAAATTTACGAGCCGAAGGCGAAGAAATTTCGTGTCGGTTAACAATCCGCCTGTGGCGGATTCGTACCTAATAACTTATGCTTAAAAAATTTTCCGATATTCTTGCTAAATACCAAAAACTGGAGACCGATTTGCAAAATCCGGCTATTATTGGTAATTCTCAAAAATTAAAAACAGTTTCTAGCGAATATAGCGATTTAAAAGCAGTGGCGGAACCAATTAAAGAACTAGCGGCCTTCGAGAACAGTCTTGCCGAAACCGAATTAATGATGTCCAAAGAAACTGACTCTGAAATTCACGATCTGGCCGAAGCCGAAAGCTTTGAATTAAAAGAAAAAATTAAAAATTTAGCCGCGGGGATTGCCGAACTCACGCGGCCAGAAGACCCGCTCGATAAAAAAGATGTCATTATGGAAATCCGCGCCGGCGTCGGCGGCGACGAATCCACGCTGTTCGCCGCCGAACTCTTCCGCCTGTATTCCAAATACGCGGAAAGCAAAAAATGGAAAACCAATTTTATTGACTCTAACCAAATTGGCCTCGGCGGGTTTAAAGAAGTTGTTTTTTCTATCAAGGGCAAAGATGTTTATAAAAACTTAAAATACGAAATGGGCGTGCACCGCGTCCAACGCGTGCCCGAGACCGAAAAAGCCGGCCGCGTGCACACCTCGACCGTGACTGTTGCCGTGATGCCCGAAATAGAAGAGACCGAATTTAAAATTGACCCCAAAGACTTGCGTATTGATACTATGACCGCCGGTGGCAAAGGCGGGCAAAGCGTTAACACTACCTACTCCGCTGTTCGCATCGTTTTTATTCCCACCGGTTTAATTGTTCAGTGCCAAGATGAACGTTCTCAGCTTGCCAACCGCGAAAGAGCCATGTCCGTAATGCGCGCCCGCCTCTACGCCTTAGAACAAGAAAAAAAAATGAAAGAAATTACTGAAAAACGCCGCGCGCAAATCGGCACGGGCGACCGCAGTGAAAAAATCCGCACTTACAACTTCCCGCAGGATCGCATTACCGACCACCGCATTCACCAAAATTGGAATAATATCGCTACCATTATGGACGGCGATCTAGAGCCGATTATCACGGCTCTCAAAAACGCCGAACACGAGCAACAAGACGCTTAACAATTTTAAATCGCGCTTCAAAGGTCGTGGTCGGGCTTCAAAGGACCTGCCTACCGCCTGCCTGTCCGGTAGGCAGGGCAGGCAGGCACTGCCCGACACGATTCTGTTGAATCGCATAATTTTGTCAAATCATATGCGTGAAATTGAACGCCGCGAGCCACCAGAACCAGAGCTCTTGGAATCAGAGGCCGATAAACTTAATTTTCTGATGCTCTCGGAACGTATGTTTTACCCCGACCGCCATCACCCCGATTCGCAAGCCCAGCGCTTAGCCAAACGTCGACTGCATAGCGATGAAAAAAGCGGAGTTAAATTTTTTGCGCTTAAAGATGGCGGAGCTATTGTGGCTGGCGGTAGCTTGCGTATCCAAGACAGAAGTGGTCTGCGCATCGCCCTGCTAACAGACAACTTTACCATTCCCGAGCTCCGCGGAGAGGCCTATTCCAATAAAATAACTACGGAGCGGCTACGCTGGGCCGCTGAACAAGGGTGCTACGCCGCCGAAGCCAATGTCCGAACTGATAATCCTACAGCGCTGGCCGCTAAGCTAAAAAATGGCTTTAACGTCACCAGCCTTCCCCCAAGCCTACGCCAGGGTAGCACTCGATCATTTAAAATTTATAAAAATTTACGCTTACCTGCTACGACTGACCTCACCTCTTCCGAGACAGCTTACCAACCGGAATGGGAAGAAATACCGCTCTCTGACCTTGATACTATCAGGCATAGGCTCCGCAGTGGTTGGTTAGGCATAGACGTAAAGAATGCTGGTAAAAAAGAGAGCTCTGACCCCCAAGATTGGGTTTTAATTTTAGAAAAAAATGCTCCGACGCTCCATTAAATTTTGGCTGCGGGGCGCCGATACTGACCTGCTCTTAGCTCACGTCATTCAAAAACCGCGTGAGTTTTTATATGCTCACCACGAGTACAAACTCTCGCTGTGGCAATATTTCCGCTGGCGCTTTTATTCCTGGCAACGCCACCGCGGCGTCCCCCTCGCTTACATTACTCGCCATAAAGAATTCTTTGGACTGAATTTTTTTGTAAATAAACACGTCTTAATCCCCCGCCCGGAAACGGAACTCACCGTCGAAATGGTGCTTCAATCATTCGCTACTACTCCCCACTCCCTACAACCTACTCTCCTCGTGGATGTTGGCACCGGCTCCGGATGTATCCCGATTGCGATTGCGAAACACACCCCCTTAACAATCTTCGCCACCGATATCTCGCGCCGCGCCTTGCGCGTGGCCGCCAAAAATGCCCGCGCCCACAATGTTGGGATAAATTTTTTACAAGGTAATTTACTGGAACCGGTTTTAAAACATAATAATAATATTTTTTTAAATAAAAATATTATTATTACCGCCAACCTGCCCTATCTCACCAGTAAACAATTTGCCGAAGAAAAATCGATTCAACACGAACCACGGCTAGCGCTCGTAAGTGGAGCGACTGGCCTAGAACTCTACGAACAGCTACTCAAACAAATACAAAATATAATAATCGATTTAAAACCAAAAATTTTTATTTTTCTCGAAATCGACCCCTCACAATCCTCCGCCCTGACCGCGCTCATAAAAAAATATCTGCCTACCGCGCAAACCGAAATAAAAACCGACCTCGCGGGGCGAGATCGGGTGGTAGTCATTCAGCTATAAGCGCTTCCGAAACGGAAACACCTCGACATTTTTGTCAGGGTGTTTTTTATTTACAACCTGTCCTTTACATCTCTCCATCTCTTTGTTAGGGTGGTTATCAAAGGCGCAAAAACTGCGCCGACCGAAAGGAGACACGTCATGATCGAAACCATCGATCTGGCAAGGTACATCGAAAGAGGCAAGTCGCTGGATGATTGCCGCCGCCTGGCATACTCGCTGGCCGCGACGTCGGTGGTCATCGTACGCGACCCCCGCGTCGAATCGAACTTCCAGCTGGAATATCGCCGCATGCTCGATGAGTACTTCCGCCAGCCGCGGGAAGTGTTGCAGCGGGATGGACGCCCGGAGCACCACTGGCAGGTGGGCATCTCGACCCGGGAACAGCCGCGCGACCACCGGGCCCTGATCGCCAACCTGCCGCTGGAGTTGTGGCCCCACATCCCGCCGCTCGGCCACGAGGACGACCGCTATCACTTCATGCGGCGCGTCGGACCGCGCCCCGCGCACACCAAGTTCCCGGCGCTCAATGCCCCGGACGTGGTGCCCGCCGGGTTCGAAGGCCGCTGGGAGAGGAACATGGACCGGTGGGGCGCGCAGATGCTCGCGAGCGTGGAGACCATCGCCGAGATGCTGGCCTTGGCCTACAACCTGCCGCCGAACACCTTCACCAAGCACTTCCGGTACGCCCCGCACCTGCTGGCTCCGAACGGAGTGGTGCTCGACAACGTCACGCTCGGCCAGATCTTCAACGCCTTCCACTACGACTTCAACTGGGGTACGATCCACGGGGCGGCGAGCTACCCGGGCCTGCGCATCTGGCTGCGCGACTGGCAGCCGCTGGTAGTGCGGGTGCCGCCGGGCTGCCTCCTGTTCCAGGTGGGCAAGCAGCTCGAGTGGCAGAGTGGCGGGTACCTGCGGGCCGGCTTCCACGAGGTGGTGGCCCTGCCCGAGATGCTCGCGGCGCTCAAGGAGGTGCGCGCGCAGCGCGGCTACGACCGCTCCCAGGTGAAGGTGCGCTCCAGCTCCACGGTGTTCGTGCACGTGGCCAGCGACCGCTTCCTCCAGGTCCATGGCCACTTCCTGCGGGCTCACCCGCCGGCCGTGCGCCGCCAGATCCTTCGGCTCTACCCCCGGATCCTGGCCGGGGAGATGTCCAACCTGGAGCTCGAGGCGATCGGCTTCAAGGACTAGCTCCGAGCGGCTTGCAAAAAAAGGAGGAACAAAATAGCTTAGTTTAGTAATGAAGGAGGGGTGTGCGGCGGACTACACTTAAACGTCCGCACATTCCAAAAACCCTGTACCGTTCTGGTACAGGGTTTTTGTTTTTATCGCCTACAAAATACTAAAATTATTCCACTGCCTTCACCACGAGCTCGAGCGGCACTACTTCTATCCAAATTGTCCCGCCTGCATCGCTATGCGAAGCATTGCGGGCAGGCCCCGCCGCAAAAATAACTTCCTCTCCACCGTTATTATAAAAAAACGTCCGCCCGCCCGCTGACTTCTGCCACCGCCCGTCTAACTTCCGCCCCAGGCTAATAACACTAGCCTCGCCCTCGCCGACAGTAGTAACTTTTTTTCGCCCTTCGCTATCTATGGTTTTAATATTAGTCCTCTGAATAATAATTGTGCTGGCCATAATTTCTTGACCGCTGGCGTCACGCTCTCTCTCACCATTAATTAAGCGTCTAAATAAGCTGGAAGTAGCATCGTACTGCCAAACAATTTCGTAATTTTTATTATACGGAATAATAATGCCGTTTGGCACCGCGTAAGAGCTAACTAAAACCGACGGCCGCCGCACCGCCGAATCCACTGCCCTGATAGTTTCAAACTGCCATCCGCGCCAGGCTGGAGCCACGCCGTCAGCCTCCGCTACCAGACTCTGCCAATTCTCGGCGTTCGTAAATAAATTATGAGGGGCGTTAATTTTAAGATCGCGCCAAAAATATAGGCCATTCCAAAATTCGTTAACATCATAAACTGACGCGGGGTTATTTTTAAGCATGTCTAAAGCCGCGGGCGAGCCGCCCGAATGCAAATAAAACGCGCTGTATTCACTAGCCCAGTCAATAAAATACGGCCGCGCGCTTCGTACCGGCCCAACTAGCTCGGAGGCGTCGTCCATGCTAAATAGCGCCATATAACGCGTAAAATTCCCCTCTACCGGCGCTTCGTACACTACCCGCGCTTCGGCAATTCCGGCTTGGAGTGGCCTGGCGTCAACGTGGTTGTCCACCATCACGGCAATCACCGGGTCATTAGCTGTACTCACATCTTCTCCCGCGCCGTTGAGATTATTCTGATACAAATAAAATTGGTTGGCAGTGGTAGCGGCCTTATTTTCAGCGTCCTTAGTAACCTGATCCCAAAATAAAATTAAACCCAAAATAGCACTGCAAACTAAAATCAGCGTCAGGCTAATTGTGACCACCAATTTGTCATTAGTTTTTTTCATGTGCCCACTATATCATAAAACAAAACCCCCCTGCAATGCAGAGGGGTTGGTAATTAAGTTGGAAATTACCATGCACCGCATCGGGTGCATGGCCATGAACCCTATGTGATTCAGGGTTTCTTTTCTTCCCATGCACCACAAGGGTGCATGGCCGTAAACCCTTGTGGTTTACGGTTTCTTAACCGCAGCAGCCGGTGCGACGGCTTTATCCGCTCCAGCTTTTTCTGCTCCTGGCTTAGCAGACGGGGCAGGCCCCTCCGCGCCCTCGGCGCCTTCCGCTGGTTTCTCCGGCTTGGCCGATTCAATCTTAGAGACATCCATTTGGGCGTTAGACTCTTCCATGGCCTTAATTTCTTCTTCGGTCAAAGCGCGCGAGGCTTTCACCACCACGTCATCCGCGTAGGGCTTGGTAATGGTAAGGCCGCTTGGCACTACCAGGTCTTTTACCTTCAAAACAACATCATACGACTTAAGCAAACCCAAATTCACGTCAATATGCGACACCAAATCTTTTGGCAAACACTTAACGTCAACGCTATGCACGGTCATAACGAGCGTGCCGCCTTGTTCCTTCACTACCGGCGCCTCACCCACAAATTTAAGTTCCACGGTCGCGGTCATCTCTTTATTCATATCAATGCGGCGCAGATCCACATGAATAATCTCGCCCGACACCGGTTCCTCTTGCACTTCTTGCACCAGTACTTTGCCTTCGTTTTTGCCATTCAAGAGCAAGTCAATCAGGGTGGCGGCGCCAGCGGCGCGATATAATTTATTAAATTCAGCTGGCGACAAACTCAAAGCCACGGATTTAGTGCCCCGACCGTAGACAATAGCTGGCAAAGCTCCCTCCGCGCGCACCTTAGTGCCCTTCTGTTCCCTCACTTGCGCCGTTAAAACATAATCCATACAACTTAATAATTCACAATTTTGTTAATAAAATCTGGATTCTTAATAGAAACCGCTCCTTCAATTAATTCGTCTATCTCAATCGTCCCCGCCGCGTGCAAACGCTTGAGATCAATATAATTTAAATCTGTCACCATGCCAACCGAGCTAAGGCCAACGCCGAGTTTTACTACCATGGCCAAAAAAAATCCCTGGCAATGGCGGCAAGTCAAGTGCACGAGAGCCGCTTTTTCTTCGTAAGCAAAGCTCCGCGCGTCTTCCTGATTATAAATGGTGCTGCACACCGGACAGCGGCTAATTATTTTCAAGGCCTCGCGCCAAGCATCATTTCTCGGTTTGGCTACCTGCGTCATATGGGTGGCAAAATACTACTAAAATAAATCAAAACTGTCAACCCTGTTAAATGCCCTGCGAAGGGCAGCCGCCAAAAGCGGCTATTTAACAGGGTCAACACCCTGAACCCTACGTGGTTTAGGGTCAACCCCCTGTATACTCCCCAGTATAAACAAAGTTTGAAATTGCGGCGGGCTTCGCCAAAAGAAAACTGTAGTTTTCTTTTGGGCTCACCCCTAGCAATTATAGCAGGAGCTTATAAATTAGTGAAGAGCAAATTTGGCTCGGCGGGCACGGTGGAACTTAATGGCAAACCGGTGGGCTTCATCGCGAACTTGGATGAGTAGTTTGCGGTGGCTCTCGAGCCAGAGCAAAAGCGGCCGGGTATTGGGACCCAAGATAATGTCATTGCGTTTACGCTCTTTGCCTTTGGCCAGGCCAATGAGCGGAATTGTTAAATGGCGGGCAACGAGAACTTTTTTAACCGCGCGTACCTGGGATCGGCCGCCGTCTACTAAAATTAAATTTGGTAATGGCCAAACATCGCGTTGCGAATCGCGTCGTAGGGAACGCATATATGCGTTCCCTACGTGTGGCGCGTGTCGCAATCGCCTCTCGAAAACCTCTCTCAAACAATCCACATCGCTTTGGCCAGGTACAGATTTAATAATAAATTTTCTATAATCTGATTTTTTACTCTCACCATTTTCAAACACCACCATACTGCCGACTTTTTCACTCGCCCCTAAATTAGAAATATCATAACCTTCGATACGGAACGGTCTTTGGACTTTAGTCTTTAGACTTTGGCCGCTGTCGTCTAGAGTCGGTTCGAAAAAACTTTGGTTAATAATGGTTATGTCTTGAATGCGGGTGAGTTGCTTTAGCTGGTCGCGTAGGTGTGCGGCGGCTTCATAATTTTGGGCCCGGCTCGCGGCGCGCATTTGAATTTTAAAATACGCCAACACGGCTTGGGTTTTACCGCCTAAAAATAATTGCAACGGCCGAATTACTTTGGCCCGATACTCCCGCGCCGTAATTTTACCAGTACAAACTCCCAAACACTGACCCATTTCGTAATAGAGGCAGGGCCGCTTTCGCCGTTTGTCATCCTGAACAGAGTGAAGGATCCCTTTCCTATGATGGGAGGGATTCTTCGTTGCACTCAGAATGACAGGCGGATAGCAAGTAGAAAACCGAAACAGGCGCCGCAAAATTTTTAGCGTCGCCATGGTATTCAGCCCCGGATACGGCCCAAAAATTTTAGCAAATTTTTGGCGTTTGGCTTTTTCGTCTAACAATGCAAAGTCGTGCTGGCGGAGCGTCTCGAGGCGTGGAAAAATATCTTTAGTAATAACCAGATAATTCCAACTCTTATCGTCTTTCCCCAGCACGTTGTATTTGGGCAAGAATTTTTTAATATAAAGCGCTTCCAAAATTACGGCCTCGAGCACGGAATTTGTTTCTTTATAATCAACTCGCGCCACTTCGTGAATCATTTCTTCGATCGGGCGGGGCGTGCGAGCGCCAACAAAATAGCTTCTGACCCGATTTTTTAAAGAAGTGGCTTTACCAACGTAAATTAATTCTTTTTTCAGGTTGTAAAAAAGATAGCTGCCGGGGGCATCGGGAAGACGCGATAAAATTTGCTTAAATATTTTCATACTACCTCAACACTCTTTTCAAATATTGCCCTGTAAAACTGTGGGGCTTCCTAGCCACTTCCTCGGGCGTTCCCACTGCCACCACTTCCCCGCCTTTATCCCCGCCTTCGGGGCCTAAATCAATAATCCAATCGGCGTTTTTAATAACATCCAAATTATGCTCAATTACCATTACCGTATTGCCCTTGCTTACCAAACGCTGGAGCACATCCATTAATTTACGCACGTCATCGTAATGCAAACCAGTCGTAGGCTCATCTAACAAATATAATGTTTTCGTATGGCCATATTTCGAAAGTTCTTTAGAAAGCTTGATGCGCTGGGCCTCGCCGCCCGAGAGCGTCGTCGCGCTTTGGCCGAGCGTCAAATAATCTAACCCCACCTGGTTTAACATTTTTAGTTTATCGTTAATCAGCGGAATATCGCGGAAAAATTCTTCGGCCTCCTCAACGGTCATATTCAAAACATCGGAAATATTTTTGTCTTTGTAGTGCACGTTGAGTATCTCTTGCATAAACCGCTTGCCACGGCAGACGTCGCACACAATCTCCACGCTCGGCAAAAAATGCATTTCAATTTCCAGTGTTCCGCGGCCCTCGCAATTTTCACAGCGCCCACCCCCTCGGCTCGCCGAAGCCGTAGCGGAGGCGGCGGGAACATTAAAGCTAAATTTACCTACTTTATATCCACGAATTTTGGCTTCGGGCGTTTCGGCAAACAGCATCCGAATTTGGTCAAACGCTTTGGTATAAGTCGCCGGGTTGCTGCGCGGCGTGCGGCCAATCGGCGACTGGTCAATCATAATTACGCCGTCCAGATACTCGGCGCCCGTGATGCTCCCATGCTTGCCTTCTGGTCTGCCAGTTCTAAAAAATTTATTTACCATGGCCTGGTACAAAACATCGTGCATCAGCGTGGATTTGCCCGAGCCTGACACGCCGGTGAGGCACACCAACCGGCGGAGCGGAATCTCCACAGTAATATTTTTTAAATTGTGCTCGCTGACTTTTTTAATTTTGAGTAAGGGCGTGGCGCGGTCCACTTTGCGGCGCTTCTCTGGCAGATCAATGGCTACTTCGCCGCGCAAATATTTACCGGTTAAAGATTTTTTAGGGTCGCCCAAAACTTTACAATTAAAATTATCTTTACTGGCTTTAGTCTCCAAAATATTTTTAAGCGGGCCGCTAAAAACTACTTCACCCCCATGCTTGCCCGCGCCCGGGCCAATATCCACCACCCAATCGCTCGTCAAAATAGTATCTTCATCGTGCTCCACCACAATAATAGTATTGCCCACATCACACAAATTGCGGAGTGTCTTCACGAGTTGATCATTATCACGTTGATGCAGACCTATTGTCGGTTCGTCTAAAACATACAGCGCCCCAACCAGCCGCGTGCCAACTTGCGAAGCCAACCGGATACGCTGGGCTTCGCCCCCGCTTAAAGTGCCGGCCTTACGATTTAAAGTTAAATAATGCAAACCAACGTTATACATAAACTGCAGACGGTTCCCAATTTCTTTTAACACCGGCTCGGCCACCGCCGCAAGGCGGGGTCCCGCTGAGGCGGTGACAATTTGCTGCTCACTCTCGGATAACTCCATAAAAATACCAGCCAGAAATTCTCGCGCTTCGCCAATCATGAGGCTAGTTACTTCCCAAATATTTTTGTCCCCGACTTTAACCGAGAGCGCGGTGTCGCTTAACCGCTTGCCCTGGCATACTGGGCATTCTTCGGTACTAAATAATTCTTTAGTGCCTAAACCCGTACAAGCCTGACAGTATCCATATGGACTGTTGAAACTAAAAAGCCTGGGTTCAATTTCCGGAAAACTAAATCCGTCCTTCGGGCAGGAATATTCGGTGCTATATATATGCTCCTCGGCCGCCGCCGCTTCGCTTTGGCGCGCCGAAGCCGGATAGATAACCGTGCAGAGTCCATTAGACAGTTCCACGGCGCTCGTTACCGCTTCGGCGAGTCGTTGTCTATCATTTTTTGAATTTTGATCTTTAGAATTTATTGGAAATTTGGAATTTTGAATTTGTAATTTGTCAATAACCACCTCTATTGTATGTTTATTATTTTTTTCTAAAATTAACCGCTCACGCAGGCTTTTGAACTTCCCATCCACCCGCACCTCTAAATATCCAGAGTTATAAATGTCATAAAGCATTTGGTAATATTCGCCCTTGCGCCCGCGCACCACCGGCGCCAAAATTGTGATTTGACCTCCCGCCCGCTCCCCTGCCAATTGCGAGACCTCCCCCTTACCCCTCCTTTGCGAAGGAGGGGGGACGAGCTCCCTCTCCATCGCAATGGAGAGGGCGGGGGGTGAGGATAACTTTTTCTCAATCTGGGTGGTCATCTGGTCTATAGTCATCTTTTGAATTTTGCGGCCGCACAGCGGGCAGTAGGGCACGCCCACCCGCGCGAACAAAACGCGCAGATAATCGTAAATTTCCGTAATCGTGGCGACTGTGGAGCGCGGGTTAGCGCTGTGCGCTTTTTGGTCAATAGAAATGGCTGGCGAAAGGCCTTCAATTTCGTCCACATCGGGTTTTTGCAGACCGCCCAAAAATTGCCTGGCGTAAGCCGACAACGATTCAATGTAACGGCGCTGGCCTTCGGCAAAAATTGTGTCAAACGCCAAACTGGATTTGCCCGAGCCAGACAAACCGGTAAATACGATCATTTTATTGCGCGGGAGCTCCAAAGAAATATTTTTAAGATTGTGCTCCCGGGCGCCTTTGATGATTATTTTGTCTTGCATGATTTATTCGAAATCATGCCGCGCAACGTCCGATGAAGCGCGGCGCAATTAATAAACGCCAAAAGACCCGCTTAACGGGCTCTTATCAAAATATAAAAAGAACGATGTTATGATATTAGAAAAATATCGGTTTGTCAATCTAACATGTCAATCTAGCCATTTACATAAAACCAAGCATATGATATTTTTATCATATACCGTGCCGTTAACAGTAAAATAACTTATAATTTAAGAAAAATTATGCGCGGAGAAAGCAGCCCAACTTCACTCGGAGAACGGCGTGAATACGGAAAATTTTTAGATATCATCGACCAGGGCGCCAGAAGCGAAATGGAAATTGAACGCGCCCGCGCCGATCTAGTCCAGGCCGCTTACTTATATTTAATTGACCAGCCCGGTGTTAGTTTTGCAGATTTTTTTCACGTCCGCGGCAAAGCTCTTGGTCATCTTAAAACTCCCGAAGCCGCTGAAGAATTTTTGGCAAAACACGGCGATGAGCAACGCGCTGTCTGGAAACACGTGACGGAAAAAGTAAGAGCCCTGGCCGCTCTCGAAGGCCGACCCGGAGTTAAATTGCCTTTTAGCATACCAGAGAGTATCTCTCCAGAAGACAAAACCAGATGGGGCTTACTGTTAAATTTTATCTTGCACGATCGCGCCCATCTGGGTGAAGGAGAGATCGTGTACCACATGATGGACACAACATACGCCTATAAGTATATTGCCGGTGCCAAAGCTGAAGCATCTGGAGATGGAGACGAAAAATCAAAACCAAAAGCCGAACGAACTGAACCGCCACTCCCAGAAGATTTTATAGCATTTTATAGAAAAATTATTGAGGAAGAATTTTTAGACCTTTACGAACAAGTTCAATACCCCCTGCAAGTTGCCGAGGCTTTAGCGGCGCTGGAACGCGGTAAGACCCCAGAACGAGTAGAACCGATTGACCTACCCAATTTAATGCACTCAATTGCGCGGGGAATACAGTTACGAGTTTCCAATCTTGATTTTGAACTTACCACCGCGAACTCGAAACAAGACGGAAAAAATCAAATCATAGTGGACGCCGAAACGACTGATCTAGAAACTAACCCCGGCATGCTTTGGTCTGTAATTTATAACGTAGTCAAAAATGGCATGAAAGCCTTAATGGCCGAGGTATACAAAGAAAAAAAAGACCAGACAAATCAAGCCGACCACCCTCTCGAAAGAAGGTTGCGAGGCTTGGAGCCTCTTAGCCAGCCGCAAAAATTAAACTTGGTGGTTCAAAAATTAGATAGCGGGCACGGCGATTTTACCGTGATTCATATTTCCGATACTGGCGCGGGCTTAAAACTAGATGATATTTTAGAAGGAGTCAAGGATTTAGTGGCAAAAAACTTGCTGACCAGCGCCAAATTGCGCAAAACCGCCAAAGAGGTGGTGGAACAATGGGGAGAGAACCCATATGGTTTAAGGCGCTTGAATGTGGGCGACGTAATGGATTTAGCCGGCGTGGCTAGGGCCAGTGGATTTGCTGGCAAAGCCAACTTGCGAGATATGTCGAGCGGTATGGGGCTATGGGGAGTACAATATTTAATAGATAAAATGGGAGGATCAATTCTTTATACTAATACTCTGAAAGAAGGGGCTCTTTTTACTATTATTCTCCCTAATCATTATTTTAAAGCCGACAAAAAGGGGCGGCGCGAATCTCGCCAAGAGGTCGCGGCTCTGCGCCGAGGCGCCGTAACTGGAGCAGTTGATTTAAAAGTGCCCAAAGCCGCTTAATAATAAAAAATCCCCCGAATTAAATCGCGGGGGATTTTTTAATTATCAATTTATTTTTCTAAACTCCTCGGCCCTGGCCGGGTTACTTCTAACTGCCACCAGGCTTTAACGCGCGCCAAAGCTTCTCGTACTTCTGCCTTAACACCAAACCAGCCATAACCACGCAAGTCCGCGCTTACGCCCACAGCCTCTACTCCAAGGCCACGGCATAAATATAAAATTCTGGGCAAATGGAATGATTGCGAAACGACGATAGTACTAGTTACCCCATACACCGCGCGCGCCCGGTAACAACTTTCGTAGGTGCGGTAGCCGTGCGTATCAACTATAATACTATCTTTAGGCACGCCGAATTTAATAGCTTGCAATTTCATAGCGTGAACTTCATCGTCGTGGTTGCCGCCATCATCGCCGGTCATTATTAATTTTTTAGCCTTCCCCAATTTATATAATTCCACCCCGCGCGCCACGCGGTCGGTTTGAAACACGCTTTGCTCGCCCGTATCTTGCATACCACCGCCAAAAATAATGGCAAATTGGCTGTTTGGCACGTCAGCGATTGTTTGCACATAAATTTGGTAGCGCCAAACACGTTGTGAACTAAAAATAATCAAAGTCGCCACAATTAAACCAGCCACCCCAATTCCTGTTATTGCCAAACGCATCAGGAATTTTTTTTTGGTTTTAATGCCGATTTCATTGACAGACATACAAAATTATGCTTGACTATATATTAGCGGGACTAAAGTTCCGCGGAAAAGGAGGGCCGCGCCATGCGGTTGCCCAAAGACATCCTGTACCCCCTTGCCATCGCCCTGTTCTTCCTCGGGGTGGCCTTCGCGATCGACCCGAAGGCCGTGGCTGGTTTGGCTGTTTCGGCCTACGACCGAGTCGAGACCAAGGTCGAGAAGGCCGGCACCTGGGCCTACCGTCGGGTGACGGAGAAGCCCACCGAGCCGAAGCGTTGAGGGAGAGGGGGAACCGGTCGGCCGCGGGCGCTTCAG
>JAUSEN010000010.1 GCA_030650025.1 Candidatus Magasanikiibacteriota bacterium | reverse complement strand
CACTACTACAAAGAAAAAATAAGGTGTCTATAGTTTCAGCTATCGCTGGATTTATAAACAAATAGCTTTTAACTACTTATTACTATTTATTTTGTGGTCACAAGTCGAATTTTCTCGACAGAAAATTCGCTCGCGACCCCGGCTCGCGGTTTTGCCAGTGCAAAACATCGCTGTGCCTCGCACCAAGCACAAAACCTGCCGCAGGGCAGGTTGTTGTGTCTTTGGTGCGCCCACTTGGATTCGAACCAAGGACCATCTCCTTAAGAGGGAGTTGCTCTACCAACTGAGCTATGGGCGCGAGTGAGGCCGGCAACGAAAGTTTGCTTTCGATTGCCCCGAGCGAGCGTCCATATCGAGTCTTCGAAGATATGGGCGCGCACTTAAAGTTTTAACACACTTTAATAAAGTTTTCCTCTCACAAACTTCCACAATGCGGGCGGGTAGGTGACAAGTTGCGGGCCGAAGTGGGATTTAAAAAGGGAGAAGGCTTTCCAGTTTTTTGGTTCTCCCGGGTTCCAAAAAGCGCTAAATACCAAAAGTGAGATGCCGCGTTTAAGCGATTCTTTGAACCAGTGGTCAATAAGCGCCGTCATTGCGTAGATTTTTTTGGCCTCCTGCAAAATAAAAGGGCACTCGTACTTTGAGCTGTTAAAGGTCGGCGAGTAGAGCAATGCAATGCCGGCCACCACCTCGCGCGTGGCGGTGTTGCGTACGCCAAAGAGTTGCATGGTGTCTCCTCCGGAGTGTGCCGCGCACTTGCGTTGCAAAATTTCAAGCGGATCCAAACCCACTTTTTTTCTGACGGTGCTTTTTGCATAAGCTGATGAATACTCCTCCAATGACACGGCTTCGATGCAATATCCTTTGTTTAAAAAGTTTTCCTCCCACTGGCGCAAGTCGCGCCGCGCCTGTTTGTACCAGCCGGCTTTGTAGTCGGCGTCCGCCGCAAGTTTGACAAACCCGTCTACGCGCCACGGGTGGCGCGAGAGCACGTGCCAGCCTTTTGGC
>JAUSEN010000009.1 GCA_030650025.1 Candidatus Magasanikiibacteriota bacterium | reverse complement strand
ATTTGTTTTGACATATGATTTGACGAAATCATGCCGCGCACCGTCCTTTGAAGCGCGGCCGTTTTATTTAAGTATATATACTATAGTTATATTTTAGATATATGTCAAGGATGATTCCCGCCGGGTTTAAAAACTTTTTAGCAAACCTCAATTTTCTCTTAAAATTAACTATTCAAAATCTTTTCCTGAAGCGCAAGTATAGCCGCCTCGATTTTTTTGGCAACAGCATCAACTTCTGTTTTCGTGCTCGCAAGGCTGGTGGCAACCTTTTTCTGATGTTGAATATAATATTTTATTTTAGGCTCCGTGCCAGAAGGCCGGGCCGTTAGCCGCGTCTTACTATCGTCCGAAAAAATAAAAGTAATTTGGTCGCCGGTTGCCCCACACACATATTTTGTTGGCGCGCGCTTCTCTAATGACAAACGGTCAATAATTTTTAAAACCGGCCAGCCGGCAAATTCAGTAGGAGGGTTGGCGCGCAGGGCGGTCATAATTTTGTCTCGATTCTCAAAACCAATGCGCCCGCGCATCTCCACCATGTTCAAAATATTTTTATAATACCCGTGCGTAACATAAATTCCATCTAGATAGTCAACGACGGTTTGACCGCTGTCTTTGCAAACACTTGCAAGTTCGGCGAGAGTAAAGGCCGAGATGGCGGCGTCTTTATCGCGCACAAAACTGCCGCGCAAATAGCCAAGACTTTCTTCGGCCGCAAAAACAAAATCATTTTTATTCTCAAGCTTCTCGATAATTTCGCCAATGTATTTAAAACCAACTAACAAGTCGTCTACCACTTTTATGCCATAGCTTTTAGCAATTTCCGAGATTAAACTACTTGTGACATAGGTTTCAATAACAAGAGAATTCGGTGTGAGCTTGTTTTGTTTGTTTAATTGTTCTAAAACAAAAGCAGTAAGGGCAACGCCTACTTCGTTACCAGTTAAAAACTGCATAGCATTCGCTCTCACACTTTTTTTGGCAGCAACGCCGATCCGATCGGCGTCTGGGTCCGAGCAAATGGCTAAATCCGCCCCCAGAGACTCCCCTAGTTTTATCGGTAAAGCCATAACCTCCGGATATTCTGGATTTATTAAATCGCCAGTGGCCGTCGGGAAATTTTCATCTGGCTCGGCTTGTTCTGGTACCACCGCCACAGCAAATCTCTCTTGTTGTAAAATTGGCAATACGTTGGTAGAACCAGCGCCGTGGATTGGACTAAAAACAATTTTGGCACTGCGACTTTTTACAAGCGATAGATTCTTGATGGCATTTAAATAAAGCTCATCCACTTCGGGGCCAACTATTCGAACAAAACCATTGGCTTGGGCATCAGGAAAATCCAATCGTTTAATGGCGCGCACATTTTTTACTAATTGCATGAATTTCTCGTCTTGAGGGGGCACTACCTGGCCGCCGTCCTCCCAATAAAATTTAAAGCCGTTGTCCGTGCGTGGGTTATGCGAAGCGGTTAATTGCACGCCAGCGACAGCGCCAAGCTGGCGCACCGCAAAAGAAATTTCGGGCGTGGCTCTAAGGCCAGCAAACAAAAAGGTCTTGATGCCGTTAGCTGTGAAGACTTCGCAACAAAGCTTCGCAAAAGGCTCAGACATCTTGCGAGCTTCGTGCCCCACGACCACACCTTTTTTTATAGCTTCCGGGCCAAAGTCTTTAATAAACTCGGCCAAGCCTTGAGCCGCTTCACCGACGATGCGTAAATTAATACGGTTGGGGCCAGCGCCCAAGGTGCCGCGGATACCACCTGTGCCTACCTCAACGTGTTTATAAAAACGATCTTCTAGTTCGACAAAATTATCTTGAGCAATCAAATTATTTAACTCTTCTTTATATTGGGAAAATTCTGGGTCGGTAAGCCAAACTTCGAGAGTCGAGAAGGCCTCGGGAGATAATTTACTACGCAAATTTTCTGGAATCATATTTACTTTGACTTAACACTGCCAAATAGTATATAATAAGGATAGATAAAAGGCAACTAAATGCTATTGAATTTGTTTTTAATTTAATTGTTTGACGTCGCGCTTTATATGCACCTTATAGAAAGATTCTCCGCGCATTTGCGCGATGTGTTGGCACGAGCGATTCACCTCGCGACCGAGCTAAAAAACCCGGAAGTGGCGCCGATTCACCTCTTGTTCGCGCTCTCTAACCAAAAGGGGTCGGTGGCGAGCGAAATCATCGGTCGGTTTAAAATTTTGCCGCAAATGATTGAACAAGTTTTAATTAGCCTGCCAACGATCGCGGCGGACGAGAACATCATCGCCTCTGGCAATGCCTCTGGTAATACTTTGCAAGCTGTTTTAACCCCGCTTTCGGACGCCAGCAAAAATGCTTTGGAAAAAGCTATGTCCTTGGCGCATACTTACGCCCACGCGCATATTGGCACCGAGCACCTCTTGTTTGCTTTAATCAAATTAGAGAATACAGAGATTAACGACCTTTTAAAAATTAGCGACGCTAGCCAAGCGGAAATTTTAAAACAACTGGACACGGTGCTGCGCAACGCGGCCCAGTTCCCGGATATCGCCGAAGCCGCGGACATGGCCGAGCGGCTGGAAGACCACTTAAACAATTTCTCGCAGTCCGAGAAGCCGCCGGGAGGGCACGGCGCCAAACCCCAAAAAAATCGCAAAGAATCGGCGTTGGAATTTTTTGCCATGCACTTGACGGACGCGGAAGCGCAAAAAAATATTGACCCGGTAATCGGCCGCGCGGACGAAATTGAACGCGTGGTGCAAATACTGTGCCGCCGCACTAAAAACAACCCACTCCTCCTGGGGGAGCCGGGCGTTGGCAAAACCGCGATTGTGGAGGGCCTCGCTAAAAGAATTTTAGCGGGAGACGTGCCGGAAGCCCTCCTCAATAAAAAAATATACGGCCTCGACATGGGGCTCTTAATCGCCGGGACGATTTACCGCGGCGAATTTGAAGGCCGCCTCCGGCAAGTGGTGGAAGAGGTAACGAATGATGAGAGAATTATTTTATTTATTGACGAGGTTCATAACATTGTGGGCGCGGGCTCGAACCAAGGGACTATGGACGCGGCTAATTTGCTAAAACCGGCTTTGGCTCGCGGGCAAATTCGCTGTATTGGCGCCACCACTCCCGCCGAGTTTAAAAAACATATCGAAGGGGACGCGGCTCTCGAACGGCGTTTTCAGCCCGTCTTGGTGAAAGAGCCGAACGTCGAAGATACGATTAAAATTTTGAGGGGGATTAAGAAAAATTACGAGTCCTACCACCGAGTTGAGATTGAAGACGCGGCGCTTGAAGCGGCGGCGCGCCTCTCGGATCGCTATATCACCGGCAAGCACTTGCCCGACAAAGCGATTGATATTCTCGACGAAACCGCGGCCGGGAAGCGCCTCTCGGCAAAAGTTCCCGCCGCGATTACGAAACGCCACAAACTGGAACAACGCCTGACTAGCACGAACACAGCCAAAGCCCAGGCAGTAAAAAACGACAATTTTGCCGAGGCCATGGAGTTAAAAAAGCGCGAGGAATTGTTGCGCGCGGAAATTAAAAAAATTGACACCGAGCTAAATGGCCAGGTGGCACGCTCGGTAGGCACGGTTACAGCCGACGATATCATCGCGCAGGTGGCCAAGATTATTGGAACAAAGCCAAGTGAATTAATTATCCGCGCCGGCGCTGAAACTGCCAACCTGGAAGAAGATCTGCAAAAATTTGTGGTCGGGCAAACCCAAGCGATTAATGAAGTGGCTCGCCTCGTGCGCCAAGCGCAATTGGGCTTGTCGCACCCGGACCGGCCCTTAGCCTCATTTTTATTCGTGGGCGAATCGGGCGTGGGCAAAACCGAGCTGGCGAAAACGCTCGCTAAAGTCTTGTACCAGGACAAGGACGCTTTAATAAAGCTCGACATGAGCGAATTTAATGAAAGCTTTAGCGTTTCTAAACTGCTCGGCTCCCCCGCCGGGTATGTGGGCTACAAAGAAAGCAACCAGTTTACCGATAAACTTAAGCTCCACCCCTACGCCGTGGTGTTGTTTGACGAAATAGACAAAGCCCACCGCGACGTGGTGCGGCTCTTACTCCAAATTTTGGAAAATGGCGAAATTACGGACGCCAGCGGCAAAAATATTTCGCTTAAGCACGCGATTATAATTTTAACAACTTCGCTCGGAGCCGCGGAAATTAAACGCGGCAGTTTAGGGTTTGGTACCAACGCAGTAGATAAAGATGGCGTTAAAAAACGCCTGGTGGAAAAACTAAAGGAGTATTTTTCTCCGGAAATTATTAGCCGCCTGGACCAAATTTGCTGGTTTGAACCATTGACTGTGGACAGCTTGGTAAAAATTGCCGAGCTAGAGATTAATCAGTTCAACGAACGCCTGGTACAGTACCACACCACTGTTAAATCCAGTGACAAAATTTTAGCGAGATTAATTTCTCAATTAGGCACCGAGTACGGGGCGCGCGAGGTGCGCCGCACTGTGCGCAGGCAAGTGGAGGATTTTTTAACCAGCCTCCTACTCCAAAATAAAATTAAACAAAATTATACGATAGGGATGGAAAGTAAAAAATTAGTGCTCAAATAAACAGGCACCCTTAGCCCCTATGGCCGAGCCAGACACTTTAGGCAGATCTTTAGCCGATGGCTACAATAATTATTTAAACCGGAGAGCCGCTTTGCCCAAAACGATGCGCTCTTCGGTTTCTCCTAATCGAGAGGCGCGCCTCTCCGCCGAGGGCGCGGGCACGACTAAACCGCTGCCCCAAAGCGCGCCGCCCGAAGAACCTAAACAACCAGGCGAGGTAGCGCCAGAAATAGCCAACGCCGAAGCGCGCGGGGACGACACCACGGCCAAAGCCAGAGAGCCGGGGCACTTGAAGGTGGAGATGAAGAAAAAAATAAAAGCAGCGCGGCCAGAGGTCGATGACGATCCGGCATTTTTTAACCAGCTCTTGGCGCTAGAGCAAGCCAATGCCGCGGCCGGGAAAAACGGCCCTTTGTCTTTTGATGATTGGGCGGGAGCGCGCGATGATTTTGCCAAAAACCGCGCCGAAGGCGAACCCGAGGCCGAGGGAGAAGAAACAGAGGGTGAAGAAAAGGGCGAGCCAGCCAGCCAGCCAGCCACAGCGGCCGAAGGAAAACCAGGAGAGGCCGCTCCAAGTGAAGCTCCCAGCACGGCCGCTGGGCCGAGCCAACCAGCCGGAGCAGAAGCGCCAACCCCAGCTGGAGAAGAAGGCGCGATGCCGCCTGCAGGGCCAACTCCGCCACTCAACGAAATGCCCGGAACGGCCGCACCCGAGGAAGGCAGAGAGGCAGGAAGCCAAGCTCCGGGGCAGAGGGCCAGGCCAAAACGACCAAAAAAATCTCAAGAAAAAACAAAACAAGAACAGGCTAGAAAAAGTGACGAAAAATCGCCACAAGCAGAAGGTGCAAAACCTCCGGCGGCTTTAGCAACTCCGGAAGCGATGCCTGAAGCGATTAGCCCCGAGGCAAGGCCTCCGGGCGCTCCGACATCAGAAGCACCGTCCGCTGGGGCAATACCGACCCCTATGGCGCCTCTGCCAATGCCAGCGGCGCCCGGGAGGCTCGGCGGCGCGCGGCGGGCAGGAGGAGCGAGCGGAGGAAGAGCGCCAGAAGCAGGCGAGGAGGGTGAAGAAGAAGGTGGAGAAGAGGAAGAAAATGAAGAGGGAGGGCCAGAAGAAGGCGAGGAAGAAGAGGGCGAGGAAGGTGAAGAGGGGCCAGAGGGAGGAAAAAAACCAGAAGAGCCGCCGGCGGCCGCTGGGCAACCAGGCCAAGCCGGTCAACCCAAGCCAGGAGCGCCGGCGGCGGGAATAGCTCCTGAAGCGGGATCGCCAGGGACGCCGCCAGCAGAACCATCGGGGGCTCTTGGTACTGCTAAAGAACCTCCCAAACTTACTTCGCTACCAGGCGGAGGCGGAGCCGCACCAGGCGGCGCGCCGCCTTCTGCCGGACCAAATGCCGGAGGAGATTTTAATAATCAAACCGCGCTGGAGCGCGCGCGCCAGCAATGGGGCGCGGCGGGCGTACATGGCGGCGGAGGCGGAGCGCCTCCGAGTGGGCCGGTCGGTGGTATGCCCGGGCAACTCCCTTACCAACCCTCACAAACACCAAACGTCCAAAACGCTCCCGGCCAAGAACCGCCGAAGACTAAAGATGGCCAAGAGCAACAAACAGCGTCCAAAGAATTAAGCCGGAGGGCGCAACGCCGAAAAGAACTTAACCAGCTGGAAGAAGATCTAAATAAATCCGCGGGCAAACCACGCGAGAGTAAAACTGGAATCCTTTTGATATCACTGAAGTGGATAGCGCGCGGGCCAATCGCGAGAGTGAAAAACTTGCTCGATAGCGCGGAAAACGCCAAAGGAGCCACCAGGATTGTGGTCTTAGAAACACAACTTACGGCCTTTATGGCGGCGAAAGCCGCCATGGAGGTGGTAAAGTTCGCGGCGAGCGTGGCTGATTCCGCAGTCCAAATTGGCCGCTGGGCCACGTACTTTGCCGCTACTATCATAGGGTCTATCATTGTTGTAATTCTGTCTCCAATTTTACTTATCATGCTGTTTATTTATCATTTTTTCTCGGGTTTAGGGCTTTTTACCGCCCGAGCGCAAAATGTGATTAAAGAAATAAATAAGGATATAAAACCAATCAAGGACGAGCTAGCGGCCGAGAAGAAAAAATTGCAAATCAAAAGACGCATCGGGCAGTTAAGGAACTACTTGGACTTGGGTGGAAGCGACCCCGGAGCGCAAAAACCAGCCGAGGGCGATAAAAAAGGCGCAACGGGAGCGGCGGCCGGAGGCGGCGCGAACGAAGCGACGCCAGCCAAAACAGAAAAGCCGATGGCCAAGGCGGCCTGATTTGGGTTGACACTTACTAAAAACCTAAATTTATAGTATTATATAGAGTATGAATCCCAATCTAAAACGCATTTTGCAAATTGCCGGCCTCGTGGCGACTACCATTTTGATTGCTTGGGGTATTTATCGCGTATTTTTTAAACAACCCTCTCCGGTTAGTGAGAGGCCGGGCGGAGAAGGCGAAACGCCTCCAGGGGCACAACTACCACCTTCCGGAGAGCGCGCGCCAGGAGCCGGGGTAGAGCCTGGCGTAACGGGTGCCCTGCCTCCGAGCGCTGGCACGGGGCCGACCCTAGGTGAAGGAGCCGGATACTTCCAACAGGAGCCGGTTCAAGAAATTTTTTCTGACTTCGCGGCGTTCCCGTCCGCGAGCGCCGAAGGGGAAGTCCGGTTCCACAACGTGAGCGACGGCAAATTTTACCGCGTCGGCGCGGACGGCAAGATCCAAACCCTCTCGGACCAAGTATTTTTTAATGTCGAAAATGCGACCTGGGCGAAAACAGCCAATAAGGCGGTCTTGGCTTACCCGGACGGATCAAAAATAATTTATAATTTTGATTTGCAAAAACAGGTGAGCTTGCCCAAACACTGGGAAGAATTTTCTTTCTCGCCGGACGCCTCCCAAGTCGCCGCCAAAAGTATCGGCCTCGCCACGGAAAACCGCTGGCTGGTAACAGTTAACGACGACGGCACGGGCACGAGGCTAATTGAGCCCTTGGGCGATAACGCTAACAAAGTGATTGTGGACTGGTCCCCCAGCCGGCAAACCGTGGCTCTCGCGCAAACCGGCCAAGCGCTCGGCGCGGACCGGCGAGAAGTTTTGTTTGTGGGCTTGAATGGAGAGAACTTTAAATCTACCGTAGTAGAAGGGATAGACTTTCAGCCACAGTGGTCCCCTACTGGCAACCGGCTCTTATACAGCGTGGACTCGGCGCGGAGCGACTTTAAACCCGAACTCTGGATTGTGGACGCGTTTGGCGATAATATCGGCAATAATCGCCGCCTCTTAAAACTTAATACCTGGGCCAAAAAATGTACATTTGGGAACGAGGACACTTTGTTTTGCGCCGTGCCGCAAACTTTGCCGCAAGGCGCGGGCATGTCGCCAGAGATTGCCGCCTCAACCCCGGATGATTTAGTAAAGATTGACCTGCGCACGGGCCTGCGCACCGATATTCCAACCGGCGGGGGGAAACATATGGACACAGTGTCATATGATTCAAAAAATAACAAAATTATCTTTACGGACAACCAGCGCGCCGGGGTGTTCCAGGTTAACCTATAAAAAGGTAAACCTCTAAGAGAGGTAAACCTCTAAAAATTGGCCTATGCATTTGGCTCATAAAAAATTGTTTCTAGCTCTGACCGGAATAATTTTAATTCTCCTGATTATTTTTATTACTCAATTCGGCAAAACTTTAAATATTGTGGTTAAAAAAAGCACCACGCCGCTTTTGACACCAGGATCATACGAAATCGCGATCGCGCCCGAAGATCCGGTGCTGGGCAACCCGGGCGCGCCCTTAACTTTTGTAGAATTTATTGACCTGGCCGAAGCGCCGGATCTTAAACTCCACCGGACGCTGTATGATTTTGTGGCATTGCACCCCAAAGCCACCAGGCTGGTTTGGAAAGACTTGCCGAAAGCGCATCTTTTAAAAGGCAGTGCTGACACTGCCCACCGCGCGGCCTGGTGTAGCGGGCGCCAAGGCAAATTTTGGAATTTTATTAACGCGGTAGCGGATCACAAAATCAGCGCGCTCTCTAAATCGTTTAAATCAATCGGTTTAGAGCTTAAAATTGACCAGGCAAAGTTTGATGCCTGCCTCAATGATATCACTTTCCCTAACCAAATTGGCGCGTCCGCCGGATTAGCCGCGCGTTTGGGGCTCGGCCGCGGCCCAGCCTTGTTTGTAAATAACAAAGAGCTGGATTTGTCGCAAGAGGTTGATTTCGAGACGCTGTTAAAGTCGCTAATTATAGAGTAATATGAAAAAGTTTTTTGCCGCCCTGAATTTAATTTGGCTGGCAACGGCTTTATTATTACCGGTCTCTCCTGTTTTCGCCGGGAGCTGTTTATGTAAAGGAAAAATTTTTGTATGTGTCCCAGGGCCGGGCGGCGATAAAAGGTGTAGCGTACAAGGAGAGGTTGATAAATGCGTCAAAACTTTACCGGATAATAAACAAATATTCAGCGACCAGGACTGCGCTACGCTCCACGACGCCAATTACCCCAATGACCCGGCTATAAAATGTTCTTATTTCGGGACAGACGAATGTGGCGAACCGGCCAAAGTAATTGCTTGCGGCCAAGACTCCAAATCTGTTTGCAACAAAAGCGAGAAACATTGCGCCGCGGTAGCGGATTGCGTGCCCGATAAAAATAACATCATTGGCAATGTGGAATGCCAAAAAAGTTTTTGTTACTATGACGCACGCGCCAAAGAAGCGTATGACAAAAGCGCTTCGAGCACGTTTGGTATCGACACTAGCCTGACAATAAAAAAACCGATTATTTCCATCCGCATTCCGGGCCTTACTTTCAGCGATGTTAATGACAATATTGACAGCGCCGGGTATATTCATGTGCCCTATCTTGGTGAATATATCGCGGCTTTATATAAATTTGGGGTAGTGGTCGCGAGCTTGATTGCGGTCGCGATGGTAATTAAAAAGGGCTTTGATATCGCGATTTCGCCGGGCGGCGAAGCCAAGACCGAAGCCTTTCAGCGCATTGGGGCGATTGTAATGGGACTCCTCTTGGTTTGGGGCTCTTATTTTATTCTTTATTCTATTAACCCTAGTTTGGTTGGTTTTAAAGTCCTGAAGGTTAAATATGTTGAACCCGAAGAGATTAGCGACCGGGAAGGCGGCGCCGAAGACGCTCCAGCCCCGCACCCGAGCGGCCCCAGAGCCAAAGGCAAAGGGGATGGCAGTGTGGCAAACAGGACAGCGTGCCCGGACTTAAAACCAGGCACTAAATTTACGGGCGCGTTTACAATTTACTACAGCATCAGCAAAAACTCATATGGACAGCCAGGCGAGTATAAAGGCGCCTACAAGGGCGGGGTGGCGGGAATTTCGCAGGATATGGGCGACTTTTTATGTGGCGTTTCCATGGAATGCGGCTGCCCGAGCGCTACGGGCAAATCCAGCTTGCGCGTTTGCAAAAATACAGCGGGCACAGACTGGCCCATTTGCATTCCATTTGTGAAGGACGTACCATTTTGCAATGCCAAAAATTATGTGGCGGGCGTGACCGTGGCGGCTTCCACCTGCTTCCCCAGGGAATGCAAGATTAAAACCGGCGGGCGTGTCCTAATTGTGCGCGACCGCGGCAGTGGCATTATTGGCACGCATTTTGATTTATATTTAGGCGTGCGCGGCGGCCAAGACGAAATTAAAGACACGGCTTGGCTGAACCCTAATGAGATTGAAATCGTGGATTGCCCGGAGCGCACGGCGATTGGCGCCAAAGAACTCAACAGGATGCGCAAAGCTTACGAGAGCTATAGGCCAGGAGTCTGCAACCCACCCCAGAATTGTTAACACATCATCTGTCATTCCGACAACACGTTCGCTTCGCTCAGTGCAGGCTCCGGAGGAATCTCTGTCACAATCACTGGATAGAGATCTCTCCTGCGACGTCGAGATGACAAAAACGTTTTTTCTATATAAAAATAACCACTGTGAAATACCGGCGGACATATCGTCTGTTTGCTAGTTTACTCTCCTTGGCATTTTTTTGCGTGCCGCAAGCGGCCGGAGCGTATTCGATTTTATGCGCCACAACCGTTGTACAAGCTTGCCGCGCTTGCATTACCAATTTGCCAGACCAGGGCACACAAATTCGGCTGCACCGCGAGTTGCGGGCACTGGATGAAAACGGCCGATCTAAATATTATACTGCTTGTGTAATGCTTAATAGCGGCCAGTGCGATGGGAAACCGGATGTTCATCAATACATTGACTACGAGATTGGCAAAAGCATCGCGGTATACGCCTCATGTGATAAAAATGCCGCCAATACCCCCGAGAGTATTGTGTGTGGCGAAAAAAAGGCCGCTTGTACTAAATCCAACACTAAATGCTCGGCACTGAAAGATTGCGTAGGAGACGTTAACGTTAATAACATCATCGGAAGTGTGGTGTGCCAGCACAGCTACTGTTATTACGATGCCATCGCCAAAGAAGTTAACAAAATAAGCGACGCGGGCATACTAGGCGTTAGCGCCCAGCTGACACTCAAAAAACCTTTAATTTCTATTCGCATACCGGGCGTGTCTTTTTCTGATATTAACGATAATATTGACTCCGAAGGCTATGTGCATATCCCCTATCTGGCACAGTATTTAGCGGCGTTGTATAAATTTGGCTTAGTCGCGGCGAGTTTGATTGCGGTAGCGATGGTCATCAAAAAGGGTTTTGATATTGCCATCTCCCCTGGCGGCGAAGCCAAAACCGAAGCCTTCCAGCGCATTGGCTCTATTGTGGCTGGCCTCCTCCTGGTTTGGGGCTCTTATTTTTTACTTAACGCCATTAACCCGGATTTAGTTTCGTTTCGGGTATTAAAAGTTAAGTATATCCCGAGGCAAGAATTGCCAGCTGAAGAAGATGAGGAAGGAATCGATACCAGCGGAGTAGCGACTCCTACCGGGCCGGTTAAAAAACCAACTTGGGACTATAAAACTTTTGATTGCGCTAAAAAAGATAGTTACCAAGAAGCGGGCGTGGTGCCCAAAAGCGCGGTCATTACTTACACTTGCCCGGGGCTCAAGGGCGCGGTCACGACAATACCCGAAATGAAAGACCCACTTTGTAAAGCAGCCAAGCTGGCTCAAGATGAAGGCTTCGCTCTGGCCGTTGGCCCGGGCTCGTACCGCTCGTTTCAAGAGCAAGCGGCGGGCTGGTGCGGCCCGTCGGCCAAGGAATACCCCGACCCAGCAGTACGCAAGAGCTACCGCGCGGTGCCGGGAGGTTCGGCGCATGGGCTGGGGCGGGCAGTGGATGTTTACCTGGTTAAAAATGGCAAACAGCTCTTTGGCGCTAACTCTAAGGCGCAGTGCGATGTGCCGCTGGAATATGTTCAAAAAATCGCGAACTATTTTTATAAAGCGGACGCTAACTTTAATCGTTTAGAACGCGAAATTTGGCATTTTGAGTATGGCACCGCGGGCCAGCAATTTCGCAATAAGTATACGGGCTACACCGAAAAATGCAAAAAATAGTTTACTCCAAATGAACTTCGCTCTCCCATTTTTGCAGACGTTGTTTGATAGTGGGAAGTAAAATTTTATCGCCAGCGATTTGGCACGCGGCTTCGCGCGCTTGTTTTATTAAAATTTTGTCCGTGAGTTTGGCGATTTTAAGAGCCGAGGCGCCACTCTGTTCGGTTCCATAAACCTCGCCGGGCCCGCGAATTTCTAAATCTTTCTCGGCTAACGCGAAGCCGTCATTATGAGTTTCGAAAAATTTTAAACGCTCCAGAGATTTGTTATTGTCGGAAGAAGTGAATAATAAGCAATACGACTGGTGGTTAGAGCGGCCCACGCGGCCGCGAAACTGGTGGAGCTGGGCCAGGCCAAAGCGATCCGCGCCTTCAATCATCATCACGCTGGCATTCGGAATATCCACGCCTACTTCTACCACTGAAGTAGCCACCAAAATATCAATACTCCCGGATTTAAATTTTGTCATCACAGCTTGCTTGTCTTTACCGGCCATTTTGCCGTGTAACCAGGCAATTTTTAAATCTGGAAAAACTTTTTCGGAAAGGCGCTTAAATTCGCTTAAGACCGAGCGTTTATCCAGAGCCGGCGTGACATTCGCTGATACCATTGGAGCAAACAAATTAATACTCTTGGCGCTGGCCGCAAAATTTTCTTCTGCCCCTTCTTCAATAAGGGGGCAAACCACAAACGCCTGCCGGCCCTTTTTAATCTGTTCACGAATAAAATTATAAGCGGCGGCGCGCTTACTCGGCTCTACTAAACGAGTTAAGATTTTTTTGCGCCCGGGCGGCAGTTCGTTAATCGTGGAAATATCGAGATCGCCATACATTACCAAAGCCAAACTGCGCGGAATGGGAGTGGCGGTCATGCTTAAAAAATGAGCGCCCTGACCTTTTTGTTTAATAACACGGCGCTGGGCCACGCCAAAGCGGTGTTGTTCGTCCACTATCACTAACCCTAGTTTTTTAAAATTTACGCCCTCGGACAAAAGCGAATGCGTGCCAACGATAACATTCAATTCGCCGCTATTTATTTTGGCGCGCAGAGCCGCCCGACTTTTAGCCGGACTTTTAAAATTCAAGCGCTTGTCGCTTTGGGCAAATTCGGAATTGGTGAGGAGGCCAACCGTCACAGCGGCGCCGAACAAACTTTGCAATGAATTATAATGCTGGACAGCCAGAATCTCGGTCGGGGCCATGACAGCCACTTGCCACCCGTTTAGAAAAGCGTTGTACGCCGAGAGAGCCGCGACCACAGTTTTGCCACTGCCGACGTCGCCCGACAGCAGGCGGTTCATGGGGCTCGGCTTCTCAATGTCTTGTAAAATTTCCCAAGCCACAATTTTCTGCGCGCTAGTTAATTGAAACGGCAAACTGGCCACAAAATTTTTTATTTCCGGAGCGTGAAATTTTAAAGGCGGCGCGGCCACGATTGCTTGCTCGCGTCGCGCTAATTCAGCGCGCAACTGAATTAAAAACAGTTCGTCGAATTTTAAACGCTCGATGCTGGTTTTTAGTTTGGTTTCGTCATCCGGAAAGTGAATGGCCCCGAGCGCGGCGCTAAATTTAATTAAATTATATTTCTTTAAAATATCGTCCGGGAGCCAATCGGGAATAGTGGTAGCGAGCGGCGCGATTTGGCTTATTAAAAAACGAATTTGCTTTTGGCTAAGGCCGCGAGTGAGGTGATACATGGGAACAAGGCGCGCGGTGTGCGTGGCCACGCCACTGCTTTTGACCGCTTCAAACACCGGGTTCATAAACTCGGGCCCGAGCATATCGGTTTTTACCGTGCCGGCAAAATAATACTCGGCCCCGGGCTTTAAAATCTTGGCGATAAAGGGCTGGTTAAACCAAACCAGGCGCATGGCGCCGGAATCGTCTCCGATTAGGCCTTCGGTGATACTGCGGCGCGTCTTAAAGTTACGCCGGCTATTTATTGACACTACTCGGGCTTTGACAGTGACCCGAGTCGCTTCTTGTAAATTTTTAATTGGCACCACCGCTCTTAAATCATCGTATCTAAATGGGTAATAATTCAATAAATCCGCGGCGGTTTTAACGCCCAGATATTCAAATTTTTTGGCAAGTTTCTTGCCAATATGAGTAATGGCGCTGATGGGGGTAGAGAGGGTGAACATGAGCATAGTATAACAAAAAAAATACCGCAAGCGTAGTCTTGAGGTATTTTATTATTAAAAAAAATTTTAGAGGAAAGGAATTTGAGGAAAGGGAGAGGGGCCCTTTCCATCTGTTCAACTCCTACAAACGCACGGTTGTGGCGGCTAGACTTCGACCGCCATGTAGTCGGCGCAGGCGAACACGTGTTCGGCGAAGTCGGGCTTGCCCTTCGCTTCCGCGTGCTGCATGGCCTCCGCGAGGCGCTCGGCCACGTCCCGGTCAGTGGCTCCGGGGTCGTGGTGGGTGAGGCCGAGGGTGTGGACGCCGGCCGCGAGGGCCGTGTCCACGCAGTACTCGGGCGTGCCATGCCCGTACCCGGCCGTTTCCCTGGCGTACCGCTCTTCCGAGTACTGCGCGTCTCCGACGAGGAGGTGCGCGCCGGTGAGGTGCCGCTTCAGGGCAGAGGGCAGGCCGGCCGTCTTCTCGTGATCCGTGAGGAACACGAAGATCCGACCGGTCGGCCTCTCTTCGAAGCGATACGACACCGTGTTCTCGGGGTGAGCGGTCTTGTGCATCCGGATGACGAGGCACTCCTTGATGGAGAACCGGCCCTTGCCTGTGAAGGTGAGCTGCTTCCCGAAGGAGTCAGCCGCTTCGAAGATGTGGACCGGCACCAGCAGGAAACCGCCCTCCGGGTGCACGACCAGCACCTGCGTCCCGATGTTCTCGAGACCGTGGCACTTGAAGCGGTGCTGAACGGTCGCGAACTGCACCGGGAAGTACGGCGCTCTCATCAGGTCCTTCAACATCTGGAGCGGACCCGTGCCGTTCTCCTCCGGACCCCAGACGTTGATGGACGCCTTGGGGATGAAGGTGTGCGGCGCGAGCGGCAGCCCCTGGGTGTGATCGTGGGCCTCACCACCTACTTCGAGTGGCGGATCTACGAGGCCCTCTACGGTCGCGAGGCCATGATGCTGCTCGCGGCTCTCCTCCAGCGTGAGATGGAGCGCGACTTCCTGCGCTTCCACACCGAGGGCAACCCGCAGTACACCGCCCTCGCCTCCTACGTGCCCGGCAGCGTCGACCCCGACGACACCTTCTCGCGCGTGCCGTACTGCAAGGGCGCCCTGTTCATCACGGCGCTCGAGCAGGCGGTGGGTCGCGAGAAGTTCGACGCCTTCCTCCTGGCCTACATCAAAACGCACCGCTTCACCTCCATCGACACGGCCACGTTCCTCGACTTCGTGGCCAAGGAGCTGCCCGGCGCGCTCGAGGCCACGCAGGCCTGGAGATGGGTGTATGAGGCGGGTCTCCCCGCCAACTGCCCCAAGCTCGAGTCGCCCCTCATCGACGAGGTCGCGAGGTACGCCGAAGCGAAGCAGATCCCGCCCGAGGAGGTCGGCAACAAGTGGATCGCCATGCAGTGGGTGCTCTACCTCGAGCTCCTCGAGCGGCCCATCAAGTCGGCCTTCGCCTACGCGATCGACCACGACTACGGCCTCTCGACCGCGGCCAACACCGACGTGCGCTGGGCGTACCTGCTCCTCGCGCTCGAAGCCGGATACCTCGACGTCAACGACGCCGTGGAGAAGCTCGTCAGCGAGGTCGGGCGGATGAAGTACATCCTGCCCATCTACAAGGCGATGGCGAAGACCCCGAATGGGGTCGCCTGGGCGCGCCGCGTCTTCAACGCGGTGAAGGCGGGCTACCACCCGATCGCCACCGCGCAGGTCGAGCGCATCCTCGGCGAGGCCGAGCGCGCGCCGTAGCGCGCGAAGCCAAAAAAGAATCCGCGGTCAACGGATTCTTCCAACAATATAAGGAGACCAGAAGGAGGGGTGTGCGGCGGACTACACTTAAAACGTCCGCATATCCCAAAAACAACTTTCATCAGAAGGTTGTTTTTGTTTTTGAGTGAGAGATCCTTCGCTTCGCTCAGGATGACAGGCCTTTTACAACTTATCAAACAACAATTTAAAAATCTTTTTCTGAAACTCCGCGATTGTCGCGCTTTCGATAATTGAGGCAGTTTCGGTTCTAAAATCTATAATGGCCACTTTGTCGCCATAAATCAACTGGTTAACTTCGTAGACAAATAAATCGTACTCCGGCGGCACGGCTTTAACTAAACGCCCCAACCGTTCTTGTTTTTGTTTTTTAGTAATATCGTTCGTGATAATTAAGCGCTCAACATCGCCTTTGTCGCGCACGCGATCGTAATATTCTTGCGGTGTATATTTACGATAGGCTTTATAGTTGCGCGGCGATTCGTAGCGATAATAAATATCGCCCTTCTTAATAGTCGCGAGCAAATCTTCGTAAACATGCCTGATAGCGTTTTTGCCTTCGAAGTATTTAATTTGCGGACGGTGAATATTACTCGCGTATTTATTCATGAGCTCGGGCATTTGCGCATCCAAATTAATTTTTAAATCCTTCACTAAACTTTCTAAATTCTTGGGCGACTGCGCGAAATAAACCTTGCGCTTACCTTTTTGGGATACGGCCACTAAATTTTTTTCCAGTAACCTCGGCAAGACTTGGTAAACCACCGGGCGATACAAACCCGAATTTTTAGAAATCTCCGAGATACCGGCATTACCTAGGTCTAAAATTGATTCGTAAACCTCTGCTTCGGGGCGGCTTAAGCCAAGTTTGGAGAGCAAATTACTCATAAATTAATTTTAAAAAATAATTTAAAAATATATTGGAATTCATCTTAAGTTTAATTCGCCAAAATATACGCCCTTAAATCTTTCGCTTCGCTCAAGATGACAACCAAAAATTTGTATTAATTTTAGTACACATTTTTATATTACAATATTGGCTAAAATTAGTCAAATTATTATGCTCGCACTTAATTTAATTCAATTTTGTATTAATTTTAAAACAGTTTTTTTAAAAAGCGTTATATTAAAGCTACACCCAAAGTTCTTTAACAAGACAAGACAAAAAAGGAGCAGACCAATGACCCTCCCCCTGAATCTTGTTCTGGTTCGCCACGGCGAATCCGAAGGCAATGTTGCCAACCGCCACTCGAGGAAGGGCGACAACCACTTCTTCACTGCCGAGCACTTGGCTCGCCACAGCTCCAGCTGGCGCCTCACGGATCGCGGCACGCTCCAGGCCAAGGCGGCCGGCCGTTGGCTCCGGGAGAACGGCCACGGAACCTTCGAGCGCTACTACTCCTCGGAGTACATCCGGGCGGTGGAAACCGCGGCCAACCTCGAGCTCCCGAACGCCAGCTGGCGCCTGGAATTCAACATTCGGGAACGCGACCACGGCTTCGCGGACGTGATCAGGGCCGATGAGCGGGCGGAGCGGTTCCACGAGTACGACAAGCAGTACGCCGCGCACCGCTTCTACGCGCCGCTCCCCGAGGGCGAGACCATGGCCACGCTCTGCCAGCGCCTCAAGAGCGGGTTCCTGACCCAGATCAAGGAGGGCAAGCCGGCGGGGAGCGTCATCGCGGTGTCCCACTCGAACGTGATGTGGGCCCTGCGCGTCATTCTCGAGCGCTGGAGCGCTAGGCACTACCACGAGGCCTCGGTGGCGGAGCGAGAGGATGAGAAGATCAACAACTGCCAGATCATCGAGTACTCGCGGGTCGACCCGAGGGACAGTTCGCACATCCTCCCCTCCATGGGATGGGTGAGGTCGGTCTGCCCGTGGGACCTCGGCCGCTCCCCGAACGAGTGGCGGGCCATCACGCGGCCGCGCTACTCCAACAGCGACTTGATCGCGCTCGTGAACGCTCACGAGCGCCTCATCGCCTAAACGCGCAGGTGTCCCCCACCTGCCACCGGCCTGGGCTCGCACCCCAGGCCTTCTCTATGAAAAACAAAACCCGCTCCCAGTAATACATAGAGCGGGTTTTGTTATTTTAGTAAAAGCGCTCAGCCGCTCTCATTTGGGGTTTGGTTTCCACAAACGAGAGTGGCGGCCGAGAGCTGGGGCCGCCACTCTCTGGGTAGCCCCACGATTCGCTAGACGCTGATGATCAGGTAGAGACACGCTACCGTGGCCAGCGTTCCAACGAGCGCGGCGTACAGCCTGGGGTTGCGGAGTAACCTCCAGCCGGTGGCGCGCTGCCACCAGACCGGGGTGAAGCAGAGGGCCTCTCCACTCACCGTCAGGATCAGCACCCACCCCACCCAGAGCGGGTCCGGGACCGCGAAGGAGATCAGGCCGATCAGGACGAAAGTCAATCCGATAGCCTGCGCGGCCATGGCCTCAGGGCTCCATTCGCGCCACCACTTGGGCGGATTGCATCCGGCCTTCATCATTCCAATCGGCATCATGCCCATTGTTCGTCCCTCCTTTCGAAGGTAGCATCCGAAATGGACGCCATACGGAAATCCTCAAGGAGAATCCCGCAATGCCAAGCCATATTATAGTGGCCTAGAAACGCGAGACTTTCCCTATCAAGAAGGATTATGTTGTGCACCCGATAGGAATCGAACCTATATTTTAAGCTCCGCAAGCTCATGTCCTATCCATTGAACGACGGGTGCATATTTTTTAAACCATCCTTATATATCTTTCTTGTACCATTTTGTCAATGTAGTCCTTCCTTTTTAATTTCTTTATTTTTCTCTCTACCTCGCGCGCCTTCGCTAAACTATCGTATTCTTGATTTAAAACTAATTTAACATTCGGCATCCGGCTCGTCGTCTGGGTATGGCCAGTTAAATGCTGCCTCATTCGTTTTTTAAGTCCACTGTACTACCAATATAATATTTTCCCTTTTCATCTTGTAAGATATAGACGTTGGCTTTCATATAAATATCCACTCCGATGCGCCGCTGTGCGGCGGTCGGAGCCCCGACTTCGCCTACGGCGAACGTCGGGGTTGAACGACGAGGTCGGGGTGAACGTAAAGAACCCTAGCTAGGGTTCTTTATATCATATTTATATGAATTTGGCTAGTGGAAACCGAGCAAACGGCCGACGCGGTCGCTCAAGGGCTCTTCTTCCTGATCCAAATCTTCTACCAGATACAAACTAAGATGCTCTCGAATGGGGCGCGGGTCGTACTCCAAAAGCGGTACCTGCAGGCGATGGCGGAGAAAGTTGCCGAGCGAAAAATACAAAACTTTGACTTCGGGGGGGTTGTAAATAATCCAAAAATTACCAAGTTCCGAATAACGATAAAACTTCTTGCCGAGTATAATGCCAACATCAGTTAAGGCAAAAGGCACTTCGAGGGGAGTTTGCAAATCGTGCAAATACAAAATAATCCCAAACAAAATAATAATCAGGGCGAATAAATAATTGGCGGTAAAAACCGCGAATAAAACTAGTGCCAGGGCTAAGCCGCCGATAACTAAATACCAACGCCGGCCGCGTTCGTACTCTTCGTATTCTTTAACTGTCCATTGGTAAACGACCCGGCCGATATTTGCGTTTTCTCGAGTTAAATCGTTGGGCATATAATTATTAACTAAGTGGACGATGCGGGGATCGAACCTGCGACCTCTGCAATGTGAATGCAGCGCTCTAACCAGCTGAGCTAATCGTCCCGGATCCTCCTTGTTGTCAGTTTGTCAGTCAAAAATATCATACCATACCAGCAACCCTAAATCAAGGTTGAAAGTAAAATGCATACATGTTATAATCTACGCATTATGGAACCAGAACCAGTCAACCTGCTCTTCCCCAAATTACCGGAAAACCCCAAAACCACCCGCCGGCCCCACTGGCTTTATTTTTTTGCGGCCTTTTTGGGGCTAATTATTTTAGCGCTCGCTTTAGGGAGGCTCGGCAATAGCAACGACTATGGCACGGGCAAAGTCTTACAGCTTAAACGCTTTAGTTTGCTAACCAGAGTCAAAAACTTTATTTTTAACGGCAATAACGCTTTAGCGGGGCAAGTCGAGGGCCGGATTAATGTTTTAATTCTAGGAGTGGGAGGAACGGGGCATGATGGCCCATATTTATCCGATACCAATATTATCGCCAGTTTTAAACCCAGCACCAAAGAAGTGGCTTTAATCACCGTGCCCCGCGATTTGGCGGTTAATGTGCCGGGCCATGGTTGGCGAAAAATAAATTCGGCCAGCGCGTTTGGCGAAGCGGCCTACCCTGGAGCCGGCGGCGAATTCGCGCGGCAAGTTTTTTCGGCCGCTTTTCAAGTGCCGATACACTACTATATTCGCGTGGATTTTAAAGCCTTGGTTGATGTGGTAGACGCTCTTAGCGGAATTAATATTAATGTGCCGCGCGCGTTTACAGACACCGAGTACCCGGGAGATAATTTTTCTTATCAAACCATTCATTTTGATCAGGGAGAACAATTTATGAACGGCGAACAAGCTCTGGTTTACGCGCGTTCCCGGCACGGTACTAATGGCGAAGGCTCGGATTTTGCCCGCTCCAAAAGGCAAGAGCAAATCATTATGGCTATTAAGGACAAGGCGCTCTACGCCGGCACTTGGCTGAACCCTATTCGCATCAAAGGAATTTTAGAAGCTTTGAGTAACCACGTGGCCACTAACTTAAACTTTGAACAACTAATGTATTTGGCTGGTTTTGCTCCAGATATTAAAACCGTTTCGCAAAAATTAGTCTTGGATTCTAGCCCGAACGGTTTCTTAATAAATACCACGGGCGAGGACGGCGCCTTTATTTTGTCTCCCAAAAGCGGAAATTTTAACGAGATTAATAGCGCCATTCTAAATATTTTTAATCTTGCCTATGCCTCGAGCACGGCTCCAAATATTGGGATTGCCTTTGAAACCGGCAAACTACCAACCACCAGTACCACCGGAATTGGCTTGGAGGTGCAAAATGGCACCTGGCGGGGAGGGCTCGCGGCGCGGGTAGGCGAGAAACTCGCCCAAAACGGCTTTAAAATCATCCGCGTTGGCAACAGTTTAAAAAGGCCTATTGACCGCAGCGCAATTTACGTATTAAATACTAAGGTGCCGGCCACGGAAATTAGTAAATTGTCAAAATACCTGGCCGCTCCGTTTGGCACCACTTTGCCAGAGTCTTTGGCAGAAAATTTCGACAACGCCTCCACCACGGAAAACGAACAAGGCATGAAATATAACCCCAGCACTGATATTTTAATAGTGCTCGGAGCTGATTTTAAAGAATAATAAGAAAAGCCGCGCTTCAAATGTCGTTGCGCGGCATGATTTCGAATAAATCACATGGCGACACCAGCTAAAATCGTCGATTATGAACTGCCAATCGTAACACTGGTCGGGCGAGTTAATGTTGGCAAATCAACTTTATTTAACAAGATAATCGAACGCAATCTGGCTATAGTGTCCCCGCTCGCGGGCACGACCCGCACCCGCAATATGGCGATCGCCTCTTGGCGCGGCCGGCAATTTCGCCTGGTGGATACCGGTGGCCTAACGTTTGACAGCAAAGTAGAGCTCGAGGATGAGATTATTAAACAAACCGAAATGGCTCTAGCCGAGGCTGATGTGATTGTTTTTTTAACCGATATCCAAACGGGCGTTTTGCCCCAAGAGAGGGAACTAGCGAAGCGCCTGCGCGAGTGGAAGAAAAAAAAGCCGCTCTTATTTCTAGCCAATAAAGCGGATAACTTAACTATGGCGACCGCGGCCCACGACAAAGAATGGCGTAGTTTGGCCTTAGGCGAACCAATGCCGATTTCCGCGGCTACCGGGGCCTATATTGGCGACGTACTAGACGCGATTTATAAATGCTTAAACAAAACCAAACGGCGACCAAAAAAAGTGACAGCCCCCGAGCCGCTTAAAGTGGCTATCATGGGCAAACCAAATGTTGGCAAATCCTCGCTATTTAATAAATTAATCGGTGAGGACAGGGTGATCGTCAGTGATTTGCCTCACACCACCCGCGAACCACACGATACGCTGGTAGAAGCGGACGGGGAACATATTTTGTTTGTGGACACGGCCGGCATACGGCGCAAGGCCAAGGTTGCCGGGAGTATTGAACGGGCGGGTATTGGCAAGAGCATCGCTACGATTAACCGCGCGGATATTGTCCTCTTGGTACTCGACGCTAGTGAAACCATCAGTAGCCAGGACCAACAACTCGGCGGGTTACTGCGCGAGCACGCCAGAAGCGTTGTTATTGTGGTAAACAAGTGGGATAAAACCGAAGATAACAGCGACAAATTTAGAAACGAGGCCAAGACAAGAATTTACGGCGCTCTGCCCCACCTCGATTTCGCGCCGATTGTATTTGTGAGCGCCAAAACCAGTTACCGCGTACACCAAATATTTCCGCTTCTGAAAGAGGCCCGGATCGCGCGCCACCAAGTGGTGGACGACGAAAAATTAAAAGACTTCCTGAAGCGAATGGTAAAAAAACATTTGCCCACCCGAGGCAAAGGCGTGCGCCACCCAAGGCTGGTGGCTTTAACCCAGCTCTCCACCAACCCGCCGACTTTTGACGTGGTGGTGAAAGCCAACACCAGTTTGCATATTTCTTACGTAAACTTTTTGGCGCGGCAATTGCGCGAGGAATTTGGATTTTTTGCCGCGCCCCTCATCATGAAACTCTCCAAACTTAAGCGTTTTACCGACCCGCGCCGCTACGAATAGTGTATAAAAATTATTAATTAATTTGACACTTTTATAAGCCTATAGTAATATTTAACTATGTTTACTACTTTTCCACTAACAATTACTAAAAGCCACGCGAGCGCAAAAATCTCCGTAGCCATAGATCGCCATGGATTTGAACGTTTGGCAGATTCTTTGGGCTTGTTCCGCACCGAATTTTTAAACAGTCTGGACCACGCCGAAGCTGACATTGCGAACGGAAAAACCAAAAAATTGCGTAGCCTTAAAGATTTACGAAATAAGAAATGATTAACATCCATTATACGGAAGAATTTGAACGCCGCTACGCCGAACTCCCCGCTCACATCCAAACCAAAGCCGAACGGCGCGAACGTTTCTTCCGCGCCAATCCATTTCACCCTCCTCTGCACACCGAAAAACTACACCCTAAATCCCGCGAGGTGTGGAGTTTTCGCGTTGATGAAGACTACCGAATTTTATTTCGATTCAAAGATGCTCAGACAGTCTACTTTCTCACCATCGGTCCGCATCATTGGATTTATCGCTACCACGGACTATGAAACTGATCGTTGCCCTTGGCAACCCAGGGAAAAATTACGCTCGCACTCGCCACAACGTGGGCTGGCTGTTTTTGGATTGGCTCTTCCCTAAAGCCAAATGGCAGGCCAGCGCTAAAGCTAAGGCCGAATATTTAAAGACTGAAATTAACGGACAGCGCGCCGAGATTATTAAGCCCCAAACGTTTATGAATAATTCGGGCATCGCCGTGGCTTACGCGGCTAATAAAAACGGGGTCAAACTTAATGATATTATTGTGATTCATGATGATAAGGACATTTCGCTTGGCGCCACGCGCGTACAACAGAATCGCGGAGCGGGCGGGCATAACGGGGTAGCTTCGATTATCGAAAAACTAGGCAGTAAAAATTTTACCAGAATAAGAATTGGGATCGCCCCCACGGACAACCGAATAATTGAGGACACGGCTAATTTTGTTTTAAGCAAATTAACCGCGACTGAACAAAAAACGTTAAAAACGGTTTTTGCGAATATAAAACAAGAATTAGAGGCGTGGGTTTTATTATGATAAATAATTTTTTGAAACAAAATAAAATTGACGCTTTAATTTCTTCGCACTTGCCTACGGTGCGATTTTTTTCTGGTTCTACCCTGAACCGTTCTGGTTCAGGGTTCACCGGAACTAACGGCTTAATTATAATTATAAAAAATAACCATCGCCAAGGCGGGATCCCGCCTCGCGGCGGTGAAAAATATTTTGTCACAGATTCGCGTTATACACAGCAAGCTAAAAAACAGGCGCGGGGTTTTAAAATTGTAACGGCCGACCGGGAGTTAAGTAAAAATTTAGGGGAGATAATGAGAATAGAGAAAATTAAGAAACTAGGATTTTGGGCGAACGAATTATTATTTAGTACCTGGCAAAAATATAAAAAAATATTTAAAAATGTTAAGTTAATCGCGCTGAAACAAGATTCGGCGGAACTGCGAATTTTAAAAAATAAAACCGAAATTAAATTTATAAAACGGGCGCACGAGATTAATAAAATCGCTTTTAGAAAAATAAAAAAAATTATTAAGCCGGGCGTGACGGAAATGTTCGTGGCCAGAAAATTGGAGCAGGCGATGCTTAGAGCCGGAGCCGAAAAAATTGGTTTTGACACGATTGTGGCTTCGGGGCTACACGGCGCTCTGCCTCACGGGGTCGCGAGCACTAAAAAACTAAAACGAGGTGAGCTGGTGACGATCGATTTTGGCTGCGATGTGGCTGGCTATCACTCGGACGAAACGGTGACACTTTGTTTGGGAAAACCCAATAAAAAACAAAAAGAAATTTGGCAGACTGTTTATAATGCTCAACAAGCCGCGAAAAAATTAGCGAGACCGGGAGTGAGCTGTGGTGAGCTAGATAAGGCCGCCCGCGATTATATTACTCGCGCGGGTTACGGCAAATATTTTGCTCATGCCCTCGGGCATGGCGTTGGGCTTGAAATTCACGAGCGCCCAACCATCTCGGAAAAATCTTCTGATATTTTGCGCCCGGGTATGGTATTTACTATTGAACCGGGTATTTATATTCCGGGTTGGGGCGGCGTTAGAATTGAAGACGTATATGTTTGCCAAAAAAATGGGATTAAGCCTTTATCTGGAATAAATAAAGTTCTTCTGTAAGTGCATCTTTACAGGTGTAATATAATTTGGTAAGGTACCTGGTAGGGGCATGATATATCATGCCCCTACTAAAAATTTATTTTTTTATTTTAAATAATTTACCCATGACGGCACAGCCTAAAATAATACAGATAAAACTAGGCGATAAAAATTACCCTACGCTTCTTAGGGAGATTCCCAATGCCCCGGAGAAAATTTTTGTTTTAGGAACTCTGCCGCCGCCGAATTTGCCGCTGGTCGCAGTGGTGGGCACGCGGAAACACACGAGAGAGGGCAAACTAGTAACAGAACAATTGGCGGCGGCTCTGGCTCGGCGCGGCGTTGGCATTGTGAGCGGCCTAGCTCTAGGAATCGACAAAATCGCCCACGAAGCGACCTTAAACGAAGGCGGCTATACGATTGGCGTTTTGGGGTCAGGCTTGGCGGACAAGAGCATTCACCCGACCACGCACCTCAAACTAGCGCACCGGATTATTGAGCAAGGCGGCTGTTTAATTACCGAATATCCATCGGATTTTAAAGCCACGCTTTATTCTTTTCCGGCGCGCAACCGAATAATCGCCGGGCTAACGCTGGCTACACTCGTGACTGAAGCGCCCGCGCGATCCGGCGCTTTAATTACAGCCAAGGCCGCGCTTGATTATAACCGCGAAGTTTTGTGCGTACCGCAATCTATATTTAACGAGCGCGGCGCGGGCAATAACAAATTCATCAAACTTGGAGCCAGAGTAGCGACTGATTGGCGCGATGTTTTTGAGGCGATAAATTTACCTATTAATGAGGAATGCCCTATGGCAGTTACTAAGCTTAGCCAGCCGGAGCAAGCTCTATACAACCTAATTACCGGCGCCCCACAGCACGCTGACCAGATTATCAAAGCCTCTGGCCTCGCGAGTGGCGGCGCCATGGGCATTCTCACTATGTTAGAATTAAAAGGCTTAATAAAAAATGTCGGCGGCGCGCAGTATGCTTTGCGCGGGTAAATAAAATAGAAACAGGCCGCCTAGGCGGCCTGTTTCTACAGAAGATGGTCTCCTGTTACTTGAGAACAATCTCAAACGCGAGGCTATTCTCGGCGACTAGTTCCTTGGTTTTCCAATCATAAGCCTTAAGGCGAACCTCATAAGTACCGGCGCCATAGCTCACGGTAAGCGGCAGGGTGAAGACAAGGCTGTCTTTTTCACCGGGTGTCATTACCCACTTACCGGGGCGGCTCGATAAAACTTTGCCGTTGGCGCCCACAATCTCGCGCACTAAGCGCAGAGTCTGTTTGGCTTCGGTTTGGTTCTCGTAGCTATAGCGGAGCCGGAGAGTGGCCGGAAGAGCGGTGCTGTCTTTAATCTTACCGAGGAAGGCGGCGTCAAAAGTAATGGCGCCATCGTCGAGAGGCGACCCGAGAGTCACATATTTGCGCTTCAACTTCTCGACCGTAAAGGTCAAGCTATTTTCGGCAATGACTTTATTCTTGGCATCGAGCACCTTCATGCGCATAGTATAAACACCTGGTTTTCGGGAGCGAGCCAGAGTTTCTTTTACATTGCCCTTGAAGCTGGCGCCGGGTTTAAGAGTCGGCGAGGCTGAAACGCGTTTAACGAGTTTCTTGTTATACCAGAGTTCGCGCATCACCTTGACTCGCGCGCTCTTAGCGCTCTCGTTGGTATAACTATATGTAAACGCTAATTTTTCGCCTGGCTGGAAGCTTAAGTCGGCCGGGGCAGAAATTATGATTTTTGAATCCGGATTGCTAACCTCACCACCGGCAGATTCTGGGGAAATCGCTGCAGCCGGCGCACTAACATATGCAGAAGCACTCGCCGCGGCCGAAGCGCTGGCGGCCGGTGTAGTAACAACAGTCGCCGAAGGGACGGTGGCAGTAGTAGCCGTACTCGTAGCCGCGACAGTAGTGGTAGCCGCTACAGAAGGCACCGTGGCCGGGGCCGGAGAAGAGCCACCGCCGCCGGTGCTACCGTTGTTTTGCTGAATCGCGTTCGTGGTAGCGCTAACGGCTGACGATGAGGAACCTTCGCCGCTGTTATTGGTCGCGGTGATCTTGTAGTAATACACAGTGGAAGCATCGAGGCCAGAACTGCTGTAAGAAGTGGCGGTCGTGGTCGCGATGGATGAATAATTGGTGCCGTCAGTACTGCGATATATTGTGTAAGAAGTGGCGCCGGACACAGCAGTCCAACTAACATTAATTTGGCTGACCGAGGCGACAGTCGCGGCTACGCCAGTTGGGGCCGAAGGCGCTCCTTCGGCAGTCGAGACATAAGCAATCACGAAATCCGTCAGGTGGTTCACAAGCCCGGTAATAGTGTTATTGGTGGCGTCGATGGTAAAGCCGCCTTCCACAGACACGTATTCACCGCGTTCCGGCGAGTAGTACATTAGCTTCAGATCGGCTTCGGATACTCCCGCGGGGAGATCGGCCAAGAGGTCAGTATAATTTAATTGGATTTCGGCGTTGCCAACCAGATCTTTAATTGTGGAGTCACCGGTCGCGCCAATTTGGAAGGAAGCATTGGACAGGGCGTTAAAGGTTTGGGTGTCCGGGGCGCTGAAAGTGCGCTCTAAGCTCAAGGTAACGTCGCCCGAACCAGTTTCGAGCACACCCAAGCCAGCGGTGAATTTAATACCGCTACCATCGGAATCGTTCAAAGAACCGCCCGTGTCAGCCCCGATGACACCGCTAGTTGAGGTGGGTACGCGAGTGGCGTCAGCTGTTAAAGTAAAGTTGTTGCCGGTAGAATTACTGCCCGAGACAGTGATAGCGCCGCCGCTCTTGGTGGTTTCGGCGCTTTCTGGGCCCACGGCTTTAACAGTCCAACTACCCTCGGTGACCGGTAGCGAGTAACTGCCGTCGCTCGAGTCAATCGGAGCAGAGATAACCGTGCCGCTGGTGTTAACTGCCCAAACATACCCGTCCGATGGCACGGCTCCGCCAGTCGCGGTAATGGTGCCTTCAATCGTACGATTGCCGACAGTTAAGGCCTGCTGATCCGGGCTCGCGCCGCCAAAATCATAAGCTGTGGTAGTGGTAGTAAAAGTGGCGGATTGCGCTTGGTTGCCCGGAACATAGCCGTTCAGCGCGGAACCAATGTTGTACGAGCCAGCTTCCACCTGCACGCTATAGACACCGCTCGAATCAGTTAAGTCCGAGACAATGACATTGGTAGAAGTGTTCGTAAAGGTGACTAAAGCGCCTGTTAAGACCGCGCCAGTCGCGTCTTTAATAGTGCCTGTGACGGTAACAAAGTCGCCGGCATTAACGCCAAGAGTGATGGTGGCAGTATTTCCGGCCACAACAGTGCCCGAGAATTTACCGACTCCAAACACGTCTACGAAGTAATTATAGGTGGCGCCGCTTTCTACCGCCACTACCAGGTTACTGTCAAGCCCCTTCTTCTCTTTGCGAACTACTTTATTGGTATCAGAAGAATTCTTAAGCTCAACAAAGGCATTCATCGAAGCAGTGCCGCTCGTGAAGGCAAAGGTAATGTTGGCGGTTGCCGCGATAGTAATGTTCTGGGTAGCGTCGGCCGTGGCCACGGCTTTGGTGGCCGAGAGTTCGCCATAATCCGAGCTCCAAGAACCGATACGATAGGTTTTACTCCCGGGAACTTTTACCGAGTAAGCGCCTAAGCTGTCGGTGGAACCACCGCGCCTAAAGCCGCCCGCCACGGGGCCGCTATTCCACTCTTCAATAAAGAGCGGGATATTAGCGAGAGCCGAGCCGCCGACCGACACCGTACCGCTTAAGGTGTAGCAGGTAGAGGCCGAGGGGGTAAGATTCTGGCTGGATTTACTTTCAGTAGTAACAGTAACGGTCTTGGTAAAGGTGCCACAGGTGTCGGATTTTGAAGGCGGGAGCTCGGAGCGCACTGCCCAAGTGCCGGCATCCACGAATAGGGTGTAACTGCCGTCAGAAGATGTCATTCCAAATACCGAGGTGCCGCTCGCGCTAACCGCGGATACTGGAGCGTAGCCAATGCCATTGTTGCTCCCGTCAAGCACTTTACCAGAAATCGAAAAGGCAGACTTCTTGAGGGTCAAGACCAATAAATTCGAACTAGTTATTTGCTTACCTTCGAAGTAGACATCCGGGTCGCTTCCAGCGTCAGCGCCGTCCACGCGCACTTCAATGTTCTTGAATACAGGCGGCATGCCATCTATAAAGGCGCCAATTTCGTACATGCCAAAATCTGATACAGCGAGACTAAACGTGCCCGAAGCATTGGTAGTGCCAAAGGCCGGGGAACCAAAACCTTGCTGGTGGATAAAAACTTCCACGTTGGAAAGGCCATTGCTTGAACCGTCTTTTACCGTGCCGGCAATAGTTTTGTCGGCCGTGGCAAAGGTAAAGGTAACCGTGTCAGTAGAGTCGTTAAAGCTGGCGCCAGACGGAGCCGAGCGGGTGCCAGGGCTTACGACCGGGGTGCCGCCCAGGCCGCTTACGAGTAACTCAATCGGCGCGGGAGGAATGCCAGGGAGAGGTTTGGGCCGGGTACCAGAGGCGCCTTTCGGCATCGCCGGGCCAACGCCAATTGACCAGCTACCGTTGGAAGGAAGTTTAATAGTGTAACCACTGGCATTAGGCACGCCAACCGCGCTTAAAGTCTTGACCACAAAGCGGCCCGGGCCAGCGGCGAAGATGTCAATATCAATGCCGCCAAAATCCGCGATTCCAGACAACTTAACAGTAGTGGTAATAGAACCACTGCCACCAGAAGCTGGGGTTAAAAGCAAGAACTTGGTCTTGGTTTCGCCGCCGCTTAAACATGTCGGCTCTGGGCTCATTTGGCCAAAATAATCAACACCGCCAAAAGTGGCAAATGGATCAGTGCCAAAGAAGTAACAGCCATCCGTAAGGCTAGCATACGTAATCGAGGTCGCGCTGGTGCCGTCCACGGCCGAGATGTCGCCGTTGGTAAGCGTGACGTTTTTATCCATTGGGCCGCTGGGGCCGCCGCCATGCACAAATACCGAACCACTGGCGCCAGCGGCTGGCGATGTGGTCGCGGTACCCGCGACTACATCTATTACAAGCGTATTCGTACCGCCGGCGTTAATGAAGTACGGCATGCTGGTTTGGCTGACGAGCGATGTGGAGCCGCGCAAGACTTTAATACCAACCGTGTACCCGCCAGTGGTTGGGCCTTTGGGTATGCTCGGGTTAGTAATTTTACGCAGATCTAAGGTGTAATAGTCGGTAGCTCCGGGCGATCCGCCGCTCACCGCGAGCTTGGCGGTAACCGTAAGGGCAGTGTCGTCGCCGAGCACGCCATCGCTACTATACGTGTTGTCGAGCGCGACCGTGCCAGCGCCGCCGCCGTTCATATCAGAATTAAAGGGCGAAAAGGTGTCAGGCGCGGTATTCACGAGCGTGGTGCCGTTCGGGAAGGTTAGCACTATCTGGTCGTCATCTAACAGCGCCACCCCGGGTTTAAATTTAATTTGGAAGACATTAACATCAGCCCCCGCAGTTTGGTTGAAGGGGAAGGCCATAGCCGCGTCGCCAAAGGCGAACTGTTCGGCCGTGAAACTGCCAAAGCCCTGGGGCTTAAATTCGCCGCCGCCAACCGTGCCGCTGGTGAACTGGGCGGTCGGAGGCGCGAACATACCCATATCGCCAAACGAACCGAATGTAGTCATACTACTTTCTACCGGGCCAACAAAACTGCCGCTGGTAAGAATGTTGCCCGAGATATCGGTAATACCAGCGACCGTTACCGTAACATTAGCGCCGCCGGCAGTCATGGCGAGCCGCTCCACCACTACCGAATTGTCCTCGGCGTTATAAGAGATTGGCGTTGCCGAAGTGCAGAGATCCGAGCCGCCCTGGGTAATAGTAATGCGCGCGTGATTTAGGGTGCTACTGGCGTAATCGCTGTCTACCTGGCTGCTGCGCGTGACTGGCTCGGTAAAGAATATTTTGCAACGGAAGTCGTCGCAACGCGCTTCCCGAATGCTCGGCACCGCCGTGTCGGCCGCGCCTGTGGTATAGGTGTAGGTAGTGGTAGCCACGCTGTTGTTGGCCAGATCTTTTACATTACCACCGATTGTGAGGGTATAGGCAGTATTTGGGGCCATGGCTGTGGAGGGCACCACATACAGCGCGTTTTTACCCGGGTCATACTCGGTAGTAATGGCCACGGCCGTACTACCGCGAGTCAATGTAATGTTGCTGGTGCTAATTGTGGATATTAAGAGCTGTTCATTAAACCCGAACTGGAAGGTGTTGTTTACTGCCACCGCGGTAGCGTTATTGGCAAGTTGGGGGAAAACCGTGGGGCTGGCGCTATCGCTACTGCCCGACACGGTAAACGACGACCGGAAAGCGATTTCCGAAGATTGCGTGGGCGGCCGCATGGCCATACCACTCGCGTTAGCGGCTCCGCCCAAAACGCGGCCTTCGTACTCACCGGCGGGGAGCGCGTTGTGGGTAACGGTGACAAAGCGGCGCTCGTTAGAATCGAGCGACACGCTCACTCCGGTAGTCACTTCGGTAGCGACGCCGTTACTAATACTAAATAATTTTAGATTTGTGCCCGTAATGGTCGAGGCGCTCATGGCTTCGCTAAATTCAATTACGAGCGAAGTGTTGGGCGCCGCGGTAATGCCCGGGCCCGGTATAAACGAACGCACATAGGGCGGCATAAATTGCCCGCCCGTGCCGAAACTGGCAGTGATTTGAGCGCCACTAAAAGTACCGCCGCTCGTGACAAACGAAATTTTGTGGCCGCCGCCAGTGCGATTGCCCGTAATTGACTGCCCGCCCGTGTTCTTAACCCCCTCGGTTATCACCAACGTATAGAATGTGCTCGAGACGAGAGAACTGGCAGGCGCGAATAAAATAACATTTTGATCTTGGCTGAATAGGGCCGAACAGCCGGGCGAGGCATTGCTGGCGCAATAAGTAACACTGCCGGCTACTTTGGTGGTGCCGTCGTCGGTAGTTAGGTAAATATTACTGCCAGCGTCGGCCGGGTTAAAGTCGTTAATTGTGGTGCCGTCCATAGCTTGATTCAAGCCCACGCGGATTTGTTCATTCAATTGAACACTCTGCATGCCATCGGGAGGGCCAGAAAACATTACCGCCGGGGTTCCGCCGCCACCGCCACCACCGGTGGGCGGGGCAAAAAAGCCGCAGGAACCAGAGCTAATGCTTAAATTTATGCCGGTTTTATCAGACGTTCCCATAGTCTCAAACCGCATGTTCTTACAATAACCGTTCGCCGCCGCGATAATATCGTAAGCGTCATTGTTAAATAAACCAGTTACTGAATAGACGCCGCTCCCATTGGTCAAAACCGGGGCATGAGCCGCGCCGCCAATGAATACCACGGCGTTCGCTACCCCCACTCCGTTAGAAGAAACCGTGCCGGAAATAATACGCGACCCAGCCGCGGCAGTCGTTACAGTAAACGGAGATGTGCGGCAATCCGCGGCCGTAGCGGCGCTAGGACTGGCGCAGAAAAAGCGAACATTGCTGTTCCGATCTTTAACTTCTAAATAATACTTAAAGGTGGCGCCCGCGGCTCCAACTGTAGTGGTGGGGACGGAAAAGCTAAACAAACCGCCGGCGTTAACCTGCAGTGTCCCGGTTACAAACGCCGCGTCAGTAAACGTGCTGGTGGCGTAAAATAATTTTACATATTCAGCGCCGCCATCGCTAGTATTGTTAAACTGGGCGTCGGTGGTTTGATCATCAAAAACCAAAGAGTTAATCACCGCGGCCGCGCTCTCTAGCGCCACATGGATAGACATGTGCTCAACCATTGGAGCCGAAGCGTCAGCGACAGTATCAGACCCGCTGGCGTAAGACACCGGCGAAGACGATACTAATTCCGCCTGGGCGGGGTTAGAAGACGACACAAATACCCAAGCCACATACGAGGTGCCCGTAGCCAGATTTTGGTTGGCGCTATCTTTTTGAACTGACTGCGGTAGGGTAAACGCACTGTTAGCGTGCTGATTAAAACCGCCGACAGGCATACAGGCCGCTCCGCCGCACCCATTGGTGTTAAGATTAGCGAGCGTCAAAGTCGTGGTGCTGTTCGTTAAATACAAATTGGTGAACGTGTAACCGCTCGGAACCGTGCCCGTAGTCCAAGTAAAACTAAAATCGCGCCCGTCCAGGCCAAAGCCCGTGGTGTCGTTATCGGCCAACGCCACCCCCGATACTGCCTGGGCCGGAGTGCTTAATAAAAAGGCTAAATAAAAACCGAGGAGTAGCGCGGCCGCTAAAGCGGGCAAAGCCTTGATAATGCTCCTCTGTCCTAAAGTTTCTCTTATGCTCATATGGCATTAAATTAAAACAAATTAATTAAAAAAACTAAAGCAATGTCTGCTTTAGCAAAATAAATAAAAAAGAATTTCTCCTTGAAGCGCCTTCATCCGACAAGCTTAATGAATAGCAAGGTACATATAGTATACACCTTAACCCAGTTTACTCCACTGTGGATAACTCTTGAAGCCACCAATCTTGATTTGACAAATCAAACATACACCAGTACAGTATTACGGTTAATAATTAAAAAGTCAGTCGCGTTATGTTTAAACCAACAAAACAAAAAATACTGGCCTACGCCATTTTTTTGGGACTTGGTCTGATTTTAATCCAAATTCCTTTTACTGCCCTCGTTGGCGCCAAGGCGCGCTTTAACATGTTCGATTTTTTTGCGCCAATCATAGGCGGGTTTCTGGGGAGTATCCCGGGGGCATTAAGCGTCCTCTCCATACAATTGTTTAATTGGGCGATTCATGGTTTTGATATCAGCCTGCCTACTCTAATTCGTTTCTTGCCCATTCTGGCAGCGACGCTTTATTTTAGCCGCAAATCTTTTTTACAACTTGCCATCGCGCCTATATGTATTTTGGCATTTTTGGCCCACCCCGAAGGGCGGGGCGCGGCAGTTTTTACCCTCTACTGGTTTATACCTATTGCCATGTATTTTTTACAAAATAAATTTGTATTGGCGCGAGCGCTCGGGGCTACGTTTACGGCCCACGCTGTCGGCGGGGCGCTTTGGATTTGGGCCTTTAATATGAAGTCTGCCTTGTGGCTCTCACTATTGCCAATTGTCTGGAAAGAACGGGGGCTCATGGCGCTCGGCATAACGCTTGGCTATTTAGCCTTTAAATGGTTGCTAGAAAGAGACGCTGTCCGGGCGCACCTGAAGCTGGTAATTACTCCTCATGCCTAACCCCTCCCCCTCCAAAACTGGAGGGGTTTTATATAGATAGATTATTTTTCTCAATCATATGGGAAAAGTGCGAGACTACATTAGATCAGAACCAAACAGAGAAGCAGCGCTGTGGCCAGACGACACCAGCATGTTCACCCAAATTAATAGATACCGTCAACTCTCCGATGATGCGGGTATCCATTTTGCTCTGCCTAAAAATGAAGAACCAATAGCAAGGTCGCCAGAACATACCCATTCATTGCGCGCTGGGCTAGATTCCGAAGAACATATCAAAGAAAGAAGGAAAATTTTGTCTGAGGTAGCAGGGCCAAACGTGCTGGAGCTTGGGAGCGGCACTGGCAGCTTGTTAAGATTGATCGGCGCGGAACTAAATGGATTAGATTCGTTGGTTGGAGTGGAATTCTCTCCTCACTTTTTTGGTCATGCCGCCGACCACTTAGCAGATATCCCGGAAGGTGTAGCCGCACCCAAGACTGTTTTTCTTGTCCGAGCGGACATTACCCAAATGGACATAAGCCCGCGTCGTTTTAATACTGTAATTTTGGCCTCTATTTTACATGAAATAAAAAGTTATTACTCGACAAAAGAAGTCAGAAAACTTTTAGATAATATCTATCGTGGACTAAAAAATGGTGGCAAAACAATTATATATGACGGCTTTAGAAGGCCAGCTGGCATGGCTAAAATGTATTTAGAAACGCCAGGGGCACAAAAAATTTTTACGGCCTACATTACTGCTAACAAACGGGCCTTCGACTTTACCAGAGACGGAAACGCAATTATTTTACCAACAACCGATGCGATAGAATTTGCGACCAAAGCAAATTTTGTAGGGTGGGAAGGAGAATTGGAAGAAGAATATTATCCATTCAGCCTAGCCGAGTATGAAACAATGCTTCGGGAAACGGGCTTTAAAATTGAAAAGACTCAAACATTCCCAGAAGAAGGGCGCTACCTTCCGGGCGTAAGGATTGAAAACGTAGAAACCGGAGAAGACGAGGCGCCTTCGCACAACAATGTTATGGTGATAGCAACAAAATAATTCAAAAGTACAAAAACCAAACGGTATAAAAAATTCTTCCTGTGACTTACGCCGAAGCATACAATTTTATCTTGTCTCTTAACAATTTGCCGCGGCGCGAATATATCAGCGACCCGCGGCATTCGGGTGTTTATTTAGAGCGCATGCGGGTGCTCTTGAAGATTTTGGGGAATCCGGAAAAAAAAATACCCCACTTTGCCCATGTCACGGGTACGAGCGGCAAAGGTTCGGTGGCGCGCCTTCTGGCCGCGGGGCTTATAGAGAGTGGGAAAAGGGTTGGCCTCGTTACTTCGCCTCACCCTTCTACAATGCAAGAGCGCTGGGAGATTAATGGCCGCGCCATGGCCAAAAATGAGTTCAATGCTCTAGTGAGCAAGCTTAAACCGGCTTTGGAAAAATTTTTAGAAATCAGCCGGCATGACGTCCCTTCGTTTAGCGAAATCATGACCATGCTCGGCATCATGTATTTTGCTAAGCATAAAGTAGACTTCGCGGTTTTAGAAGTGGCTTGTGGCGGGCGTTATGACGCGACTAATATAATACCGCGTAAAGACATTGCCATTATCACCAACATTGGCCTCGACCACGTGGATATTATCGGCCCCACCAAGAAAGATATCGCTTACGAGAAGGCGGGAATAATCAAGCGCGGAGCCCGAGTTTTTACCGCGGAAAAAGACAAAAAATTAGTAAAAATTTTTGAGCGCGAGATTCGCCGCGCCGGAGCGAGGTCGCTCACCAGAATTAGCCAGGCGGGAGTTAAAGTTTTAAGCAGTGATAGCCAAGGTAGTAGCTTTATCATTGACGGCCAAAAATATACTCTCCCCGTAGCGGGAGAGCATCAAATAAATAACGCCTTAATCGCGCGGGCGGCTCTTAAAAGCGCGGGCGTAACCGAACCAGAAATAATTAAGGCTTTTCAAAACATCGTGTTACCGGTTTGTTTTGAGGTGGTAGCAAGAAACCCGCTAATAATTTTGGACGGCGCGCATAACCCCGATAAAATGCGCTCGACAGTAACGACCTTAAAAAAATTAGTAGCACAAGAAAATATTGGGTCTCTGCATTTGGTGGCCGGCTTCGCGGCTAATAAAGATATTAAAAACATGATACGCCAGCTCGCGACTCTCAACCCCCAAACGATCGCGGCGACCCGGTTTACAAGCAATACCTTCCGCAAAGCCGCGGACCCGCGTTTTATTGCCGAGAAATTTAAAAATAATTTGAAAAAAAATAAAAATAAAAAAAATAATTTTTTTAATGGCCTTATCAAAACTTTTCTGGAACCAGCCGAGGCTCTGGCCTGGAGTAAGGCAGAACAAAAAAAGACCAGGGGGTTGCTCCTAGCTACGGGTTCGATATTTTTAAGCGGGCAGTTGCGGCCATATTTTAAACGCCGCTAAACCACCCAAACCTTAGGCCAATTTACTCCAAAGCCCGCAAACGAGCGAGTTCGCCCGCGGCGGCTTTGGCAATGGCATCAGCCATTTGACGAAATCTCTCGAAAGCGCTCACCGCGGCTGTTTCGGCCGCGGCACCAAAATCTCTATTTTGTAATGTTTGTAAAAATCCTCGTGTATCGCCAATCTTTTGTGATGCTTGTCGCAGCTCCGCGGCGCCTCTAATTAGCCCTTGCCGCCAAACCAAAACTTGACCCATTACCTCGGGGTCGTTTTTCCAGTAACGTTCCAAAGTAGCAATGGCTTCCGCAGCGACGCCAATTGCAGGTAATCTGGTTTGCAATTCCTGCACCTCTCTGAACTCGTTACTGCCGCCAAATACCAAAGCCAGCGCCTCGGCCTTATCCACCTCTCCTTGCCGACGCCCTCTCTTCATTACCTGCAAGGCTAACGCATCAATCGATGGTTCTCTCCCCGGTGTTGGGGGCAAGTCTTTCTGCCCGCTACCCCCAAGTATTTCTCTAGCTAATTTATCAGTAAAATTATCTTCTGGCATAAAATTAATTTTATAATCTAATAGTACTGCTAGTTGACACGACTGTCAATCTCTATTAGTATGGGCATATGAAAACTTTGGTCATCGTCGAATCCCCCACTAAAGCCAAAACCATTACAAAATTCCTCGGTAAAGACTACCGCGTTTTGTCGTCTTTCGGGCATGTGCGCGATTTGCCCAAGTCCAAGATCGGCGTCGATATTGAACACGGTTTCGAGCCCACGTACGTTGTGAGCAAAGACAAAATCAAGGTCGTTAAAGAACTAAAAGACGCCGCGGCCAAAGCGGGCGAGATTTTGTTCGCGTCGGACCAAGACCGCGAAGGCGAAGCCATTTCCTACCATCTGGCGTATCTGCTCGGTATTAAACCAGAGAATGCTAAACGCATTACGTTTCATGAAATTACTAAAACTGCTTTAACAGAAGCGCTCGAACACCCCCGGGCGCTGGATTTAAAACTGGTGGACGCCCAGCAAGCGCGGCGCGTTTTAGACCGGCTAGTCGGTTATGAAATGTCCCCGTTTTTATGGCGGAAAGTCGCGCGGGGTTTGTCGGCAGGCCGGGTGCAAAGCGTGGCGGTGCGCCTCGTGGTAGAGCGCGAGCGCGAAATTAAAGCTTTTAATAAAGAAGAATACTGGACGATTGAGGGGCAATTTTCCACTTTAAAAAATAAGACAGAGATTTTCCCGGCTAAACTCGCGGCGATTAAAGGCAAGAGGCTAGACAAAATGGATTTGAAAAATGCCGCGGAGGTAGATGCCATCGTTAAAGACCTGGCTGGTGTTAAATATAAAATTGCGGAATTAGAAGAAAAGAAAACCAGCCGCACTCCCCCGCCGCCCTACACGACTTCAAGTTTACAGCAAGATGCCAATAACAGCCTCGGGTTCTCGGCCAAACAAACCATGATGCTGGCCCAGCAACTCTACGAAGGCGTGGAACTCGGGAGCGGCGGGCAGGTTGGTTTAATTACCTACATGCGCACGGACGCGGTTAATTTATCGCAAAAATTTTTAGACGACGCCAAAGCCACTATTACCACTTCGTTTGGGAAAAATTACGCGCTCGAGGCTCCCCGTTTTTATAAAAATAAAAATAAATCCGCGCAAGAAGCGCACGAAGCGGTGCGCCCCACCGAAGCCAGCCGCGCCCCCGAGGAAGTGAAACCATTTTTAAATAAAAACCAACATCGGCTTTACCATTTAATTTGGAACCGCGCCCTGGCCACCCAAATGGCCGCCGCCGAACTTAATGCCACGAGCGTTGACATTAAAAGCAGTAATGACTACACCTTCCGCGCCACGGGCCAGGTTATTACTTTTGACGGCTGGCTGAAACTTTACCCGGAAAAAGCCAAAGAGAACGCTTTGCCAAAATTAGAGAACGGCGAAGCGGCGGTTTGCAGTGAGCTAAAACCCGAACAGCATTTTACCGAACCGCCGGCGCGCTACAGCGACGCGACGCTCGTGAAAACGCTTGAAGAATATGGCATTGGCCGCCCCAGTACTTACGCTCCAACTATCGCAACGATTGAGGCTCGCCTGTACGTTGAACGCGATGATAAAAAACGCTTTTTCCCGAGCGACATCGCCTATATTGTCAATGACCTTCTGGTGGAACACTTCCCTCATATAGTGGACTACAAATTCACGGCCGAGCTAGAGAATCAATTAGATGAGATCGCGGAGGGTTTAAAAAAATGGCAGCCGGTGATCGCGGATTTTTATAAGCCGTTTAAAGAAAACTTGATTAAAAAAGACAAGGAGTTAAATAAAAAAGAACTAACCGAAGAGAAAACCGATGAGAAATGCGAAAAATGCGAGAAACCCATGGTGATTAAAGTCGGGCGGTTTGGAAAATTTCTGGCTTGTAGCGGCTACCCGGACTGTAAACACACGAAGCCATTTGGCAAAGAAGCCGAGGAACGGAGCGCGGCCGAACTAACAGACGAATTATGCGAGAAGTGCGGTAAACCCATGCAGAGGCGCGTGGGCCGGTTTGGGCCATTCCTCGGGTGCAGCGGTTACCCGGATTGCAAAAATATTAAACGAATTGAAAATAAATTAAACATCAAATGCCCGGATTGCGGCGAGGGTGATTTGGTGACGCGCAAAAGCAAACGCGGTAAATTATTTTATGGCTGTAACGCTTACCCCAAATGCACTTTCGCGCTCTGGGATAAACCCACCGGGGACAAATGCCCGAATTGCGGCAAACTTCTGGTCTATGGCGCCAAACAAACGGTTAAGTGTAGCGACAAAGAATGCGGTTATATAGCTGATAAATAAAAACCCCTCTGGGGTTGCCCCAAGGGGTGCTTAATGTAGGGATGAGGGTGTCCTTAATGCCTATGGTGATTCTAAGGCCCGTCATCGCCTACAGGGGTGAGTTTAATATAAAACGACTGTTTTGGCAAGCGTATCCGCCTGCGGCGGATTGTAACTGCCAACGAAAATATCTTCGCCCGCTAAAGCGGGCTCGTTATTTTCGGGCCAGTTACAAAAACAACCCCCCACTGCTCAAAAGATTAGTGGGGGGAGTTCGCGTTAAGGTTTTGTCTTAGAATCACGAGAAGAGTATACCATACTATTGACAGCTTGTCAAGTGGGGCAGGATCTGGAATAATGACTAAACTAAAGCATAATATGCCTGATAGGCTAAAAATCCCCGACAATTTAAGCATAAATGACCTGGTTGAAAAGGTCAAAAAGTACTCTACCCATAAGGATTTAGACCTTATTTGGTTAGCTTATGAAACAGCCAAAGCGGCTCATGCCGAGCAAAAGCGAGTTTCGGGGGCCCCCTATATTATCCACCCCCTAGCGGCGGCTTACATACTGGCTGGCATGCGCCTCGATGTGCAACTGGTAGCCGCGGCCTTGCTCCATGATGTGCCCGAGGATACTAATGTTACTATCGAAGAAATTGAAAAAGATTTTGGTAAAGATATCGCGGGCATGGTGAGCGGCATCACTAAACTCGGTAAATTAAAATACCGCGGTATGGAGCGCTATATGGAGAACCTGCGCAAAATGTTCGTGGCTATGGCCGAGGATGTCCGCGTCATGATTATTAAATTCGCGGATCGCGTCCACAACCTCACCACTCTCTCGGCCTTGCCCGAGGACAAACGATACCGAATTGCCTTAGAGAGTTTGGAGATATACGCGCCCATCGCTAACCGCCTGGGGATGGGCGAATTTCGCGGCTTGCTCGAAGACCTGTCGTTTCCATACGTCTTCCCGAAAGAATACCAAAAAGTTAAAGAAATCCAAGACCGGATGTTTACTGAAGGCGAAACCTTGATTGAAAAAATTCTCACCATGCTCCGCAAAGAGTTGAAGGAATCGCAAGTAAAATTAATAGACTTGCATGGCCGCCGCAAACAACTTTACAGTTTTTACCAAAAACTACTGCGCAAAGGCTGGGATTCGGACAAAGTTTATGACGTTATAGCCCTCCGCGTTATATTAAAGGACGTGAGCGATTGCTACGCCACGCTTGGCATCATTCACAAACTCTGGCGCCCCTTGAAAGGCCGGATTAAAGACTACATCGCCCAACCCAAACCCAACGGGTATCAGTCGCTCCATACCACGGTGTTTTACGACGAGGGTAAAATTGTGGAATTTCAAATTCGCACCCAAGAAATGCATAATGACGCCGAGTTTGGCGTGGCGGCGCATTGGCACTATGATGAATTTGGAATTAAACAGCCGGCGAAAAATATTCGCTGGGCCGAGGACTTGGCCGCCATTCAAAAAGAAGTGCTCAATAATGTGGGCGACCTGGAACAGTTAAAAATTGATTTTTTTAAAAATCGCATTTTTGTGTTTACGCCTAAGGGTGACGTGATTGATTTACCGGAGGACGCGACACCGGTTGATTTTGCTTACCACATTCATACCGAAATTGGCAATCGTTGCAGTGGCGTTAAAATTAACGACTCCCTGGCCAGTTTAAGCACCCCGCTCAAAAGCGGCGACGTTATTGAAATTATTATTGATAAAAACCGCAAAACTCCAAGCCAAGACTGGATTAAATTTGTGAAAACCCATTTGGCCAGAAATCATATTAAGAACGCGCTTAAGACAGCCGAGCATGATTCCTGGCTGAAGTTTGTCCTGCCCAAAAGAAAACAGCGAATTTAGGGAGCAATTTTTTTAATGATGCGGGCCAGCTCTTCTTTAGAAAAATAATCGATGACAACAGCCCCGCGCTCGCCTTTTTGTGAGATGGTTACTTTGGTGCCAAGCGCGGCGCGAAGTTTTTCTTCTAGATAATTAAGGTTCGGATCCCGCCCGCGCGCCCGGCTGGGATTTTGGGCGGTCGCGGTTCTCTCTAACTCGCGCACCGTAATTTTACTGCCGAGCATGGAGGCTAAAATATCGAGCTGGGCTTTTTTGTCGCCAATACTTAAAACCGCCCGGGCCTGACCCGTGGAAATTTTGCCGTCAATCAAAGCTTGCTGAACTTCGTTCGGCAGTTCCAGCAACCGGATCATGTTAGCAACCGACGGGCGACTTTTGCCGACTTTACTCGCCACCGCTTCTTGGGTCAAACCAAATTCTTCTATCAAGCGCTTGTAAGCAAAAGCTTCTTCGATTGGATTTAAATCGGCCCGCTGGATATTCTCGATTAAAGAAATGGAGAGTTTGGTTTCGTCTGAATATTTTTTTACAATAACGGGGACACTGGTGAGGCCAGCGCGCCGAGCCGCGCGCAAACGCCGCTCGCCGGCAATTAACTCATAACCGCCATCGGATTTTTCGGAAACTAAAAGCGGCTGAAGTATGCCGTGTTCTTTGATAGACGCGGCTAATTCCTCGAGTTCGGCGGGAGCGAAGTTTTTGCGGGGTTGATTTGGATTCGCGGTGATTTCGCTAAGCGGCACTAACCACAATTTATCCAGACCCGCGGCGCCCGAACCGGTTTGTAACACAGTTGTTTTGCGGCTACTCGGGCCAATCAAGGCGCCAAGCCCTTTTCCTAGAGGCATAAAATTTTTTTTATTAATCTGGCAAAGCTAGCGTCTCCTCGCTTTCCTCGGCCGCGAGGCCTCGGGGTGACCCGCCCTGGGCGGGTCAAACCCGCTCGGAAACACTAGCTTTGCCAGCTATTATGATCTTTCAAAATACTCTAATAATTCTCTTCCCAATTTTTCGTAGGCGCGGGCGCCTTTGCCGCCTGGTTCGTAATGAAAAATACTCTGGCCAAAACTCGGGGCTTCGGCCAAACGCACAGCGCGCGGAATAACCGAACGAAAAATATTATTAGGAAAATATTTATATAGCTCGTGCATAACTTCGGTCGAGAGTTTGGTACGAGCGTCAAACATGGTTAAGACAGCGCCCAAAACTTTTAAATTAGGTTTTAAATTGGCGCGCACAAGTTCGATAGTTTTAAGCAGTTGGCCGAGGCCTTCGAGCGCGTAATACTCGGCTTGAACGGGAATAAGTAAATGGTCGGCCGCGACCAGGCCATTCAAGGTGAGGAGGCCAAGCGATGGCGGAGAATCTATAATAATATAATCGTAAGCGTGTTTTACTTCGCTTAAAATGTCCGCTAATTTCCCCTCCCGCCCCTCCATATTTACTAACTCCACGTTGGCTCCAGCCAAATCCGGCGTGCCGGGCGCGAGACGGAGGCCGGCGTGTGGCGTATTTTGCACTACATCGTGGAGCCGTTGGCTACCCATGATGGCGTGATACAAACTCTTGATAACCCCTTCGGGTTTAAGGCCAAGACCGGAAGAAGCGTTGCCTTGCGGGTCAAGGTCAACGAGTAACACAAATTTGCCCGCTTCAGAAAGCGCCGCGGCCAGGTTTACGGCAGTGGTGGTTTTACCCACCCCGCCTTTTTGGTTGACGACCGAAATAATGACAGACATAACTGTATCTGTCATTATTATATCACAGGATTGACCCTGCACCAAATCCTAAATTAAATTTTATTTATAACAAAACAAATAAAGCAACACTGCCTAACGGCTAAATTTTTTTTAAATTAAAAATATGTGACAGGGCTTGGTGCAGGGTTGACAAGAAGCGAAGATTTGCTATAATTTAAACTAGTTTTTAGGCCGCGGTGTCGGAACTGGTAGACGAACTGGACTCAAAATCCAGCGACCGCAAGGTCATGAGAGTTCGATTCTCTCCCGCGGCACAACGAGGAAAATGTCAAATTTTTGACATGTCAAATTTTTGATTTGACAAGCAAATATTTTTTATCTATACTGCTGATATATGAAGCCTTCTACTAACCAATATTATATAACGTACGAATGGGATAAAAAAGGCGGTTATATTGCTGCCGTGCCGGCCATACCTGGTTGTGCGGTATATGGTAAAACCCTCACTGTAGCACACAAAAATATCTATGCGGCGATTAAAGAGTGCCTTGAGGTAATTAAAGATTTTAATCAGACACTGCCGCAAGAAACCATTACCCCTACTATAGCTCGAAAATTTTCTTTCGTGCGCATACCGGATTTTGCCTAAATTAAAACCTATACGCTATACTGAATTCGCCAAAAAAATTCAGCGCGCTGGCTACATTCCAATTCGCAAAAATAAACATACTATTTAATTTCATCCGCTAAAACAAATCACGATTCCAGTGCCTCACAAACATTCACGTGATATTCCGACTGGCCTCTTGCACAAACTTATCAAAGAAATGCGTCTGGATATTGAAGAATTTAATAAATTATAAACAACCAATGCAACTGGGAATTTACCAACACTTTAAGGGCGGGCGCTGTGAGGTGATTGGGGTTGGGAAAGTGGAAGCGACCGGAGAAGACGTCGTGCTATACAAATCACTTCAAGATAAAACACACGAAGAAAAATTTTTCCCTAAAGGCTCGCTCTGGACTAGGCCGCTTAGCGTATTTTTAGAAACAGTGGAGCAAAATGGCAAAACAGTGGCGCGGTTTACTCCCCTCATAAAAATTGCGCCCTTTATTTATTGGCGGGAATTATTTTTAATAACTTTGCCGCCTTGGTTTATTTATATCTTGAGCACCACGGTTTATGGCCTGTGGCCAGAGTGGGCTCTGTATTATCAACTAGATACACCACTACATTTTTTTGGCGGCGCGAGCGTGGCCATGGCAATGTTTATTTTTATAAAAATACTAGAGCGAGCAAAATTATTGGAAATAAAAAATTCTCTGGTCCGAATTTTAATAATTTTAGTAAGTGTAATGGCTGTGACAGTGCTTTGGGAAGGCTACGAATTTTTGAGCGACACTCTGCGCGGCACTGTCTTTCAACCCAGCGTGTGGGACACGATGAAGGATTTGATACTGGGAGCGCTTGGGGGAATGCTGTTGGCAACCGGTCTGGTTTGGTGGAATAAAAAAATTGGCTAATTTTAGCCAATTTTTTTAATTTTATGGCCGCAATCTTCCAATCGTGCGCGGAAAGGGAATACACTCGCGAATATGCTCGGTGCCGGAGATCCAGCGCACGACGCGCTCTAGACCAATGCCAAAGCCAGAGTGCGGCACGGCGCCATAGCGGCGCAGATCAAGATACCACTGGTATTCTTCTCCTAGCAAACCTTCGGCCGCGATTTTTTCTGAAAGCAAATCAAAATCATCTTCACGCTCGGAACCACCAATTATTTCGCCACCGCCTTCGGTAGCGATGAGATCGTCGTTTAAAACCAGGTCCGGATTATTGGGATCTCGTTTCATATAAAATGGCTTAATTGATTTTGGCCATTTTTCGATAAATATGGGCACGGCGCTATCTTTGGTGAGCAAACCTTCGTCATCGTTGCCTAAATCTTCGCCAAATTTAATATCGCTCCCCAGTTCATGCAATTTTTTGATTGCCTCGGTATAAGTGTAGCGTGTAAACGGCGCGTCAGCTTTTTTAAGATTGTCAATATTACGCTCTAGAATAGCCAGCTCTGCTTGGCAATTGGCTAAACAATGGCGGATTATGGCGCGCACCAATCCTTCTTGATTCTTGAGATTAGCTTCGTGATCCATAAACGCTCCTTCGGCGTCCATCATCCAAAATTCCGTGAGGTGGCGTTTGGTTTTGCTTTTTTCGGCTCGGAAGACCGGCCCAAAATCGTAGCACCGCCCGACAGAAGCAATGGCGGCTTCAATATAAAGCTGGCCGGATTGCGAGAGGTAGGCATCGCCTAAATCAAAGTAGGGAATTTTAAACAAGGTAGTAGCGCCTTCACAGGCGTTGGGAGTAAAAATCGGTGAATCCACGCTGATAAATTTTTCCTGATGCAAATAAGCGTGAATAGCGGTTTTGATAGCGTCGCGAATACGCAGTATCGCCCACTGGCGGCGACTGCGGAGCCACAAGTGGCGGTGGTCCATTAAAAAATCCGGGCCGTGATCTTTTTTAGCGATTGGATAATCGTGCGCGAGCTGAATAATTTTAAAATCTGTCACTTGCAGTTCATAAACGCCCTCGCGCTTGGGGTGCTTAGCAACAACTCCAGAAATTATAACCGAAGATTCTTGAGTCGCTTTCTCGACTTCAGCCCAGATTGTTTCTGATAAATCTTTCTTAGCGGCGACTGCTTGGACAAAACCCTGGCCATCCCTAATTTCTAAAAAGCTAATCGGGCCGCTACTGCGCTTATTGTTCAGCCAGCCTTGGAGAGTAACATTTTGGCCAACTTGCTCGGCCATTTGAGGAATAAAAACTTCCATAAATCAAGGTTTTTATATTGCAACTTATGCTCTAAATTGTACTACAGCTAGCTAAATTCCGCAAGAACTGACTGTAATTTTTTTAGATAAAAATATTTATTTTTTGCGCGAAATGAAATTCAAAAAAATTCTTGATAACAGCCGTAATCTGCTTTAAATTTTCTTCACTTAATTTAAGCCGGCTAATTACATCCCAAGAGCCAACTAAATATAAGCGTAGCGCCTTCACAACATCGGTCGAGATCTTAAAGATGGGTTGTGGAGGTTGCCCGGAAAGAACGGATCCAGTAGCGCAAGCCTCACATAAAAGCCCGCCCGAGGAAACAGAGAAATATAAATTAAGCTTGGGCAATTTATCCTCGGCGCACTCGGCGCAGGCGTATAAATTTGGGCGAAAACCAGAGTGGCCAACCAGTTTAAGAATAAAAGCCGGATACAGCGACGTTAGCCCGAGAGTGGCGCTCTCTAAAAAAATTAGCCAATCTTTAAAATTATTAAATAATTCGCTGTCGGGCTCGGCTGGTGGTAATATTTTTTCAATCACGGCACAGGAACGCGCGGCAACCAAAGCCTTCTCTAAATTTTGCCGGATATTCGAAAAACTGGTAACCGCCTCGGCAGTGGTTAGCAACCAATTTTCTTTAGCAGGAATTAAGGACACCTGGCAAAGAGAGGGCGGCTCTAAAGAAGGAGAATTTTTAGAAATAATTTTTTTACTGCCGCGCGCCAGCGCTTCTATCTTACCAAGTTCATCGGTAAAAAGCGTAATAACTTCGTCGTGGTCGCGCCACGGCCGCCTAGATAGTACGATAGCTTGCATATGTGTTTGTCATCGCGAGACCCGCAAAGCGAGTCGTGGCGATCTCATGACTAGTGAAAGATTGCTTCGTCGCTACGCTCCTCGCAATGACGTCTTATGTTTTTTTATTTCTTATCAAGTACCCTTCCAAAATTTGCATGGCGGATTTTTCGTCCCGCGTCACATTACCACCCATGGCATCAGCGGCCTGCGAGGTAAAACGTTCGTCAAAATATGCAATCGGCACTGCTATTAATTTGCCCAGTTCATAAACGAATTGTTTAACGCGCTCGGTGTTTTTGTTTTCCTGGCCATTTTGAGAAACCGGAAACCCCACCACCACCTGCTTAACCCCCTCTTTATTAATCAGCGCGGCCAATTCTCTGACTTGGGCGGTAAGAGTACGCTTGACTACCAAACCAAACGGCAATACCATATCTAAATTAATGTCGCTAAAAGCGAGGCCGAGGCGTTTTTGTCCAAAATCAACGGCGAGAATTTTCATAGAAGCGCGGCGTTATTTTTCTTCTGGGCGGCGTGTTACTACAATATTTCCTTTATTTGTAATAATTAGTGTGTGTTCGAAATGCGCGCAGAGTGAATTGTCCTTCATCTTAATAGTCCAACCGTCGGGTTTGGTAACCACCCGCCAGTCGCCAAGCGCGATCATGGGTTCAATCGCGATCACCATGCCCGGGACAAGTTTAATATTTTCTAAACTGGGATCGTAATAATTCGGGATATACGGCTCTTCGTGGACAGCGTGGCCCACGCCGTGGCCAACTAAATCGCGGACGATTCCATAATTGCCTTGGGATTTTACATAAGACTCCACGGCTTTACCGATGGCGGCGACACTAGAGCCGGGCTGCGCGGCCTTGATGCCTGCTTCCAGAGACTGGCGGGTAACGTCCAGTAATTTAACAGCTTCTGATTTTGGTTTACCCATTATAAACGTGACAGCGGTATCGGTAAATACGCCAGAATCAATATTTTTTTTACGGGAAATAATTTTTTTAGGAGCCCATTTCATGCCAATGTCTAGGCTCACGACGTCGCCAACTTTGATTATTCGCTCACGACTCGGAATACCGTGAACCAATTCATCATTGAGGGAGACACAAACTGAAGCGGGAAAGGGCGCCGGAGCGGCGCCGGTATGATAGCCTTTAAAGGCCGGGCTCCCGCCGCAAGCCAAAATTAAACGCTCCGCTTCAGCATCGAGAGCGGCCGTAGTCATGCCTATTTTACAAAAAGCCGAGAGTTGCTCCAGAACTTTGCCCATTAACTGGCCGCTGGTTTTTAAATTTTTTAGATCGATTGGTGATTTGATAAGCATAATTTAGGTAGCCGCCAAAACCGTTTCGATCTGGCGGCTAACATCATCAACTGTAGCGCGGCCGTCCACTGCGCTGTAGGCATTCTGATTTTTATAAAACTCACGGAGCGGTTCAAGGGCGGCATTACCTTGTTCCTGAATGCGTTTTTTAACGACGTCGATATTATCATCAGCGCGGCTAATTAACGCGCCGCCGCAATTAGCACAGAGGCCGCCGGGCGCGCTGGCTAGCGCAAAAATCGCTCCGCAATTCCGGCAAATTTTCCGCTCGGTAAGGCGCAAAAATGATTGGGCATCTGGTAAAGAGACCTCCAGCGCCAAAACTTCGGTTGCTAAATTTTTGCCAAAAAAATATTCTTGGTAAACTTGAGCCTGCGAAATGTTGCGAATGGCGCCGTCGAAAACTACACCCTGATTATTATTTAAATATTGGTCGGCGGCGGCAAAAGCGAGTTTATAAATAAGCCAATCCGGGACCAAGCGCCCGAAAGACATTTCGCGTAGCGCTTTAGTTTCATCGGCATCGAGGTCGTGGCGAGTAGAAAGCGCGCGCAATAAATCACCGGTGGAAATATGACCGTAACTATGATTGGTGGCGATAATTTTGGCCTGGGTGCCTTTGCCGCTCCCCGGTGGCCCCAGTAAAATAATAATTTTTTTCATGATCCTATGCTTTGCTGTCATCCCCGCGCCAGCGCGGATCCAGCGTTTTAAAAAAACTAGATTCCCGCTGGCGCGGGAATGACAAAATTATGCATCTTTCTGTTCATAAAACAATTTCATCTCTTTCATTACTTCAGCGCGATCGTATTTAGTTATCTGATTAGCATTTTTTAAACTTGTTAAAACATCGTAGATTTGCTGAAGCGAAATTTTGCCATCACCGCGGCGACGCCCTAAAATAGCATCCTGAATCAACCGGTCGCGCTCCGGGTGACTAGCCAAGGTTGGGATTTTGATATACGTAATTACACGTTTAACGTCGTGCTCGGTTAAATAATGCTCGACAGTAGAGTATTTGACAGAGGAAAAAAAGCCCATATTTACGGCAAATTAAATAATGAACAGTGTAATCTTAGCAAATTTTTTTTAATTTGGCAAACAAAAAACAGGTTTAATAATTTTGGTTTTTATAACAAAAAATGGCTAAACTAGCCATTGTAGAAACGTACTTGACTGCTTACGCCATTTGCAGTTGGATTTTTTTCACTATTACTACCACCTGCTCAAGCGTGCTCATTATTCTTTGCCCATCTTCTTTGGTCATCGTACCATCTACTTTATTGTCCAGACGCTCAAACCGTTTATCGTGCTCTAACAATTTGTTTAAAACTAAGTCTTCGTTCATACACTTTAAGTATAGCTACACACCGAGGGCAATGTCAAGAGCCTAAACTGAATCGTATTCGTGCATGGTAAGCTGGGACTCGATTTGTTTGGCGGTTTCAATGGCGACAGCGACTACGATTAAAATGCTAGTGCCGCCAATTTGAAGAGATTGCGTGCCAGTCAGACTGCCGACGAGTAGCGGCAAAACCGCGATTACACCCAGAAACATAGCGCCGGTAAAATTAAGGCGATTCATGGTTGAGGCCAGGTAGCCTTCGGTTTCTTTGCCCGGGCGAATGCCAGGAATAAAGCCTCCCTGCTTTTGGAGATTCTCGGCCATTTTTTGAGGTTGGAAAACAACCGCGGTGTAGAAGTAAGTAAAACCGCAAACTAACAAGAAATACAAAGTGTTGTAAAAATATTGATTTTGGAAAAGTCTAATAGTGCCGGAGGCAAAACCCGCCATCCAAGCCGAACGCGCCGTGACAAAAAATTGCGCGATCATGGAAGGAAAAAGGATGAGCGAAACCGCGAAGATGATGGGAATAACGCCAGCCATGTTAACGCGTAGGGGCAAGTGCGTGCTCGTGCCGCCGTAAATGCGATTGCCGCGCACCTGCTTGGCATAAGATACGGGGATGTTGCGCTGGCCCTCGTTGATAAAAACCACACCAACAACCGTAAGAACAGCGACGGCAATAAACATAACGTACGTGTATAATTGCGAAGGGTCATAGTTAACTAAAAGATTGCGCACGCTCCCGGGCAAAGCCGCCACGATACCGGCAAAGATTAAGAGGGAAACGCCATTACCCACCTTTTTTTCGGAAATTAATTCGCCAATCCACATTAAAAACATGGTGCCAGCCGAGATAGTGAACATGATGGCAATGGTGCGAAACGGGGTGAGGTTGCTCAAAATCGCGGCGCCGGACTGATTCAGTAACTTGATCATGGCAAAGGACTGCAAAAAAGCCAATGGTACCGCGAGCCAGCGAGTATAAAGGCTGATTTTTTGCTGGCCGCTCTCGCCTTCTTTAGACAACTCCTCTAGACTCGGCACAATCATAGCTAAAAGCTGGAAGATGATGGAAGAGGTAATATAAGGGCCGACGCCGAGCATGACAATGGAAAAATTTTGCAGAGTGCCACCGGAGAAAACATTCAAGAGGCCGAGGATTTGATTACCGGCGAGATAATTTCGGAGGTTGCCAATATTAACGCCCGGAATAGGAATGTGCGCCACTAAACGAAAAATAACCAAAAGAGCAATGACAAATAATAGGTTATTGCGAATGTCCTTAATTTTCCAAACCCTTACAAAACGCTCCCACATATGAATATGTCATCTTGAGCGAAGCGAAAGATCTAAGTGGTTATAAGCGTTGAGACGCTTAGATTCTTCGCTTCGCTCAGAATGACAGCATTAAAAATAATTATTTAAGTTCACCACCGGCGGCTTTAATCTTAGCCGCGGCGCCTGGGGTGGCCAAGAGCCCTTGAATAGTTAAATTTTTCTTCAATTCGCCGGTTTGCACTACCTTGGCTTGCTTGGCAGTGTTGTTAATAATATTTTTGGCTTTGAGAGTAGCGAGAGTAACAATATCGCCAGATGCAAAATGCTTGTCTAGATCAGAAAGATAAACTTCGCTCGGTTTGACAAATTGCGTGTGAAAACCGCGCAGTTTAGGCACGGACTGCATCATTTGTTTGAAGGCTTTAGTACGCAGACCCGCGGATCCGCCGGAACGAGCGGTTTGGCCTTTGCCACCCCGGGTGGACATAGTGCCGTGGCCCGAAGCATTGCCGCGGCCAACTACTTTAGCGCGATGTTTAGAGCCGTGTTTTGGTTTTAAAGTATGAGCTTGGAGCATATAAATAATTAAACAGCGGTAATGGCGTTAATTTCTGAAACTAGGGGCGCAACCGGAGCCTGAAACGATTGTTTAACAGTGCGGCCACGCTTAAAACTGGCAAGCGCCGCCATGGTCGCTTTAGCCACGACGATTTTATTTTTAGTTTTACCTAAAATTTTGGAAGAGACATTCGGAACGCCCGCGAGCTCGAGCACGGCGCGCGCCGCGCCACCCGCGATAATACCAGAGCCGCGCGGGGCTGGTTTCAACATGATGGCGGTGGCTTTAAACTTTATTACGACATGGTGCGGAATAGTTTCCTTAACGATTGGCACTTTAATCATGTTCTTTTTAGCTTGGCGCACGGATTTATCAACCGCCTTTTGCACATCTTTACCTTTGGCTAAACCTAAGCCCACTCTACCATGGCGATCGCCCAAAATCACGCAAGCGCGAAAGCTTAATTGTTTGCCGCCTTTAGTAACGCGTGTGACGCGGGCGAGATCTAAAATCTCTTGGTCAAACTCTGGCCGTTCGCGCGGTTTATCCGAGCGGCGTTTGGAAAAATTTTTATCCATAAAAAATCAATATTAAAACTTGAGACCGCCGGCGCGAGCGCCCTCGGCCAAGGCCTGAACGCGGCCATGATATCTGTAACCTCCCCGATCAAATACGACTTTAGTAATGCTTTTCTCAAGCGCGGCGGCGGCTAACTTCTCACCGACGGCATAAGCTAGAGCTACTTTGATGGTTTTGTCTTTACTGACTGGAGCTTTAACCGAGCGGCTTGAAACATAAACCAAAGTCTGGTGGCTGGAGTCATCAATGATTTGGGCGGTGGTGGAACGAAGCCCGCGCCAAACGGAAAGGCGCGGCAGAGCCGCGGAGCCTTTCAGCGCCCGGCGGATGCGGGCGTGCCGAACCTGACGGCGAGAATTTTTGTTATTGATGATGAGGCGTTTCATAGAATAATACTATTTTAGGCCGCGGCTTTGGCGGCAGTTTTACCAGCCTTGCGGTGGATTATTTCGTCAATATATTTAATGCCTTTTCCCTTGTAAGGCTCCGGCGGTTTTACTTTGCGGATTTGCGCGGCCATTTCGCCGACCATATGTTTGTCGATACCCTCCACGGTAATAAGATTTTTCTCAACAGAAAATTTGATACCGGAAGCTGGCTCTATAGTAACCGAATGCGTAAAACCCACTTCTAAAACTAAAGCAGCGCCTTTGAGATTAGCTTTGTAGCCAACCCCGTTAATTTCGAGCTGTTTTTTAAAACCATCCGTAACGCCCACAATCATGTTGTTGATAAGGCTAGAAAAAGTACCCCAAATGGCTCGGTCTCGTTTGGCCGCCTCGCTCGCTACCTTAACCTCAATAGCATTGTTTTGAATAACAACCGAAACATGCGGGTGCAGGCGTTGCTTAAGTTCGCCTTTTGGGCCCTTAATCACCAGCTCACCGTTTTTCACTTCAGCAGAAACGGTAGCGGGGAAATTGCGAATTTTTTTACCAATGCGGGACATATTGTTTGTTCGTTAGTAAATTTCACAGAGGAGCTCGCCGCCAACCCCAGCCTTGATAGCGTCGCTATCAGTCATGACGCCGCGGGGCGTGGAAAGAATCGCGAGCCCCAGCCCATTGAGCACCCTCTCGATATCATCTTTTTTAACGTAGCGGCGGCTACCCGGGCGGCTGATACGTTTTAAACTTTGCACCGCGCCAGAGGGGCCGTTATACTTAAGGGTCACAACCAAAACATGGCTCGGGGTCTTGGCTTCTTCGATTTTAGCGACATAGCCCTCGCGCACCAAAATTTCGCCGATGGACTTCTTCAGCTTAGAATAAGGAATTGTGACGGCGCTCTTCTTGACCCCCACCGCGTTGCGGATTCGGGTGAGCATGTCGGCAATTGGATCTGTCATCATACGTTAGTTTTCAGAAAATATTTTATATTAAGCGGATTACCAGCTACTTTTCCTGACTCCGGGGATCTTGCCATCATTGGCCAGTTCGCGGAAACAGATGCGGCACAATTTAAAACGGCGCATATACCCGCGGACGCGACCACAACGCCAACAACGGCGCACGAGGCGGGTAGAAAATTTTGGTTTGCGAGCAGATTTACTGATTTGTGCCCAAGTAGCCATAGATTATTGCGGTGGTTTTAAGATTTTTTAAGACTGTTTGCAAAGGGAAAACCCAGGGCTTTAAGGAGCGCGCGGCCTTGCTCCTGATTTTTTGCCGTGGTGCCGATAATAACCTGGAGGCCGTGGATCTTGTCAATTTCTTCGGTCTTAACTTCGGGAAAGGCAATATGCTCTTTAAATCCAATCGTGTAATTGCCTTGACGGTCAAAAGCCGTGCTCGGGATACCACGAAAATCGCGTACCCGCGGGAAAGTAACCCGGACTAATTTTTCTAAAAATTGGTACATGCGTTTGCCGCGCAGAGTGACCATGACGCCAATTTCCTGGCCTTCGCGAATTTTAAAGTTGGAAATTGACTTCTTGGATTTGGTGCGCACTGGCTTTTGGCCGGTAATGCGCGACAGGGTGGTTTCGACAGTTTCAATAAAACCAGCGTCTTTTATAAAACGGCCGATACCAGCGTTGAGCACCACTTTAGTGACGCGCGGAACTTGCATAACATTTTTATAGCCCAGTTCAGTCTTGAGTTTAGGCACCACTGTTTTTAAATAGATTTGATATAAGGATTCCATATTGACCCTAGGGTTAGTCGACATATTCTTTACATTTACGGCAAACGCGCTTTTTTACGCCCGCTTCGGTTTTGTAGCCAACTCGAATTGGTTGACTACACTTGGGACAGATTAAAGCTACGCGCGAAGCTGGAATAGGGGCCGAGAGTTCTAAAACCTGGCCTTTTTGGCTTTGGCCCTGGCCTTTAGCTTTAAGATGGCGCTTGATTTTATTAACGCCTTCCACTACGATTTTGCCTTCGGCGGAAAAAACCTGAATAATCTTGCCGGTTTTGCCACGGTCCTTGCCGCTTAAAATTTTTACATTGTCGTTGGTCTTTAATTTCATACTACTTCAGGCGCTAAAGAAATTATTTTTTGAAAACCCATACTGCGCAGCTCGCGCGCGATCGGACCAAAAATACGAGTGCCCTTGGGTTCTTTGCTGGCCCGGTCAATAATTACAGCGGCATTTTCATCGAAACGAATATAGGTGCCGTCAACGCGGCGGGTTTCTTTATGAATACGAACCAAAACCGCGTGCACGATATCGCTTTTTTTAACTAAACCGCGCGGCGCCGCTTCTTTAACCACGCAGGTAATAACGTCACCAAGGCGAGCATAGCGTTTTTTGTAGCCCCCTAAGACGCGAATACACTGGAGCTTTTTGGCTCCGGTATTATCCGCGACTTTGATCATGGAACGATGTTGGATCATATTATTTTTGGACAACGGCAGCTAAACGCCAGCGCTTGGTTTTGCTCATAGGGCGGCAGGCTACAATTTTTACTGTATCCCCTACTTGGGCGGTATTCTTCTCGTCGTGAACATGGTATTTGCCGGAAACTTTATAACGCTTTTGGTATTTGGGGTGGAGTTTAAAACGATCGACCCGAACCACGATAGTTTTGGCCATAGCGGCAGAAATAACCGTGCCGGAAAAAGCGCGCAAATTTTTAGTTGAGTTGGCTGGTTGCGTAGTAGTCATATAATTAAACGGGCTGGCGATCTTTTAAAATGGTTAAAATACGAGCAACAGTGCGGCGGGTGGTTTTGGGCAAATGTACTTGTTTTAAAGTGCGGCTCTTGGACTTTTGCTTTAAGCCATGTAAAGCGAGCCGCTTCTCTTGGAGCAGATTTTTCAATTCATCAGTATTAACAGCTTTTAAATCTTTTAGGTCCATACCAAAATATTTAGACTAATTTTTGCACAAATCTGGTTTGAACGCCGAACTTGTAGCCGGCCATAGCCAAAGCTTCTTTGGCTTCACTCTCTGGCACTCCCACCATCTCAAACATGACAGTGCCTGGCTTGATTACGGCTACATAGTGATCGGGAGCGCCTTTGCCGCCGCCCATCGGTACTTCGTTACCTTTTTTAGTAACTGGCTTGTCCGGAAAAATACGGATCCAGACTTTACCACCGCGGCGAACATAGCGCGTTAAAACTTTACGGGCGGCTTCAATTTGGCGGCTGGTAACCCAGCCGTGGGTCTCGGATTTCAAACCATAGTCGCCAAAAGAAAGTTTGGTAGCACGCGTCGCGACGCCCAGGTTGCGGCGGCGCCCTTTATGCCATTTACGGTGTTTTACTTTTTTAGGTAACAGCATAATATATTATTTAATCGGCCGCGCGGGGGCAGTAGCCGGTCGGGAGGGGGCGCGGGGCGCGGGGCGCTGACTAGAGTGGTTCTGGTGGGTAGGCTCGGCTTGTTTTTCAAATTTATCGTATTTACCAAAAACTTCGCCCTTATAAATCCAAACTTTAACGCCAATTTTACCTTGCAAAGTCTGGGCTTCGGCTAAAGCGTAATCCACATGGCTACGCACGGTGATAAGGGACATTTTACCAGAACCTAGTTTTTCGGTGCGCGCGATTTCGGCGCCGTTGAGGCGGCCCGACATGTTAATTTTGACACCCTGCGCCCCGGCGGACATAGTTTTTTCAATGGCTTGCTTCATCACGCGGCGAAAGGGCAAGCGGCGCTCGATTTCGGCGGCGCAGGCTTGCGCCACAATAGCGGCGGACAGAGCGGGCTGGGCGACAGCCTGAATATTTAACTTAACTTTGATTTTAAATTTTAAAATCTTACGCTCAATTATTTTACGAATGTCCTCGAGCCCGGAGCCGCCGCGGCCAATAACCGCGCCGGGTTTAGCCGCCAAAATAGTTATCACCATTTCTTTGGGGCTGCGTTCAACGCTAATAGCGTCGAGCCCGGCGTCTTTCAGCTTCTTCCCCAGCAGTTCGCGGATAGCGATTTCCTGCTCTAAAAATTCGGGATATAATTCCTTTTTGGCGTACCAGCGAGAATCCCAAGGGAAGATGGCTGGCGTGCGATGAATTTTTGGATGGACTTTGTGACCCATAAAATGTTGCTTCGTATTTGTCATCTTGAGCGCAGCGAAAGATCTAAGTTGATTAAGCGTTGTAAGCGCTTAGATTCTTCGCTTCGCTCAGAATGACAGATTTGGAAAATTTTTTTTATTTATGAAATTTTGTTATCTTTTTTTACTTTAACTTTAGTTTTCTTTTCAAAAGGCGCTAAAGTTAAAGTGACATGGCAAGTGCGCTCGCGGATAGGAGTGGCGCGGCCATGGGCGCGCGGCAGCCAGCGCTTTAGGCTGGGGCCGCCGTCCACAGTCAGGGACGCGACGCGGAGCAGATTAGTATCTAAATTATGATTATTTTTAGCATTCGCCACTGCCGAGCGCAATAGCTTGATCAGTACCGGAGAGCCTTTTTTATTTAAAACCGACAGAGCGGATTCGGCACGGGCCACATCGCGACCACGAATAACATCGGCCAAGAGGCGCATTTTGCGCGGGCCCATTCGGTAGTAACGTAATTTGGCAGTGACACTGATCATATAATTAATTTCGAATTTAGACTATTTTTTTTTAGCGGGAGCGGCAGCCGAGGCCGGAACGGCCGAGCCAGAGGCTTTGGCTTCGATTTCTTTTTGCATCTTACCGCCATGGCGGACAAATTTGCGCGTCGGCGAATATTCACCCAAGCGATGCCCCACCATATTTTCTTCGGCTAAAACATCAATAAATAGTTTGCCATTGTGCACTTGAAAAGTGTAGCCAACCATTTCCGGAGAAATAACACAAGCGCGGATCCAGGTTTTAATCGGCGTGCGTTTACCCTGCGCTTTTAAAGCCGCAACTTTTTTTAAGATGCGCTCATCAACATACAAACCTTTTTTCAAACTTCTAGACATAAATGATTAATTAGGCGCTTAACTTGCCTTTACGCGGCTGAATAATAAACTTATTGCTCCATTTTTGAGGTTTACGGGTCTTAATGCCGCGCGCCTTTTTGCCATAAACAGTCATGGCGCCGCGCTTTTGGCCAATGGGGCTGTGGCCTTCGCCGCCACCGTGCGGGTGGTCCACCGGGTTCATATTTTTACCTTTAACGGTAGGTTTAATGCCGCGGTGGCGCATGCGCCCGGCTTTGCCCCAGCGAATGAGGCGGCGGTCCGGATTGGAAAGGACGCCGATAGTCGCGGCGCATTCTTTAAGAATCATGCGAATTTCGCCACTCGGTAATTTTACATTAGCATATTTTCCCTCTACTCCAAGGAGCTGGGCCGAGAGGCCGGCGCCGCGCACAATTTGGCCGCCCTTGCCGGGAGTCAGTTCGATATTGAAAATGAACAAGCCACCGGGAATAAACTCGAGAGGCATACGGTTGCCGGTTTTGGCTTCAATCGTCTGCTCGGAAGACATGACTTTAGCGCCGACCGCGATGCCTTCGGGGGCAAGCAAGTAAGCCTTGGCGTTATCGGTATATTTAACTAAAGCGATGCGCGCGCCGCGGTTAGGGTCATATTCAATGGCTTCAACTGTGGCGGAAATATTAAATTTCTGTTGTTTAAAATCCACCAAGCGGTACATTTTTTTGGCGCCGCCCCCCTGATGGCGCACGGTAATGCGGCCCTGGTTATTGCGCCCGGAATTTTTCTTTAAAATCGTGATTAAACTCTTTTCGGGTTTAAATTTGGTAATATCAGAAAACGAATCAACGCTCGATTTACGGCGGCCCGGGCTGGTTGGTTTGTAAACTTTAATCGGCATAATTGGACTTTAGACTCTAGTAACTAAACACCCTCATGTACTGTCAGCTTCTCTCCTTTAGGCAAAGTGACAATCGCTTTTTTAAAATCCGAGCGGCGGCCGCGGCTCTTCCCAAAACGAATATTTTTACCTTGAACATTAACGATATTTACCGATACGGGCAAGACACCATACATGTTTTTTACGGCATTTTTAACTTCAGTCTTGTTGGCCGAGGCCGCCACTATAAAAGTATATTTACGAACCGATTCCGCCCGCGCTGACTTCTCGGTAACCAAAGGGCGAATGACAATATTAAAATGCTTAGAGGCGGTGGTTTTGCTAACAGCGGTTACTTTGGTTTCGCCTTTATTTTCTGTTTTGGTTTCAGCTGTGGCAGACTTGAGGGCAGCCTTAACCGGAGCGGACTTATCGTCGTTATTTTTAAGCTTGGCAGAGGTAATTTTTTTGCTCCAGCGATCAAGTAACCCCATATTATTTTACAAATAATTTTTCCAGGCGCTTAACAGCGTCCACGCTCGCCACCACTACTTGTTTCTTAACTAAATCCATCACACTCACATCTTCAGCGCGGACCGTGGTGATTTTTGGCAAATTCTTAGTTTGGCGAATGACGTTTTCGTCTTTGCCGTCGGTTAAAATTAAGAAAGAATGTTTATTCGTGGGCAAAGCTTTGATTAAAGCGACAAATAATTTGGTTTTGGGCGCCGCGAAATCAAACTGGTCAATTACATAAAACGCCTCGTTTTTGACTTTGTCCGACAGACACATTTTGGTAGCCAGGCGGCGCGCGGTTTTATTAATTTTGGATTTGTAAGAACGGTCGGCTTTAGGGCCCATGGTAACGCCGCCACCGACCCAAATTGGGGAACGCGTTGAACCGTGGCGAGCGCGGCCAGTGCCTTTTTGCTTCCAAGGTTTTTTACCACCGCCCCTAACATCACCGCGAGTTTTGGTGGCGGCCCAGGGCTCACGCTGGTTGTTGGTTTGAGCGACAAAAACTTCGTGGACCAGAGCCGGTTTAATTTTAACGCCAAAAACCGCGTCCGCTACTTCCAGCTTGCTCGCTTCTTGGCCTTGCTTGGTATAAACTTTTAACTGCATATGTTCAATTAAACAGTGGCCGCGGCCGGAGCAGGCACACTATCAATAACGGGAATAACCACCTCTTCGGACAGAGCCACTTCCGAGCCCTTGGCTGGGTTTGGTTTGGTAATTTTTAATTCGCCAGGGGCGAGAATTTGTAAAATCGCATTGCGACCGCCGGGAACAGCGCCTTTAATATAAAGTTCGTTAGTCTCGGGGTGAATCTCGACAATTTCCAGATTTTTAACAGTGACGCGATCGCCGCCCATGCGGCCAGCCATGCGCATGCCTTTAAAAACGCGCTGAACGCCGCCGGCGCCAATACTCCCCGGAGCGCGCAAATCGTGCTTGTGGCCGTGGCTCTTGGGAGCGCCTCTAAAATGGTGGCGTTTAACCACCCCGGCAAAACCTTTGCCTTTGCTGACGCCTACCACATTCGCAATATCACCAACCGCAAAAGTATCTACCAAAATTAAATCGCCGCGCGCGACGCCCGCAACTTTTTCCACGGCAAAATCTGTTAAAAATGCGGAGAGTTCTAAATCTTTCAAATGGCCTTGCTCTGGTTTTTTTACCCGGAAAGCGCGTTTGACGCCAAAACCAATTTGCAAAGCGGTTTGATTATCTTTGGAACCTTCTTTGGAGCCGTCTTTAATTTGCACAACCTGGCAAGGACCTGCTAATACACGAGTAACCGGCACCATCTCTCCCGAGGGGCGGAAAACTTGAGTCATGCCAATTTTTTTGCCTAAAATAAACTTCATAATCTTTTCCCTTTATTTTTTTGTTTCCCGAACAAAAAACTAGAAGCGCTCATACTAAAAAATTTTAGTACCCGCGCTTCTAGCCTTACAAAACGCCAGTCGCGTTTTTTGTCATCTTGAGCGTAGCGAAAGATCTGAGTTATTTTAAGGGTTTTTACGCTTAGATTCTTCGGTCGCCTTAGGCGACCTCAGAATGACAGATAAGGTTTTGTGTTGGTAGTTGTCAAGCTTATTTTACTCCTGCCTCTAAACCGCCGCCGCAATGTTTTCCGCCTCATCGGCGGATCTTATTGACTTGGCGTTTAGTGGTTTTGATTTTTTATACTTGGCACCAGTTTATACTATTTTTTATTGGCTGTCAAGCCCGCCTCTTCGGCGGATGCGCCGAAGAGGCGCATTACATCTTAATTTCTACATCCACGCCGCTCGGGAGGTTCAGGCTCATAAGAGCGTCCACACACTGCGGATTGGCGTTGATTATATCGATTAATCGCTTGTGGGTGCGCATCTCAAACTGTTCGCGGGCATTTTTGTCAATAAAACTGGAGCGGTTAACAGTAAATTTAGTCTTTTCGGTCGGCAAGGGCACGGGGCCCACTACTTTGGCTTCATAGCGGTTCGCGGTATCAACAATAGTCTTGGTGGCCTGGTCGATAATGCGGCTGTCGTAAGCGCGAATTTTTAAGCGAATACGGCTCACCGCTTCTTCTTTTTTCCCGCCCGAGGCGGGTCCCTGCCTGCCGGCAGGCATGGCGCCTTTGGCGAGTACGGCTACTTTGGTAACAGCGGCTTTAGCGGCACTGGCCTTGGGCGCATGATGTTTGACCGCGGTAGTTTTTGGAGCAGTGGCGTTCATGTTAGTCTTAAAAGAACAAAATTTTGTAGGGGGCGCATATATGCGCCCCCTACAAAAAAATAATTTATTTTATAATTTTCACTACCACACCAGCGCCGACCGTGCGACCACCTTCACGGATAGCAAAGTTCATCTTTTCTTCCATGGCAACCGGAGTGATAAGCTTGACTTTGATGTTGACGGTGTCGCCCGGCATAACCATTTCCGTGCCAGCCGGGAGCTCTACTTCGCCAGTAACATCGGTAGTGCGAATATAGAACTGGGGCTTGTAACCCTTGAAGAAAGGCTTGTGGCGGCCGCCTTCTTCTTTGGTCAAAACGTAAACCTGGCCTTCGTACTCGGTGTGAGGAGTAATGGAGCCGGGTTTAGCAAGCACCATGCCGCGTTCCACTTCTTCTTTTTTAGTACCACGGAGCAGAATGCCGGCGTTATCGCCCGCTTGGCCTTCTTTCAGGCTCTTGTTAAACATTTCGATTCCGGTAACGACGGTCTTCATGGGCTCTTCACGCAGGCCAACGATCGAAATTTCGTCATTGATTTTTACAATACCGCGTTCGATACGGCCGGTCACGACTGTACCGCGGCCTTCAATGGAGAAGACGTCTTCAACTGGCATGAGGAATGGTTTGTCGGTCGCGCGAGTGGGCTCGGGAATATACTGATCGCAGGCGGCCATCAAGTCCAAAATTGGCTTGGCGGCGGCTTCATCAGATGGGTTTTCCAAAGCTTTGGTAGAGGAACCGCGAATAACCGGAATTTTGTCGCCCGGGAATTTATATTTGGTTAAAAGGTCGCGCACTTCGGCTTCGACTAAATCAATCAATTCGGGATCGCTCACCATATCTACCTTGTTGAGGTAAACCACGATGTAAGGCACGCCGACTTGACGAGCGAGCAAGATGTGCTCGCGAGTTTGCGGCATGGGGCCGTCCGCGGCGGAGACCACCAAAATAGCGCCGTCCATCTGGGCCGCGCCCGTGATCATATTCTTAACATAGTCCGCGTGGCCAGGGCAATCCACATGAGCGTAGTGGCGGTTGGCGGTTTCGTACTCCACGTGAGCGGTGGCGATAGTAATACCGCGGCTCTTAGATTCGGGAGCCTTGTCGAGCTTGTCGGCTGAAGCGACATCAGCAGTTTGGCCGTGGGCGGCCAATACTTTTAAAATCGCGGCGGTCGTCGTGGTTTTGCCATGATCGACGTGGCCAATGGTTCCAATGTTTACGTGTGGCTTGGAGCGTACAAACTCTGCCATATGTAAAAACGTTACGCGGCACTGGCGGGGAGGATCCCACGCAGATTTATTGTCCAGCCGCAAGCGTAGCAAAATAGCTACAATTAGATAAAAAAATTAATAGCCCAAATAGGCAAATGTAATTCGCCACCATTGTAACAGGTTAGCCAAATTTTGGCAAGAGGGCAAAGTGTGGACAAAACCTGAACAAACCATGTAGAGACGCCCCGGCGGGGCGTCTCTACCAATTATTCCACCGGTTCGGGGTAAAATTTTTCTTCAACCTCGTCCTCTGGGAGGCTGTCCAGAGGCTCGAAATGCGAGGCATTTTGCTCCTGCCAGTCACTGCTAAAATCTAATTTTTGTTTAGCATTAGGGAAGCTGTGAATATTTTGTGAAGGGAGAGGCGCCCCGCCTGGCGGCGAGGTAAATTGCTCTTCGTCAGCCGGAGAAGGCAAAATTGATTCTTGATTATTATTACTCTCGGCATTACTGCCGGTATTACTTACTGTCTTAGTAGCATCTACTAAATCTTCGTAATCTTCAAGACGAAGTATTACGAGAACATCATCACTCTCTTGGTCTAAAACCACCACTCGGTCGCGAGTCTTCCTTATTAAACGCAGAACTTTTTGTAAATGGGAATTGTTCATAAGCAAAGTTTGAAATTATAAAAAAAGACAGAGTTCCCCTCCTGTCTATTAGTTATTATAACAAGAAAGAAAATTGTGTCAATAAAAAAATAAAAAACCTCTACTGCTAAAGAGGTGAAGCTAGGGCGGCGTCTCAAGTGCATCGAGAGACGCCGCCCCGTTATGTTGCTTGCCCCCCTACTGGGGGGCGCCCTCTGGCCTAAAAGGCCTCGGGCGTGGAACCGGCCGGGCGGGGCTCGCCCGGAGCCGTGCCCGGCTGCGGCGCGGAGGTGGCGCGGGGGGTGATGATCCCGCGCGCCGCCAGCTTGCGCTCGAGCTCGGCGATGGCCGCATCGGTGGACGGCCGCGGTTCCTGCGCCTGGGGCGCGGGCGAGGGGGCGAGCCGCGGGCGACGGGGCCCGCCGCACTCCTCCCGGAACGCCCGCTGGGAGCGGGCGACCGCGGCGGGGTCGAGCTCCGCGGCGACGTCGCCGTTGGTGACGTGCCCTCTGACGCGGGTGTGCCTGATGATTTTGCTCAAGGGAAGCCTCCTTTCAGAGGCGAATCGGCCAATCGGCCCGCGAAAGTGCGGGCAAGATGGCACGACAATGAGAACCATACTAATACAAATTATAAAAAAACGCAAGGACTAAATAACAGGCTAAGTAATCCCCGAATAAAAAATCCCCGCTCATCTTAATTAAGACAAGCAGGGAATTAATTTTTAGTTTTGGGGCGCCCAGTCGAATGACTGGGCGCCCCGGTGGTTCCTTCGCGGAGGGGCGGCAGGGGTGGCCGCTAGAAGCAGCCTCCCCCCGGGCGCCGGTCGGTGCGGCGGGTGCCGCGCTTCACGAGCTTGAAGCCGGGCTTCGTGCCACGGGGTGTGGAGCCGCCCGGTTCGGCGTCAGGCGAACTGCCCAGGGTGGTGGCCGCGGCGCGCGGCTGGTCGCGGCCCGTGCGGGCCTCCTCGATGCGATGGCGATCGGAACGCGTCATGTTTCCCTCTCAAGAGGGTTGAGGGGCGGGTTAGCGCCGGTAGATCCGGAGCCAAACTGCCACGTGGTTGAAAAAGATAATATCATAAAAATTGCTAAAAGTCAAGATATCGATATAAAATCCGATATAAAAACAAAACCGCTCCGGCATAACGTCGGGGCGATTTATCTTATTTATTTTCTCCAAGATCTCCCTCGTTATAGCGAAAAATTTTTTCCGTTATAACGAGCGAGGAGACCTTGTGAAGCCTCCTGCCCGCTGAAGCCAAGGGTAGGGGCATAATGATTAGCGCTGGTGGCCGCTACGCAGTCGGCGGGGCGAGGGCCGCGGGCGTGGGCTTCTTGATATCCCACACCAAGCCGAACCACGACAAGACCTTGAGGCCGTAGTGGGCGAGATCCACCTCCCACCAGAAAAAGCCCTGGCTCTCGGCACCCTGGTAGTGGTGGTGGTTGTTGTGCCAATTCTCGCCGAGGGTGACGAGCCAGAGCCACCAGACGTTGCGACTGGTATCCGGTGTCGGGTAGCGCCGCTGGCCAACGCTCTCGAGGTGCATCACGGAGTTCACCGTAAAGGTTCCGTGCCACAAGAGCACGGTGGAGGCGAAGAACCCCCAGAAGAGGCCGGGGAGGCCCCACACGGCGAGGAGAGCGAGGGCGAGGGCGAGCGGCGGAATGAGATAGTTCCGGTCGAGCCACCCGATTTCCGGGTAAGCCTGAAATTCGGCCTTGATCTTGTCCGCCGTACCGTCGTGCTTGGCGCACAAGAACCACAACATGTGCGCCCACCAAAACCCCTGGACCGAAGGCGAGTGCACATCGAGCGGCGTATCCGTGTTGCGGTGATGCTCGCGGTGCTTCCCAAGCCACCAGAGCGGGCCGCGCTGCGCGGCCATGGTTCCGAGCAAGGCCAAGAAGAACTGGAAGGCTCTAGACGTTTTGAAGCTACGGTGCGCCAAATATCGGTGGAATCCGGCGGCGATTCCCCACATGCGCACGTAGTACGCCACGGCGCACAAGATCGCCGCCTTCCACGAGAAGTCCACCAGGAAGACGCCGAAGATAACGGCGAGGTGGATGGTGAAGAACGGCAAGGCGCCAACGACACGGAGGTTCTCATCGGGCTGGCGGGGCAGACGGGCGGGGCGGGGCGGGTTGGAACCAGCGTTGGTCGTGGGCATGGCACTCTCCTTGGTTGTTTTATCCATCTTAATCGTAACGTGCAGATATTAAACAGTCAAGCATTTAAAACAAAAAAACAACCCCCCTCGACTATGCTCGGGGGATTGTTTTTATAGAGAATTCTTTTCAAAACCCTCCTGCTGGCCGCAAGAATTTGTGGCTAACAGGAGATTGAGGGTTTTGAATTTTAGCCACGACCCCCGACCGCGCTGGGCGGTCGGGGGTGTGGGGTGATGCTCCCGTGCGGGAGCTAGTTCGCCTTGGTGATGCCGCCGGTGGTGGTCTTCGTCGCGCGCTTCGGGGGGGCCTTCTTCTCGGTCTTCGGCTCGGTGGTGGCGGTGACGGGCGGGGAGCCGGTGCTGCGGGACGTGGTCGGTGAGGTCCGCATGGGCAACCTCCTTTCATTGTGCGGCTTACTGGGCCGCTCTCAAATAAGTCTATCAAGTTGCAAAAAAAAAGCAAGGTTGTATAAAAAGCTATACACACTGCTTCGCTAAAGCTTCGCAGTGCCAGCGCAATAAAAAAATAATCCTCTTTTTTAAAGAGAATTATTTTAGTGGCGGAGAATAAATTATGCCAATACAGAACGCGACTTGATACCTAAATTATAGGGTAAAACAAAATTTGTTACCTGTCAAACTCTTATCCACAACTCTATTTCTTCTTCCCTTCAATTATTGTTTGCGCCACGTTGTTCGGCACATCGGCGTAGTGGTCGAATTCCATGCTGGAAGAGGCCCGGCCTTGGGACATAGAACGGAGCGAAGTAACGTAGCCAAACATGCTGGCGAGCGGCACCATGGCTTTTACAACTTTCATTTGGCCGCGATCAGTCATTTCTAAAATTTGGCCGCGCTTACTATTTAAGTCACCAATCACATCGCCCATAAAGTTTTCCGGGGTGACAACTTCGATCTTCATGATGGGCTCGAGTATTACGGGCTTAGCTTTTTTGCAACCATCTTGAAACGCAAACGAGCTGGCCATTTTGAAAGCAATTTCGCTGGAGTCAACTTCGTGGTAAGAACCGTCGTAGACCGTGACTTTAACATCCACGACCGGGTAGCCAGCTTGAATACCGCGCGAGACGCTTTCTTTGACACCTTTTTGAATAGCGGGAATAAATTCGCGCGGAATCACACCACCTTTAATTTCGTCCACAAATTGGAAGCCGTTTTTGGCAACTTCTTTCTTGACGTCCTCATCAACCATATCGGCCGGTTCCACGCGTAGCCAACAGTGGCCATACTGGCCTTTACCGCCCGACTGTTTGACATACTTGCCTTCGGCTTCGGCGCTACTCTTGATAGTTTCTTTGTAAGCGACTTGCGGCGCGCCCACATTGGCTTCTACTTTAAATTCGCGCTTCATGCGATCCACGATGATATCTAAATGCAACTCCCCCATGCCCGAAATAATGGTCTGCAGAGTTTCGGAGTCGGTCGAGACGCGGAAGGTGGGGTCTTCTTCGGCCAATTTTTGCATGGCCAGGCCGATTTTTTCTTGATCTTGCTTGGTCTTAGGCTCAATCGCCATCGAGATAACCGGCTCGGCAAAAGTGGGACGCTCTAGAATAATCGGGCTGTTTTCGTCGCACAAAGTGTCCCCGGTTTTTACCTCTTTAAGGCCAATCGCGGCGGCAATCTCCCCGGCGTAAACTTCGGTGACATCTTCGCGGTTATTGGCGTGCATGCGGACAATGCGTCCGAGGCGTTCTTTCTTGCCATTGCTCGCGTTATAAACATAAGTACCGGCCGAAACTACGCCCGAGTAAACGCGGAAGAAAATAAGTTTGCCCACAAACGGGTCGGTCGCGATTTTGAAAGCGAGCGCCGAAAATGGTTCGGAGTCACTGGGGTGGCGCACGGCAGGTTCATCCGTATCTGGGTTAATGCCTTTGAGCTCGGGGACATCGGTGGGAGCGGGCAAAAAATCTACGACTGAATCGAGCATGGGCTGGACGCCAATGTTACCGAGAGCTGACCCACACAAGACTGGGTAGAGTTCGCCTTTAATAACCATCTGGCGGATGCCGGCTTTAATTTCGGCCACGGTTAATTCTTTGCCTTCTAAAAATTTGCCCATCAGTTCGTCGTTAGCTTCAGAGACTTTCTCAACCAGCTTAGCGCGATATTCTTCAACTTGGGCCAACATATCTTCAGGAATCGGGATATCAATAATATTTTGACCCTTGTCGCCCTCAAACTTCATGGCTTTTTTCTCAATCAAATCTACTAGACCAGAAAAAGTACTGTCCGCGCCAATCGGGAGCTGGACCGCGCGCGCGTTTACCGACAAGCGTTCTAAAATAGAATTAAGCGACATAAAAAAATCCGCGCCGAGCTTGTCCATCTTGTTAATAAAACAAACGCGCGGGACATTATACTTGTCGGCCTGGTGCCAAACAGTTTCGCTTTGGGGCTCCACGCCTTGAGAGCCATCGAATACAGCCACGGCACCATCAAGGACGCGCAGAGATCTTTCTACTTCCACGGTAAAATCCACGTGGCCCGGGGTGTCAATAATGTTAATGCGGTGGCCCTTCCAAAAACAGGTGGTCGCGGCGGAAGTTATAGTGATGCCACGTTCTTTTTCTTGTTCCATCCAGTCCATGGTGGCTTCGCCTTCGTGCACCTCGCCGATTTTATGCTTCTTGCCGGTGTAAAATAAAATACGCTCGGTGGTGGTGGTTTTGCCGGCGTCAATGTGCGCCGCGATGCCGATGTTACGAGTTTTTTCTAGGGAATATTCTCGAGGCATAACAAAGATTTAAACAGATTTATTTTGTGTTTTACTTAGCAAAGCGGGCAAAATGCGCGAAGGCTTTGTTAGCTTCGGCCATGCGGTGCACCTCGTCGCGTTTTTTGATGGCATCGCCGAGGTTTTGGCTGGCTTCAAATAACACAGTGGCAAGCTTTTTGTGCATGGGCAGGCCTTTTTTAGCGCGCGCCGCGCCGATAATCCAGCGCGAAGCCAGCGAAAATTGGCGTTCGCCGCGCACCGGCAAAGGCACTTGATAATTAGCGCCGCCCACGCGCCGCGAGCGCACTTCTACTTGAGGCATAACATTGCGCAGGGCTTCATCAAAAGTTTTAACCGCATCAGCGACTTTGTTTTGAATTTTAATAATATCGAGCGCTTTGTAAACAATCGACTGGGCCACAGTTTTTTTACCGCGTTCCATGACATAGTTAATAAACTTGGCCAAGTTTGTACTGCCAAATTTAGGATCAGGCAAGATAACACGTTTTTTGGGAGATTTTCCACGCATATGATAAATTTTCAAACAAATGCTTAGAATAAATCCGCCTCGTCGGCGGATGCGCCGAAGAGGCGCATTATTTCTTAGCTTTCGCCTCTTTCGGGCGCTTGTTGCCGTAAAGGCTACGGCCGCGGCGACGATTCGCGACTCCTTGGGCGTCGTAAACGCCCCGCACAATGTGGTAGCGCACCCCTGGTAAATCCTTCACCCGGCCGCCGCGAATAAGCACAATGGAGTGCTCTTGGAGGTTGTGGCCTTCGCCCGGAATATAGGCGATAACTTCGGTGCCGTTACTTAGGCGGACCTTGGCCACTTTACGGAGCGCGGAGTTTGGTTTTTTGGGAGTGGTGGTATACACCTTGGTACAAACACCACGCTTAAAAGCCGCCCCTTTCCTAAAAGGCGTAACGCGGCGGTGGAGGTTGTCGATGGTAAATTGTAAAGCCGGAGTTTTGGTTTTGCGCTGTTTAGCTTTGCGGGGTCGTTTGATAAGCTGACTAATTGTGGGCATAGTTTTTAAAAAAATAAAACTGAAACGAATTGTCTCAGCCACGAGATTGGTTCTGTTTCACGTTCTGCGAAGATTATATTAGAAAGCGGAGAAATTGTCAAGAGAAACAAAAAACCACCCCATCTCGCTAGCAGTAAATAACTTATTGCCATTGAGATAGCGACGGGGTGGTTTTCGTGACTAGAGGAAAAATGCGTCGGCCGGGTAGGCCACCTGCTACCGACGCGAATTCTTCCAGAAATAACTCCTGGCCCGGAGTTGACGCCAGGAGCGTCTTTGGAAGGATCCCGCCTGGCGGGACACGGTGGCGCGGTGTGTAGGCAGAGGCTAACTGAACGCGGCTGTTAGAACACGGCGAGAAACTCTTCGAGGTCGAACGGCTTCTCGAAGAACTCCTCGGCTCCGGCAGCTGCGGCCAACTGAGCCATGGCCCGGCCGGACATCACAACCGCGTAGGGGCTTTCCGGCTTGGCGCGCACCAGGCGCACCAACTCGAGGCCGCTCATGCCCGGCATGTCGACGTCCGTGATCAGGACGTCATACTCCACCTGCCCGAGCAGGGTGAGCGCGTCCTGCGCGCACAACGCCTCATCTACTTCGAAGCCCTTGTCCCTAAGGACACTGGCGACGACCTCCCTGTTATCCGGGTCGTCGTCTACGACCAAAAACTTCGCGCGGATCATTTCTCTCCTCCTAAATAACCGGGTTTAAAAACCACCCGATCCCACTCAACACAAATACTTGCGTTGACTGGGACATGATCGGGTGGTTTTTGAGAACACCGCCAGAGCATATCCGTACGACTTGCGCGCTAGATTCCGAGTCTAGCGCGGCAGGGCGGCGATGGCGCCGAGGATGGTCAGGGCCACGAGGCCGAGGAAGATGTAGAACACGATCTTCATCCCCCCGATGAAGATCGTGGCACCGAACCTCCCCAGCAGGTAGAGCACGACGAGCGCGAAAACAAGTTCCATCTTGTGCGCCTCCTCAGCGCGGCCAGCGGCTCGGGATGGGGATGATGCGGGTGGAGTTCCGGCGCAGTTCGTCGTTCGGGACGACCTGCGGGTCGAAGGACGAGTCCTCGCCATCCTCCTCCGAAGCGCAGCTGTCCACCGCGCTGACCAGCCACGTTGCCCGTGGGATCTGCGCGGCGATCTCTCGTTGGCAGGAGTCGGAGACATGCACCGTGGAGTACCCCAGCACGAGTAAGTTCTCCGTGCAGTGCATGGCCGAGTCGAGAAGCGTGTCGACCGTATTGTGATGGGCCACGACGAAATTGTGATGGGCCGCGACGAAGCGCTCGAGCTCCGCCACCTGGCGGAGATCCGCAACCTCCTGGCGGAGGTGGCCGAGCGGCAGGCCCGCGAGGAGCCCGATGACGAACACCAGGGTGGTGCGGGTGATGGGGCTCATGAATTCCTCCGAAAAAAGACGTCGTTGGCGGTTACGCGATTTTTACCGGGGTCGCGCCCGGGCTTCCGAGAGGCAAGATGCCCCACGAAAAACAAAGTATAATATCATAATATAGACAGAAACGTCAAGAGAGTGGAGAGATCCGCTAGAGGCGGTTTGTTAACTGACACTCCGCCTTTGGCGGGGGTCGTTAACAAAAAAACCACCCGGATACAGGTGGTATATAAACTAAAAAAATTTTATAAATATATTTAACTTCCGTGCTGCCTATTTTAGGGTTTCTAAAATAAGTAATTTAAAGATCTTCGATGTTTCTAAGCAAACTACCGGGCTTAATTTTAATTGGTTTACTAGAAAAGGGCTCATCCTCTTCGCTGACATATGTTAATTCACCAGAATTAAAAACCGAAGAGCCTTTTAACAACAGCGAATGGTCCTCAACTAGGCCGGGCTTGATTTCGTTAATAAAAATACTTGGCCCAGAGAGAAAGTCGCCAAAACTGCCGCCCGCCATGGGGTAGGTTAAATACAAATATTTTTTCGCGCGCGTTACTGCCACGTAAAAAAGCCGGCGCTCTTCTTCTAACCCTTTATCTTCGCGGCTGGCGCGGTCGTTGGGGAAAGCGCCGGCGGATAGATTCATCACAAACACCGCCTCCCACTCTAGGCCCTTGGCTTGGTGGATGGTGGAGAGAATGATTCTAGATCGATGCGAAACCCCACCCCCCGCCCGCAACGCTTCGCGTAGCGATTCGGGCGGGTCGCCCTCCCCTTTGCTAAGGGGAGAGGAATCGCGGCCCCCCTCCTTAGCAAAGGAGGGGCTGGGGGAGGTGTCGATCGTCCGAAACGATTCTTGGAGCGTGGCCGAAGCTAAAAATTCTTCTAAATTGTCAAAGCGCTTGGCAAACTCGGCGAGCTGGAGCAAATCTTGCTGACGATCTTTGCTGTCTACGTATTCGGATTCTAAATATTCTTGGTATGGAGATTTTAAAATCGCAAGCACGAGTTCATTTGGTCGCGGGCGTAGGGGCGGGGTTGCCCCGCCCTGGGGCGCGGAAACCGCGCCCCTACAACCCAACATTACATTCCAAATTTGTAAAAAATTTTCAAAACCCCCAAGAGCGCGGCCGGTGAGAACGGAACGGCCGATTGATTCGACTTGATCAACGTTGTCATTCCCGCGTAAGCGGGAATCTGCCGTGTCAACGTTTTGGATCCCCGCTTCCGCGGGGATGACAGACAGCGGGCGCACCGCTTCAATAATTTTTTCCGCCGCCGCGGGGCCGATGCCTTCTTCGTGCGTCAGAACGCGTAGCCACGCGGCCGTGTCCGCTAAATTATTAAAAATCCGGAGATAACACAAAATATCTTTCACGTGGGCGCGCTCAAAAAAGCGCACGCCGCCACGATAGTCATAATCTATGCCTCTACTCACCAGTTCAACTTCTAAGGCCTGCGAGTGAAACGCGGCGCGGAATAAAACCGCGATTTCGGGCGCCGCAGTTTTTTTGTTTAATAGATCCTCGATTTTATTGGCGATAAACATGGCTTCGCCAGAGGAATCAACAGCGGGTTGAAGAACTGGTAAGGGCGACACCTCCCCCTGCCCCCTCCTTTTTAGGAGGGGGTCTATGACTACTCGTAAATTTTTCTGATACTGGTCAACGTTATTCTCGATAACAGAATTCGCCACGTCTAAAATTGGTTTAGTGGAGCGATAATTAGTTTCAAGTTTAAAAATTTTGGCTCCCGGGTATTCTTTTTCAAACCCTAAAATATTCTCGATATCCGCGGCGCGAAAGCTATAAATACTCTGGGCATCGTCCCCCACCACTAGCACATTATTATGAACGCCGGATAATTCTTTGATAAGCGCGGCCTGAATTCTATTAGTATCTTGGTATTCGTCCACTAAAATATACTTAAATTGCTCGGAATATTTTTGCTTGATTTGAGGCATTTTTACAAGGGCGAGAGTCTTAGTGAGCAAATCGTCAAAGTCCAGGGCATTCGCGGCCATTTTCTTGCCAATATATAAATTGCTAATTGTTAAAATCTCACTTTCGAAAGCTTGCCATTGTTCAAACCGTTTGGCCAAAATTTCTTGAATAGAAATTTCGGCGTTGCGGCTAAAACTAATAACCGCGGCTACCACCGCCGCGGACGGAAAACGTTTCCCAGCTTCGTCGCTTTTCACGTCTTTAATACAAAGTTTAATAAGCGACTCTGAATCGTCGCTGTCTAAAACCGTAAACCCCGAACCAGTCGCTCCGCTCCGGTTCAGGGCATTATTATTTTTATAACCTAATAATCCACCATACATTCGTAGTAGCCGATAACCGATCGAATGGAACGTGCCGGACCAGGGTAAAACCACACTGTCATCCCGACCGAGCGAGTGTAGCGAGCGAGCGGAGGGATCCCTCGGCTCCGCTCGGGATGACAACGCTGTAATTTGCTCTACCCGCCGTTTCATTTCGGCCGCGGCTTTGTTGGTAAAGGTAACGAGGAGAATTTCTTCAGGTTTTATTCCCTGTTCTAGAAGATGCGCGACGCGATAGGTGATGGTACGGGTTTTGCCCGAGCCGGCCCCGGCCAAAACTAAACAAGGGCCGTCGCCCTCGGTAACGACCCGAAGTTGTTCGGGGTTAAGTTCTTGAGAGAAATTGATCATTATCGGGAGATTTCAGTTCCAATAATTCTTTGAATTTTTTCTGGGCTGTTGATATACCAATCAATAAGCTGGTTGGCACCAGCTTGGGTATGAGGAACTTTATCTAATAATTTAGCCAGGCCTGGGTACATTTTGGTTGAAGAATCTAGCATTGTTCCGGAAAACTTTATGCCAGTTTTGGCAATATACGACTCCATCCAAATGCGGCTAGCGGCATGCACAACTGCTTCTTCTGTTTTATGGTAAGGAGCAAAAAATGCACCCAGTTGTGCGCCAGAGGTAAGGTCACTGCTCATGAGGCCAGAAAGCATCCTACTATCACTCACAGTAGAAAGTACGGCGTGTAACATCTCAGCCGTTGCAAACGCGGCCAGGTCTTCTCTAGAGCGAGCCTGGTCGGTCATAATTAAAACAGGGTCACGAGAAAATGTCGCGCCAATTAAGCGGTGACCATCATCGTACTCAAAATTCATTTCCCGGTTAATGGTGCCAGCCGCACGATTATGGTAAACCATTTGAGCATGATCGGAAAAACTGCTCTCACCTACCTTAACCGTAAAAGAAAAATTATAAACATTTTTGGGGTGTTTTACATACATGAGGGGCAAGCTGGTATCTTGTCTATAGGCGGGAAGCTTGGCAAGCTTAACTTGTCCGTCATGAGGAGGAAAATCGTGGGTTATTTTGGGGGCGACTAAACTGGAGTGATTAAAAAATTCTGTCGCGTCTTTAATTGCCGGATCCACGACTTCTATTATCTGGGAGCGCTCTTCCGGAGCCACGGCTCCGACTTCGATTAAACCAGTTTCAATAATTATTTGAACTTCGGTTTTAATAGGCGCGGAGCCGGAGCGAGCTTTCTCGATCGCCAACATCCTAGTTATTTGGCGCTCGATTTGGGGGCGAAGCACTCCCATGAGCTTATCTTTAGCTTCTTGTGGCACCAGGCCACCTTTTTCCTGCAGATCTATTGTTAGCGGCTCTGATTCGGGCTCGCGTTTTTCTGGATTGCCACTGGCTCTAGAAGTTAAAGCCGAAATATTTGTATCCGCAGTATGAGCAGGCAAATTATCATCCCCAGAAAAAATAATTCCACCAGCAACTAAAACGCCGGTGAAGCGGAGCCCTCGTTCCAGCATGCTTCTGGTGGGCCCTTGGTTACTTCCTCCTCTTTTGCCCCTCTGTCCTTCTACTTTCGCCATATAAAATATTAGTTTAAAACTTGGTGCCAATATAATCAGAAATGGCTTTAATCCCACGCCGAAAATTTTTCTCGTCGCTCAAATCAAGGTAAAAAAGACTGTCTGTGCTATGCTCCACTCTGACTTTGCCATTTTTCCAGCGATTGGGCTGAACGAGCGCGACTTGGTGGGTGGCCGTGCGTTTAGTTTCTTTAAGCACTGTGATTCTAATTTGTAGCCCCGCTTTTTTAATAGCTTCGGCAGTAGCGCCGAGGGCGCTTAGTATTCTGGTCCGGGCATCTGGTTCGTCTTCAATTTCTTTTTCTCTAGCTGATTTTATTTTTATTTTTTTGGCCACGCGCGGCGCGCTATTTTTGGCTCTTACCATAGTAAGGCCGGCGGCGGTTAGTTTTAATATTTTGGTGGCGGGATCATATTCAACTAAAGGCGGAGTGGCTACCAAGCCCTCCTGAAGATCGCCATTATACTGATTTAATTCGCCACCGGCAAAAACATCTCCCCAGGGGCGCAAAGTTTTACCATCGATTTGGACAGATCCATCTTGATCAAAAACTAAAACAGATGGCGCTGGCAATTCGCGCGCAATCTCCGGGCCGGGCACTTGGCCAGCCACGCCCACCCTAGCCATAAATTCATCGTGACTTTCGGCAACTACCCGGCCAGGCGTTGTCCTCGGCGCTAACCCCTCGCCACTGTTCTCTGATTCTCCCATATGATTTATAATCAAAATAAATTTGTTACATCTACATCTTACACTAACTTGATTAAAAATTCAAAAACAGTATAATGACGCTATTCTATGCCATTTTTTGAACTCCAAAAAACCAGCGGCGCAGGCCTGCCTGCCGGCAGGCAGGCGCGCGCCGGCGTTATGCATACGGACCATGGCGATATTTTAACTCCGGCGTTTATGCCAGTCGGAACGCAGGGAGCAGTCAAGACGCTTGACAGCCAAGATTTAGAAAATTTACAAGCGCCCGTAATTCTCGGCAACACGTATCATTTGCATTTGCGGCCAGGTGAAGATTTGGTTTATGCCGCAGGTGGGCTACATAAATTCATGAACTGGCCGCACCCGATTTTGACTGATTCGGGAGGGTTCCAGGTTTTTAGTTTGGGGTTGCAGAAGAAAAAGGGGGTGGTGTCGCAAGCACGCCTCGTAAAAATCGATGATGACGGCGTTACGTTCACGAGCCATATTGATGGCTCTACGCACCGCTTTACTCCCGAAACTTCTATTGAAATCCAACACAAACTGGGCGCTGATATTATTATGGCCTTTGACGAGTGCACGCCAGACGACGCCGCGCCAGAATACGCCCGCGCCGCCATGGAACGCACGCATGCGTGGGCAAAAAGAAGTTTGGCTGAGCACCTACGCTTGAGCGACACCCCACCCCCCGCCCGCAACGCTTCGCGTAGCGATTCGGGCGGGCCGCCCTCCCCTTTGCGAAGGGGAGGGGAATCGTCGTCCCCCCTCCTTTGCAAAGGAGGGGGCGAGGGGGAGGACTGGCCACATCAACGCTTTATCTTTGGCATTATCCAGGGCGGACAGCATAAAAGCTTGCGCGAAGAATCGGCGCGCTTTATTTCCAGTTTAGATTTTGACGGCATAGCGATTGGCGGCGAAAGTATCGGATATAATATGCCAGCGACGGCGGAGATTTTAGATTGGGTGTATCCACTCATCCCGGAAAACAAACCGCATTACGCCATGGGCGTGGGGCTAAACCCAGCCGACTTGTTGATCGCGGTGGAGCACGGAGCCGACATGTTTGACTGCGTGGCGCCTACGCGCCTAGCGCGCCACGGTATGCTTTTTACTTTTGACCCTCCTAGCAAAAATCGCTTGAATATAAAAAATTCTGAATATAAAAAAGACTCCCGTCCGGTGGACGAGAGTTGTGAGTGCTCTACGTGTAAAAATTATTCACGCCAGTACCTTCACCATCTCTTCGCGGCCGAAGAAATCACGGCTTTGCGCCTCGCTAGTATTCACAACTTGCATTTTATGCTCAATTTAATGCGCCGAGCGCGGGAAGCGATTATGCAGGATAAATTTGCGGATTTTATAAAAAATTGGATATCAAAATCCAGCGACGGCTTTTAAGCCGCTTTCTCTTTGGCAGGCCGGGGCATTTGGGCAACTTCCGCGTGGCTGTGAAATGTGCCACCCACTACATTGACGCGGGGTTCTTTTTTTCTCCTCTGCCTTTTTCCCACAGCTACTTCTGCCGCGACTCTTTGAGCGTTCGCTACGTCTTGGGCAGTCTCCCTGTGGGGAGGTAACCCAACAATATCTTCGACGGCTTCTTCCGAAGCATCGTTGCCTGTTTCTCTAAGCAAGTCTTTAAGATCATCCGCTAATTTATACCAAGCAACTCGGTCGCTAGTGGCTTGCATCTTCTCTACTAATTCATTAAACGTGGCCTGTTGTTCGGGGTCAGAAGCAAAGCTGGGCGCTTCGGGCATGCCTGTGCCTGGCTCGGTAGTGCGTGGATAAGCACTGGTGCCTGTCCAGTGCCCTTGAGCATCTGTAATAAGCTCGTCGCTTGGCACATGGACGCTATCAAAATGAGATCTACCAGCCATATTTTTTTAATTAAAATATTAAATAATTAAAAAGTAATTTATTCGCCTTTTCTGCCTCGTTCTATGCGATGCAAAGTAACGTTGGCATCGGGATCTTCTTGAGCTTTTAGCCGAAGCAAATCACCAAACGTGGCGCTTCCGGGGCGGCGGGTTTCGCCTTTCTTCTTCTGGGTAACGGTTACTTCAAACCTAGCAGCGGGTTTAGCTTCCAGGCTCGGCCTAGATGCTGGGCGGTGAGCAGCGGCATTTCTCTCTCTAGCCTTTTCCCTATCAACATGCGCTCTCCTAGTATCCAAGTGAGCAATCATCCTGTCTTCAAGGCGCTGGGGGTCTTTTTCTCTGCCGGGCGTGCCGATGGCGGCAGGTTCGGCATGATGAGTAATTTGGCCCATAATCAAAGGCGTTTAAGTGAGTTATAAGTGGGTTAATAGAGTAATCGTAGCAAAGCGACAAAAATTGTCAATACTTGAATTTTTTTGGGCAGTATTCTATGCTAGGCTGATATGCTGAAGATAAATATCATAACAATTGGCAAACTCAAAGAATCTTACTGGCGCGAGGCAGCCGCGGAATATATTAAGCGGCTTACGCCCTATGCCCGGGTAGAAATTGTTGAATTAAAAGAAGAGAGCTTTGACGAGAAAAGTAGCCAAGAGGCAATTAAAAAACTTGAGGGCGAAAAAATTTTAGCAACGCTTAAAAAAATACCGCCTGCCTATGTAATAGCGCTCGATGCCACTGGGAAGCAATTTTCTTCGGAAGCGCTCTCTCTAAAAATCTCTCAAATTACCATGCAATATGGAAGCCGGGTTGTATTTATAATCGGGGGGCCTTTGGGGCTCTCTGAAGACGTGAGAAAAAAAGCAGAGCTGGTGCTCTCGCTCGGCGCCATTACCATCACTCACCAAATGGCGCGCGTTACCTTGCTCGAGCAACTGTACCGTGCTATGATGATTCAAAATAACCGATCATATCATTATTAGCTACCGTCCTCTATGATAGACGAAAATCGCGGCCGTTCTGAAGCGGCCGCGACCGAGCTGGCGCGCTTAACCGGGCTGGTAGTAAGCGGCAAAATTCTTAAAGAAAGGGACGTCCTGGCCGCTGATCCGCGGCTGTGGCGCTTGGTCTATAATATCTACTTGGAACTAATTAGTTTTGAAGAATTCGCTGAGCATCCGGCCAAAGAAAAAATTCTGGCCTGCGGCAAAATGCTCGCGGAAATCGAAGACCCGGAACCAACTAATCCATCCATTAAAATTCCCGCGAAGTCTTAAATAATAAATATGTCTAAACCAATTATTCTTTCGGGCATGCAGCCCACGGGGAGCCTCCATATTGGCAACTATTTGGGCGCCTTAAAAAATTGGGTGGAACTGCAAAACTCCGGCCAGTATGAATTATTTTTCTTTGTGGCGGATTTGCACTCCCTAACTATTGATATGAAGCCGGAAACGCGTCGCAAAAATATCCGCCTTTTGGCCGCGGAATATATTGCCTCCGGCCTTGACCCAAAAAAAGTAACGCTTTTTGTCCAGTCGCACATCCCGGAGCACACGGAGCTCACTTGGATTTTTAGCACGGTAACACCAGTGACCGAACTTTTTCGGATGATACAATTTAAAGATAAATCCGAGCATAACGCGAAAAATATTAACGCTGGCTTGCTCACATACCCCGCTCTCCAGGCAGCGGACGTGCTCTTATACCACGGCGCTCTTGTCCCAGTCGGCCAGGACCAAGTGCAACATTTGGAAATGACGCGCGACTGCGCGCGCTGGTTTAACAATCGTTATGGCCATTATTTTCCGGAAACCAAGCCGCTCCTCACGCAATTCCCCAAAATAATGAGCTTGCTGGAACCTACGAAAAAAATGAGCAAGAGCGCGGGCGAAAGCCACTATATTGGCATGGCGGATGAACCAAAAATTATTGCCGCCAAACTCAAAAAAGCTGTAACCGCCACGGCGGGCGGCGGTCAAGCCCCGGGCGCGGCCAATTTGCTTGCCCTTCTCAAACAATTTGGTGATAAAAAAATGTACACGGAATTTACGGCCGCCGAAAAAAACGGGAGTATTAGATATGGCGATTTAAAAGCCGAACTGGCGAGCGCGATTGGCAATTATTTCGCGGGATTTAGAGCGCGCCGCGCCGAACTTTTGGCTAACCCTAAAAAACTCGACGCGATTTTAGAAGATGGCGCCGAGCGCGCGCGCGGGGTGGCTAAAAAAACCATGGCAGACGTACGGAAACTTGTTGGCTTACGATAATGACGGAGGCAAAAAAAACGTTACCCCAACCCGGCGTATGCGGAGTTGCCGGCCATTAGGCGAAATAATAAAAAATCCAAAATAGTGAAATCAAATAATTTTAGCAATTTTATTTAACCCATACAATATGAAAGAAGGGTTGACTAGACCACACGCCGCTGAGGAACAAACAGCGCCGAGGAAAAGAGGAGTCGGCGAAAGAGCTTTGCGGAGCGCGGCAATAGCGGCGGGGATGTTCGCCGCGGGAATGGGGATCGCGGACAAATTAAAGCATTCGGCAGAACAAAACGATACGACGTACGCAGAAAAAGATAGTGGGACTAGCAATGATAAACAAATTAGAGAATTTGAAATCAGGAAGGGCATTACTTTTTCCGACCAACAACGTGATGACATAAACCGAAAAGCGCTAAGACTGTTAAAAGAAAAGATGGACGATATTTCAAAACACGGCGGAACAGTCGGCTACCGCAAAGGTTCCTATGAAGAATTGCGAACAATTTCCGTTGCAGAAGCGTTGTTGCGTGTCGCCCGAAATAGGGATACCGGCGAATCTCGTTAACCGAATTATTATTCTTTTTCTAGCTAATTAAATGAATGATCCCTGGGCAGAGCCTCGAGGTCATTCATTTTGATTGGGCTTTTTTTATCTATATATTGACCATAATTCCTTAATATGGTATACTGTAAATATTCACCTAAACCATATTAAGCATTTTCCTCTATGCCCTACCTTTCACCAATGATAAAAACCCGCCTGGAAGAAAAGCTGGCTAAACTCAATAAGCTCCGTCCCCTACCAAAATCTGCTGTCCAAAAACTTCGAGAAAAATTTCAGATTGAAATGACCTACAACTCAAATGCCATTGAAGGCAACTCTTTGACCTTAAAAGAGACTTTTTTGGTTATTAACGAAGGTATTACGGTAAAAGGCAAACCTTTAAAAGACCATTTGGAGGCCAAAGACCACCATGCCGCGCTGGAATATTTGTACGACTTGGTAGACAAAGACAAAAAACACACTGTCTCCGAAATGCTCATAAAAAATTTGCACCAAATTATTTTACAAGAAACCGATAAAGAGTGGGCTGGCCGCTACCGAAACGCCAACGTCATTATTGGCGGTGCCAAACATACGCCACCCGACGCGCTACAAGTACCACAAAAAATGCGGGATTTAATTACGTGGCTTGCTTCACAAAAAAACAAGCTGAATGTAATTGAATTGACCGCCCTGTTACACCATAAATTAGTCCACATTCACCCATTTTTTGACGGCAACGGCCGAACCGCTCGCCTAACGATGAATTTATTTTTAATGCAGGCCGGATATCCGCTGGTAGTCATTATGAAAACTGACCGAAAGAAATATTATGACGTTTTGGATAAAGCGGATAGTGGCAAATATGAGCCTCTAATTAAATTTGTCGCTCAATCGATAGAGCGCTCGCTTGATATTTATCTTAAGACTTTGACTCCCGCGACTATGAAACAGGAAAAGTTTGTATCACTAACTGAAATATCTAAAACTGCACCTTTTACTGCAAAATATTTAAACTTGCTGGCTAGGCAAGGGAAGTTAGAGGCGCATAAAGAGGGTAGGGATTGGCTAACGACGAAAGAAGCAGTTGAGCGGTACCTGAAAAACAGAACGAGGCAGAGAAAAATTGCGAAATAAATTATTTTAGCAATTTATTGGGTGGTCGAGTATAACTGTTAATAACTTTTTATAAATTTTATATGTCTGATAGACTTCCACAATCGTTTGCCGAATTAGGAGAACAGGACGTTAGAGCTAAAATGCTTCCAGATATTCATGGATGGACATTTGGAATGCTCTATGACCAACTTAAAACGGATGGCATGTTACAAGCCGACGTTTCCATTATAAAATTTTATAATGATTACGGCACCCCTCGGCATCAAGCAAACCTAAGCAAAGATGGATACAAGGAATAGAAGACATTAAAGATAAATCGCCAAAATCATTATTGAACGAATCGGCTTTTTATTACTAGCGCCTAACTAATTATATCCCCGTCAGCCCCCTATGGTGCGCGCCTCGGCTCGGCGCGCACCCAAATTTGCTTGGATTTTTATTTCGTGTTATCATAGTCGGGTTAAATAACCAAACACTATGGAAACCAAAATTCTAACCAAAAATTCAAAAAGAACAGGCGAGGCGATGGTTAATATACCTTTGTCGGCTTTTCGTTATCTTTCCACTTATCCGCTGGAGAAAAAAATTGTGGTAGAGATTGGAATCAAAGACCTAAAACGAGTAAACCGCGCCGAAACGCTCGACGAAATTATCAATGAAGCGCGGCTCGATTATGCCTTGGGGAATTACACTACTCATAAAACTGCCAAAAGCCTGATTGCCGCCCTCGAAGCATAAATGGTAACTTAATTCCTAATTCAAAAATATGGACTCTCCAGCTTCGTCAAAAGTTTCTTTCCTCAAAAACCTCTACCTCTACCTCGTCTCGTTTGTCGCCCTAATGATGATGGTGTTTTCGCTGGGCGACGTAATTAACATTGTTCTGCGCACTTATGTTTTTACTCTGGCCGATAAAAATATTTATGGCTATCCGGAACCGACGTGCGATCTCGCCGCCGCCACCGGCACGCCGCGCGGCAAAGAATTTGGCGGCCCGCCCTGCCTGGATAAAGCAAGCCGGGAAAAACAGGAAACCGAAAATCGCGCCGGACAACGCCAACGCGACCTGGTGCGCGATTTGTCTATGATTATTGTCGGCTTGCCGTTGTTTGGCTACCACTGGTGGCTAGTAAGGAGAAAAGAGGCATAAAATGAAATCGACCCTTGACAAAACTGGACGCTATCTGATATTCTATATTTACACTATGCAGTTATTCATTCGCCACAATAATCGTCGCAATAATAATACCTCTTCGGCGGATGAGTTTGTTGTTGCCTAAAACTTAGGCACGCTTCTAAACAGTCCGCCTCGGGCGGACTGTTTTTATTCCTGGGTAGTTTAATGGTAAAACGCTGCACTGTTAATGCAGTTACTGTAGGTTCAATTCCTACCCCAGGAGCTACGGATAGGTTTCCGCCAAAGGCGGACCATGAACCCTTTGTGGTTCATGGCAATTCCTACCCCAGGAGCTATGTGTGTGACACGCACCTAACCTAACGGCAGCCTAATCCCGTCCGAATCAATAGCACGGACGTGGCCAACCAAAAGCTTCTCTAAAAATTAGAGGGGTTTTTGTTTTTGTAATTTTTTGCTAATATATATAATGGTTGGGATATTAATATACTTAATTTATCTACATGAGAAAAATTTTACACGACACCAGAACCCTGAATCTGCCGTTTAGAGGTAGCGAAAAACTGCCGCTACCAGCTTTAAGTGAAGAGGAATTAGCAAAAAAGCGCGAAGATGAGTCGGAGGAAGATCGACGAGAAACTGCCGCGCTCTACCGCCGACCCAGCGCGGCAGATTTGCGAGCCTATCGGCAGAGACATTCGCGGCATTGACAAAAATTTTTGATCATAGTATACTCGCCCTACTTAATTCATGTGGGACTCTGCCATTAATTTGCGGAGGTTTGTACCACGTAACTCTCGAAACCGCCGCGCTTCAATGGACTGCGAGCCGAGCTTCAAATGACATTGCTCGGCACGATTCTGTTGAATCGGGCATGATTTCGAACAAATCATATGGGAAAACGCTATAAGGCCGCGGCTCAAAAAGTAGACAAAAATAAAGTCTACTCGTGGGACGAAGCGATCAAGCTCGTGAAAGAAACGAGCGATGTTAAATTTGATGCCAGCATAGAGGTGCATGCTAACTTGGGTATTGACCCCAAAAAAGGCGAACAGCAAATTCGCGCCACGGTCGTGCTCCCGCATGGCACAGGCAAAAGTAAAAAACTAGCCGCTTTTGTGCTGACCCCGGAGAGGGAAAAAGAAGCCAAAGAAGCGGGCGCGGATTTAATTTACGGCGAAGAAGATATTAAGCGCATTAAGGACACCAGCAAAATTGATTTTGAAATCGCGGTCACAACCCCAGATGTCATGCTTAAACTGGCTTCGATCGCTAAAATTCTTGGCCCCAAAGGCTTAATGCCTAACCCCAAAACCGAAACCGTGGGCCCGAATCTTAAAAAAATGATTGAGGAAATTAAAAGGGGCAAATTGACTTTTAAAAATGATGACACCTCTAATATTCATGTTTCGATTGGCAAAGCCAGCTTTAGCGAAGCGCAGTTAAAAGAAAATCTAGCCGCCTACCTCGAGGCTCTTAAAAAAGCCAAACCAGCCACGGCCAAAGGCACATACATCAAAACCCTGGTACTGTGCTCCACTATGGGCCCAGCGATAAGAATTGTGGAGTGATTTGACAAATTTCGACTACTTTGTTACAATTAAATTACTTGATAAGGGTGCTGTAGTAATACGTCTGCAGAACTCTGAAGACTCCCGCGAGGGAGTTTTCTTTTTTTTAATTTAATCATATTTAAAGTGTACTTATAAAGTTGCATTATAAAATATATTGTGCTACAATGTTCGCGGTGGTCGCGGGGCGAGTGCAGGCGGTTCTGCGGCTACCCTTATCAAGCTAGTCTCCGGGGTTCGACTCCCCCTCGCTCCACCACTAAAGCACGTCAACAACAGCTGGCGTGTTTTAATTTCCACTCTTCCCAATTACTTAAAATTTTGTTAATATTGCTTTTGTAGGGACAGGGCACTGCCCTGTCCCTACAACGAATTAATTTTGAAAATTAATCAATTTTTATGACCACTCTCCCCCGCTCGAACGCTATTTCTTGGGACGAATGCTTTATGCGCATGGCGCATGTGATTGCCGAGCGCAGTAAAGACCCATCTTCGCAGGTAGGGGCGGTGATCGCGAACCAGCACAATGTGGTGATGGGGCTCGGGTACAACGGCTTCCCCCGCGGCATTCACAGCGATAAATTCCCTTGGGAGCGAGAAGGAAAATTTTTGGATACTAAATACGCTTATATTTGCCATGCCGAGGAAAACGCGGTTTATAACTCTAATATTCCCGTTCGGGGCTGTAAAGTTTTCACTACTATGTTCCCCTGCAACGAATGCGCCAAAATGCTGGTGCAAAATGGGGTCGCGGAGATAATTTTTGAACTGGATAAATACCCAGACCAAGACATTTTTATCGCCGCCAAACGCTTATTTGACGCCGCCGGAGTAAAATATCGCGAATATAAATCCGCGTGGGCGGTATAATATAAAAAATAACACAAACAACCCACCGTACGCCATCTCACTAAAATTATGCAAAAAATTATTCTAGGTTTTATTGGCCAGCTCGCGAGCGGCAAAGGGACCTTGGCAAAATATTGTAGCGAAAAATACAGCGCCAAAACATACCGTTTTTCCACAATGCTACGCGATATCTTAGACAGGTTGTATATCGAGAAATCGCGCGAGAATTTGCAAAAAATTTCGCGGGTATTGCGAGAAAATTTTGGGCAAGACCTAATGAGCCGCGTAATTGCCGAGGATGTAAACAACGACCAAGGCGCTATAATTATTGTGGACGGCGTGCGCCGGCCAACGGACATTACCTATTTAGAAACGAATCCTAATTTTTATTTGGTTTATATTACCGCGAATCAAAAAATTCGCTGGGGACGCCTAGTGAAACGTCGCGAGAACCCAGGCGATGAAACCAAAACTTTCGCGGAGTTTTGCCAAGACGAACAGGCCGAGGCTGAAAAACATATTGAAAAGCTCGGACAAAAAGCCAAATTTGTAATTAATAACGATGGCTCGTTTGAAGATTTATATAAGCAACTTGAAGATATTGTTACAACTATATAAGGCTAAATAATTTCTAAATCTAGTTTTTTCATGTCATTCCCGCGAAAGCGGGAATCCAGAACATCGCCAAACAGATTCCCGCTTTCGCGGGAATGACACAAGTTTTTTATGAAAATTAAAATAAAAAAAATTCATGCCGATGCCAAACTCCCGAGCTACGCCCACCCGGGGGACGTAGGTTTGGATTTATTTTCGCTGGAAGACAAAATTCTGGAGCCCGGTGTTCGCCACGTCTTCCCGGTGGGGTTCGCGCTCGAGTTCCCAGCCGGCTATGCCGCCATTATTAAAGACAAGGGCAGCCTTTCCACCGAGGGGGGCTTACACAGCCTCGGTGGCGTTTACGATGCCGGGTATCGCGGCGAATACAACGTCTGTCTGGTAAATTTAGGGCAAAAGGCTTATAATATTCTTAAGGGGCAAAAAATTGCCCAACTTGTTATAATTCCCGTAATTATTGCTGAATTAGAGGAAGCCGCGGAACTTTCAGAGAGCGCGCGAGGGCACGGAAAATGGGGCAGTACCGGTAAATTTTAAATAATATTTTTTAAACTAAGTAATTTGCCTTATGACCAAAAAATCTTCAGCCGCCAGCCTAGTGGCAGAGGCCCAGCACTCTTTAGTCCAACTACAAAGTGAATTGAGGCAAATTGAGCAGGAACGAAAAAAAATTATTGCCAGCGCCATTAAAGAGATCGAGGCGCGGAAACTAAAAAAATTAAAACACAAAATAACTACATTGTAATTTTTAATATTTACCTAATATGGGTTTCCTTTCCAAACTATTCAGGCGAGAAGGCGGCGCGCGCCCAGAACAATCACCCGCGGCGCCGACCACTCGCGAAAAAACAAGAGAACAGCCACCGCGAGCTATGATTGATTGGGCACTCTTTAGTGGAGCACGCGCGACAAAAGAAACAGTTAACGCCCTTGACGCTACCGGGGCGGAAGTAACGCGAGCCGTCGGCCCGGTGCCACCGGATGTGACCACTTCTATAAATGAATACGCTGCTGTTTTGCGCGTTAGATCACAATCAATCTGGAAAAAATTTACCGGGGCTATTTCTGATGTCAAATTAAAAATGCAGGGGCTGGGTGAATTTAAAGATGAATTGCGACAAGCCGAGCGGGAAGTAAAAAAACAGGAGGCCGAAGACCGTGCCGAAGGCAAACGGGCGTTCCGGGAAACTTTGCCCGAGGCCATGGCACAAGTTGGGCGCGATAAAGCCAACGCCAGATATCAAGAAACGCTTTCCAGAAACTACGGTCTGCATGGCGCCAGCCAAGTGGGAGAAAACATTCAAGTTGCTGAGGACGAAGAGGCCTGGTTTAAGATGGGCGAGAAAATGGATGCCGCCGCGGCCAAAGAACCGGTGGCGAATGATTTCGCTGATTTAACAGATGATGCCGCCGCGGCGCGAGCGAAAAGAAAAGAAGACAAACTGGCGGACAAGGGGGCGCAGATAGCGGCGCGCCGGGAACGACGAGCGATTGAACTGGCTAAAAAAGACGAGGCTGTCTATAGAACTTACGATAAAATGCCGCCATCTGCCCCCCCAATGACGCTCGGAAGAAAACTCACGAGCGCCGAAAATGACTGGGTGAATGATGTTGATACGGTTTTAACAGATTTCGTCGCTCGCCATCAACGAGAGCCGGATGTGGATGAAACACTCACAGAATTTGTGCGCGACATACAAGCCGCTAAACCAAAACCATTTTCTGCCACCCCCCGCCAGTCGGTTGAAGAATCGGCGGCGGAGAATGAGTCTGCCAGCCGAGCCGCCTAAAAAATTATGCGCGCTTATCTTGATATTGTCCGCCGCGTGTTAGAACACGGCGAGCCCAAAGCCGATCGCACGGGAACCGGAACTTTAGCCATGGCCGGCGCTATTTTTGAGCATAACATGGCCAACGGTTTCCCGTTGTTGACTACCAAAAAAATGCCCTATAAAGTGATCTCGAGCGAACTGGAATTTTTTATTAAAGGCATTACCGACAAAGACTGGCTGAAAAATAAAAATAATCATATTTGGGACGAATGGGCCAACCCCGAAAAAGCGCCCTATGGCCACAACGCGGAGGCTAAACAAAAAATGGCGGCGGAGAGAGATTTGGGGCCGGTTTACGGTTTTCAATGGCGGCATTATAATGCTAAATATTTAAATTTTGACTCCGACTACACCGGACAAGGCGTGGATCAATTAAAAAAATTAGTAGAGGAAATTAAAACCGACCCGGCCAGCCGACGCTTGATTGTGATGGCCTGGAACCCGAGTAGCTTGAGCCAAATGGCCCTTCCGCCCTGCCACTACGGATTCCAGGTAACTGTTATTAACGGCCGGCTAAATTTACTTTGGAACCAGCGCTCGGTGGATACCATGCTGGGTTTACCGTTTAATATCGCGAGCTACGCCACGCTCTTGCACTTATTAGCCAAAGAAACAGGGCTACAGGAAGGCCGGCTGGTCGGATTTTTGGCTGATGTGCATATTTATAAAAACCATATTGACGGCGCTAAAGAACAACTTGACCGCGACCCCGGCAAATACAAACTACCACAAATTGTAACGGAAAATTTTACCAATATTTTTGACTGGAAAAGCGAAGAGACAAAAATTACTGGCTACGAAAGTTACCCGAAGATTGCTTTTGAAATCGCGGTGTAAATTTTATGCTCACTTTAATTGCCGCTATTTCAAAAAATAACTGCATTGGCATAAAAAATGATCTGCCTTGGCATATCCCGGAAGATTTTAAACGAATGCAAAATTTGACAATGGGCAAGGTGCTAATAATGGGGCGCAAAACCTGGGAATCAATTCCGGAAAAACGCCGACCTCTACCAAATCGTACTAACGTAGTTATTACGCGCGAACCAAAAACCAGCTTTCCGGCGGGCGTGGAGATTTACCCAACGATTGACCAAGCGATTAAGGCTCACTCAAATGAAGAGATTATCGGCTTTGGGGGGCAAAAAATTTTTGAAGAGATGATAAAAATTGCCGACCACTTAGAAATTACTCATGTGAACCAAACCGTGGAAGCTTGCGACGCGTTTTTTCCACCGATTGATTTAAACATCTGGAAAGAAACCTGGCGGGAAGAACATAAAGGGTTTGCGTTTGTAACGTACACTCGGTATTAATTTTACTTATATGACCGATGAAAACGAATTTATGCGACGACGCCGAGCCCAACTAGAGGCGGCGAAGAAAGGGATTTCGAAAGCGCCGGTTGAACCAGACGCACCGGAAGAAGCTCCTCCTCAATTAACAACGGCGGGGCGGACACGACAGCGATCACGTAACACAATGAACTCGGCGGATGAAGTGTTAGCCCTCGCGCGCAACGAAGGACACTCTGATGAAGAAATGCGCAAAGCTGGGAGAGAACTCAATGAACAACTACGAAAATCAGCTACTGGCGTTGAATATAAAGGCCCACTCATTGATCGGGAAACAGCACTGCGGCTCGACGCCATATTACGTTCGGCTACCATCAAAACAAATACTGATTCAGCATACCAAGATGCTGTTAAGACAGTGCGTGACTGGACACCAGAACAAATTGTAGATTTTATAAATAAAAATGTCGACGGCCATCTAAAAAGCCACCCCGCATTTGCACAGGCACTTAAAGAGCGTGCGGATCACTACTTTTTGTTTGATATTGTGTAACAACGCTATGTTCATCATGGTAGACGGCATTGATGGGAGCGGCAAAAGCACGCTGATAAACGCCTGGAAGGAAATGCTGATTGCTGAAGGCAACGGGGTTTTTGATTTAAAAAAATATTGGCTCGAGACCGGGCGCTACCCTGAACCGCACGAACTGAAGGGCTATGATTTTATTTTTACGGCCGAGCCTAGTAATGTTGGCGTCGGCCAGGTAATTAGAGAAGAGCTGGTGCGGGCGGGCACTAACTACCCGCCCGAGGCAGTAGCCGAAGCCTATGCCCTCGACCGCTTAATTTTATACCAAAAAATTATTATTCCCTCACTTAAAGAGGGCCGCTGTATTATTCAAGATCGCGGCTACACCACGTCTTACGCCTACCAGCCGCTTAGCCACCAGAGCATTACTCAAAAAACACTAAGCCGCCTGCCCGGCAATGCGCTCGCTATTAAATACCGCCCGGATCATATTGTCTTCTTAAACGTAGATCCCCAAGCGGCACTCAACCGGCTCCTAGGCCGGGCAGAAAAAAAAGATAACGTCATTTTTGAAAAATTGGACTTTCAAACTAAAGCGGCTAAAATATTTTTGAGTAAAAAATACCAGCGCTGGTTCGCTAAACAAGGCGTAAAAATACACCAATTGTCAGGGAATGCCAAAATTGATATAATACATACCGAGGGGCAGAGACTATTAAAATCAATACTTAATCAATGATAAATAAAATTTTCGCAGTTAACAATTTTCTCAAACTGCCAACTGCAAAAATCATGAATCAATAATTATTCACAATTAATATGCTGATATCAGTTTCGGATATTTTAAAAAATAGCTGGGAAGTTTACAAAAAACAGTGGCGCGGTTTAGTGATTTACATGGCATTTTTATTTATCCCGTATTTCGCCATTTCGGTCTTAGGGCTGGCCGGAGTGTTGCTCGATTCCGTGTTTCCGGAATCGGCCATTGTCAGCAATATCATTCTCATGGCGCTTTTAGTAGCGGGCGCCTTATTTAGCCTGTGGACTAGCCTCGCTCTGACAGTCGCCTTGAATAACTCACTCCAGGGCGTCGCTGGAATGGCCTGGCGAGATGTTTTTGGCAAAACCGCGCCGCGCCTCTGGCCATTTATTTATACTTCAATAATAGCCGCCCTAATAATAATCGGCGGGGCGCTCTTGTTAATTGTCCCGGGCATAATTTTTGCGATTTGGTACGCCTTTATTACCTACAGTATAGTCTTAGAAAACAAAGAAGGCATGGACGCGCTTAACCACAGTAAAGGGCTGGTGGCCGGGCGGTGGCTAGCTATCTTGTGGCGCTTGCTGATCCCCGGCATAGTTTTTGCTTTAGTAACCGCGGCGGTGCGTTTAATTCTGGTCTACCCGATAACTTATTTTATTGGCAGCGAGGTCATCACGCAGTTGGTGGATAATATTTTAACAGCTTTAATCTCGGCGGCCATCGCTCCGGTGGCCACACTAGCCGCCCTGAATTTATATCACAGCGCTGTAGCTACGCCCATGAGCCCGGTGCCAGCCGCGCCTAAGCCTTAACACCTGTGCCAAAATTAGTACCGGTTATTGGCCTCGAAATTCACGTGGAGCTCAAAACTAAAGCCAAAATGTTTTGTGGCTGTGTTAACAATCCCTTTGCGACCGAGCCGAACAGCCAAATTTGTGAAGTCTGCCTGGCGCAACCAGGAACCCTGCCCGTGCCTAACAAAGCGGCTATTCAGGATACGGTTAAAATCGCGGCGGCGCTTGGCTCTACTACCCTTCGGGAAAGCAAATTTGACCGCAAGCACTACTTTTATCCGGACTTGCCCAAGGGTTACCAGATCTCGCAATACGACCAACCGATTGGCGAGAAGGGCCGGATTACTTTGGACATGCGGCTTGAGAAAAATGCCCGCAATTTTGCGACTATCGGCATTACGCGGGTACACCTCGAGGAAGACACCGCCCAACTGACGCATGACGGAAGCGGCAATTCGCTCGTTAATTTTAACCGCTCCGGCGTGCCTCTGGTCGAGATCGTATCGGAGCCAGATGTAGAGAGCGCGGCCGAAGCTAAAATTTACTGCCAGGAATTGCAAAAAATATTTCGCGCCCTCAATGTTTCGGACGCGGACATGGAAAAGGGCCAAATGCGTTGTGAGGCCAATATCTCGCTCCAGGAAGAAGGTGGCTTTGAAAAAAAGAGCGGTACGATTTGGCCGCTCTCACAAAAAAAATTGAATTCCAAAATTGAAGTAAAAAATATAAATTCCTTTCGAGCGGTGGAAAAGGCGATTGAATATGAAATTCAGCGCCAAACAGAGTTGATTAATAAAGGCGAAGCTTGGCAACAAGCCACGCGGGGGTGGGATGACGCGCGCGGTGAAACAGTGCACCAGCGTTATAAAGAAACCGCGGCTGATTACCGCTACTTTCCGGAGCCGGATATCCCCCCGTTTGACCCCATAGCCGCGGCCGGCGAATTTAGCTTACCCGAACTGCCGCTCGTGAAACGCGCGCGCTTTGAAAGTGAATATGGGCTGTCCTTGGCGGATGCCAATATTTTGGCGTCTGATAAACAGTGGGCGAATTTTACCGAGCAAACGATTAGTGAACTGCATGAGTGGCTGCATTCTCTGCCGGAAACTAAAACCTGCTCCGGAGAAGATAAAAATAGCGACCGCGCGGTGGTTTGCAAAACCGGCCAAGAATTGGTGCGCCTCTCCGGCGGCTGGATTACCACCAAACTGATGGGGGCGATGAGCGAACGCGCGATTGATATCCGCGTCTTAAAAATTAAACCGGAAAATTTTGCCGAGTTAGTCGCCTTAATTTACTCGGGGCGCGTTAACTCGACTAACGCCCAAAAAATTCTGGCCGCGATGCTGGACTCGGGCGTTAACCAGGACCCAACCCATATTATGGAAGAGAAGGGTTATGGCCAAATTTCTGATACCGGTAAAATCGGCGCGGTGGTGGACGATATCATTAAAAATTACCCTAAACAAACGGCGGATTTTAAAGCGGGCAAAGAACCGATTTTAAAATTTTTAATCGGCATGGCGATGAAGGCCACGGAGGGCGCGGCGGATCCGGTGGTGGCGGAAAAATTACTGCGCGCTAAATTGAAATAACGACGATTGACAAAATATCAGACAATAACTATAATCAACTAAGTTCGTTTCATTGGAGGCCGCCACTTGCTCATGTCCCAGCAGTGGTGGTTTTTTGTGTGGGACCAGGAGAAGAACGATGCGGAACGATAGGCTCCACATCATCGACAACCCGGTAGTCAGACTCATGCTGGCGCGCGTCCGGCCCAAGGACGCCTCCCGCGACGAGGCGCGACGGTGGGTGCGCGAGCTCTACCACCTCCTCACGATGGAGATGATCAACCAGCTGTTCCTGCTGCGTGAGGCCAGCGTGCCCACCCCGCTCCAGACCGAGTTGGGCGAGAGAGGGGTTTGGCGCGGCCTGGTGCCGAACACCCAGACGAGCGTGGTGGTGACGGCGATCGCGCGCGGCGGACTCCTCCCCTCGGATGTCGTGCTCGATGCGCTGACGGCGCTCGGGTTCGAGAACGCGCGCATGGACATCCTCACCATGAACCGGACGACCGACGCGACCGGCCACGTCAACGGAGTGGAAATCCAAGGAAGCAAGACGGGGAGTACCGTCAACGGTGCGATCGTGGTCTACCCGGACCCGATGCTCGCAACCGGCGGCTCGCTGCTTAGGGCCGTAGAGCACTACGCCAGCTTGCCGGGAACGGCATGCTGGCACGTGGCGCTCAGCCTGATCGCGGCGCCCGAGGGCGCCGAGCGGTTCTTGAACGCCATCCCCAACGCGCACCTCTTTACGGGCGCGCTTGACGGGGGGCTCACGGCGTACGACTATATCTGGCCGGGCGCCGGCGACATGGGAAACAAGCTCAACGGGCCCTCCGATGCCGTCATCCGGAGCGGCTGAGAGCCACCAGCCACCACTCACCGCGCGAAGCGCGGTGAGTGGTGACAACTTCTCTATGCTGTGTATAAACGCCTTTGACCAACCATTCACGTAGTGCTAAACTAGCCTAAGCATGAGAAATTTTCTACCCCAATTTAATTTACCCATTTCATAGCGGCCACCCGAAAAGGTGGCTGTTTTTTTGTACTATGAACTCTGACTCACTTAGTTTTTACGAAACCAAAACCCTCGCTGGCACGGTTGATGTGATTGGGATCCCCATTGACATTGGCAAAGACGCGGCGGGAACAGCAGAGGCTCCCAAATATTTGCGCAGCCAAGGGCTTTTAAAAATGCTCGCGGCGCTGGGTTTCAACGTAAATGATTTGGGCGACTTAGATTGCCCCCAAAACGGCGAATCACTTATTAAAGGCGACAAAAACTGTAAATACCTTGAAGCCATAGCAAAGATCAGTGAAGAAGTGGCCGCCCTGATAGCCTCAAGCGTTAAAGCGGGCCACAAAGTAGTGGCGCTCGGCGGCGACCATTCGATGTCGCTCGGTACAATTAGCGGCGCGGCGGCCGGAACAGAAGACGAACTTGGTGTGATTTGGATTGACGCTCATGGCGACATGAATACTCCGGAAACTACGCTTTCGGGCAATATCCACGGCATGCCAGCGGCGGCTTTAATGGGCTTTGGCCACCCGCGGCTGGTTAATATTCTGCGGCCAGGAGCCAAAGTAAAACCTGCTAATTGGCTTTTCATTGGCCTGAAAGACTTGGACCAAACGGAAATTGACCTGATTCGCCGCGAAAAACTAGAGGCTGTTACCATGCTTGATCTCGCGACGCACGGCCTCCACCAAGTGACAGAAAAAATTAAAGCTTTAGCCAGCCGCGTAAAAAATATCTGGGTAAGCGTTGATATTGACGCCATTGATAAAGAGTATGCTCCGGCAACGCTCATGTCCACCGCAGGAGGTTTAACGTATCGGGAAATAACGCTCATCGCGAAATATATCGGCCGACTTTGCCCGGTAGTCGGGCTGGATATCGCCGAACAGGTTGTGACTAAAGACATAGACGCCAAAACCGCGAAACTGGTGTTTGAATTAATTTCCAATTTGCTCGGTTCGGAATATTCTTGGTATACGGAGTATATGAACGCGGAAGCTAAAAAACAAGCAGAGCGCTCATGACGTTAAAACTTTTGCCCACTTGCCAGAGTGGCTTTTTGGCCTCTGTGGCGGCCGGGCAAAACCACCTTCGATAGAAGAAAGGAGCGGCCATGACCACTGTTCCGCAAGTGAAAGAGAGGATGGCGTGGACCATTCTCGAACTCGGAGCGATGGCGGTTGGCGCTACGGGGCAGATCTCTCCCCTGCCTACCGAACTCGCCCACCTCGAGCACCTCGTCCCGAAGATGGCCAAGGTGCTCCTCGCGGCTATCGCGGCGTACACGCGGGAGCGCGGCCTCGGAAGCGGAGAGCACATCAAGGCTGTGATCCTCACGCGGCTGGCAAATGGGCTCGTGCGCGTCTCGGCCGCCACGCCCGAGACTGACCAAGGCCTGATGCTCGCGCGCATCCTCTGCCGGCACCTTGGCGAGAAGATCTTGCCGAGCGACGCGCTCGCGCTCGCGACCCTGGTCGCCGCAGAAGTAGCGGATCGGCAGGACCGGCAGGACGAAGCCATGGCCGAGTCGGCCCGGGCGTTCGAAAACCTGCTGGCACAGCATGCCTAGGAGAGCTCACCGGCAAAACCACAACGGCCGTCCTGACAGACATCACACCAGATGTTTATTAGGACGGCCGCGCACTACTTTTTAATACTATCAACGCAATTATTTTTCTACTTCATCATCTTCAGCGCTTCGCGAAGTAACTGTTCGCTCGTCTTGCCTTCTTGCTTCAGACTCTTAGCAACATCGCGCGCCACTTCGGCCGAGTAGCCAAGCGTCATTAAAGCTTCTACCACATCTCCCAAAACTCCAGCTGGTTTTACTAAATCTTCTTCGCTCAAACCCTTGGCCGCTTTACCACGGAGTTCCACCACTAAGCGCTCGGCGGTTTTTTTGCCAATGCCGCTGACTTTGGTAAGATAACCAATATCACCGCGCGCGATCGCGAGCGTAATTTCCTCCACACTTCCCAGTTTTAAAATATTCAAAGCGCTCTTGGGCCCGATACCCGAAACCGATAAACAATTTTTAAATAATTCTCGTTCGGAGTTATTGGCAAAACCAAACAGGTCAAGAGCATCTTCGCGCACGACCAAATATGTTTCTAGGGATACATCTTTACCTACTAAACATAATTCGATTGCCTTAGGGCTGACGGCAATTTTATACCCGACCCCACCCGCGGTGGACAAAACTACATCTGATCCATTATTGCTGATAACTTTGCCAATAATTTGAGAGATCATAATTTTTTAAAATTTTTTGGGTTATTTCTGTCCTCTTCCCAATTCTCTGGATTAGCCGCAATATATTGCCGAACACGGTTTAATTCTGTGGGAGTGCGAATGATGTGATCGTGAAATGACCGCTGCCAGCCGAATTCATTATAACGAAATTGTTTTCTGATCTCTTTTGTGACGACGTTTTTTAAACCATTTATTATTTTAGATAACAACCCATATCTAGCGCTATTTCGCCTTGTAGGGACAGGGCACTGCCCTGTCCCTACGCGCGTTTGCGCGAATACGTTCCCTACAATTGTTTGTGTTCTTTTTCCATTCACCTGATTATCAACCAAAATTATCGCATGCACGTGGTTTGGCATCACCACAAATTCATCCAGATATACATTTTTAAAATGGCCTTCGATTTCTCCCAAAAAATTTTCGACAATTTTCCCGCATTTGTTTAAAATCTTTAAACCGTTTCTGATTTCACCAAAATACTGCTGGCGACCTTGCGTGCATATTGTTACAAAATAGAACCCAAAATTACTATAATCCCATTTGTGCCAACGATTCAATTTACGAGCTGGCCGAACTGGCATAACATGGTAATATTAGCACTGTATGTAAACAAAATCAAATTTGAAAACAACGTAGGGACCCCGACGTAACGTCGGGGTCCCTACAAAATCGATTGATAAAATAATTTATGACCTATTTTTTCCCTTTCTTCACCCGGCTCACGCGAATTAGGCCACCGCAGGGGACAATTTCGATGCCTTTTTTCTCCAGTTCATCCAAAAATAAATTCATACCGAGGGAATCCGAAGACATATGCCCGGCAACCACTACATTTAATTGCGCCTCATTAGATTTTTCCAAAGTCTCCTTACGCATATGCATGCCAACGATGGTGCTAATGCCAATACGTGAAAGTTCCGGATACACCTTTGGCGACGGTTCGGTTCCGCCGGTCATTTCTATCATTATTTTGCCAACGCGATTTCTTGGAGTGCCGGCAAAAATTACCGGCCCAAAACCAAGCCGTTTAGCCATCTGGTACTCGGGAATTTCCATCAGAAGATCCATTAGATCAGCAATCGTTTCCGGCTGGCGTTTGGCAATGAGATTAGCGATAAAGGTGTGCACCAAATTATCGGTAATAGTGTGAGCATTTATAAAATTAATGCCCAAGTGTTCGGCCACATTCACTGCCTGGTAGAGGTTTGCCGCGCTCAAGCTACGCGCCACTTCGCGCATCCGCTCCTCCATAATTTTTTCCGCCAAATGTACCGGCAGACCCAGCGCCATGCCAATATCCACGCCCATCTCCATCACTTCGTGCAGTTTGCCAAGCGCCTTACCTTCGGGGTGATGGGCAATGACTAAGCCAATTTTTTTCCCTCTCTCATTAAGCTGGCTGGCAAGCAAAATTTCCGGAGCATTAATATCGATGCCAGCCATTACCATTTTTACATTGCTTTTGCCGTCGTCAACGTGGATGCCGCTGTCGGGAAATGGATTGGTGAGAGTCTCGCGATCAAAAAATCCCTTGTCTTTCGGCTTGAGATCGTCGTATTCTTTTTTCTGCCGCGCCAGATATTTTTTTATTCCTTGAACTCCGCGCGGATCGGACGCGATTCCGATTTTAATTCCGAGATCAAAAATTTGTTTTACGGTAAGCATATTTTTTTAAAATAAATAAATATAAATTTGCCTGTTAAAAATTGACTAAGTTAGTCTTTTTTATCTTCTGAATCTATAAAAATAGCATTTTGATTTTTTCTCACGTCGCGAATCGTTTTTAAGTATACCATTCTCCTAGCTTTCTCAAGCGCCATATTACCTTCATTTAAATCTATTTTACCATATAGAGCTTCGTCTTTTTTGAGATTTGCTGCCCATTCTTGATCGCCATAACTCCAATGCCACCATTCATCGGGGTAATTTGAAAAGCCAGCATCTTTTAAAACCTTAAAAAAAAGTCGCCGGTTATTTTTTATTTCGTAATCTTTCGTGCCAAAATTAGCTTCAGACTTGGTTTCATAAAAATTGGTGGTTGCTTCTGGACCAAAATAATCAAAGGGCGTACCCATATCTACTGTCTTGCTATGTTTTCTGAAGATAAGGGCTTTCTCGAATCCATAGCGGTACTCGGCTAACCAATTCTTCTTCATTTTATCGGGTAATTTAAGCTTCTCCACCCACTCATTCGCCTGTGAAAAAAATTCCTGATCCTTCGGTTTCACTGCATAATTTAATTTTCCAGACACTTTTCTATTTTCTAAATCTTGTAACATTCCCAAACCCTCAGCGCTTAATTTTATAAGCCCTAAATCAATAGCGGCGCCTGTAAGATGAGGGGACGGACGATCTTTAATTGATTCTGCGTCCGCGGGAGGAAGGGCAACGAATTTGTGCGTTTCAGCTTCAATTTTCTCTTTATCTTTTACCGCATCCCACTCAGGGTGCTCTTTCTCAACCTTAATTTTTTGAGCATAAAATAACTCCCCTTGGACAGAAAGTGGTCTAAATGTATCAAAAAATCTAAAATAATATCCTTTTGGCAACAACTCCTGGGCGCGTTTTAACTTCTCCAGAACTCCTCGACGCACAAAATTAGAGAGCAGGCTTTTATCACGGTCTATATTTCTATTAACAAAATTGTTCGGTCCTGCAAAACTTAGTTCAGGGCCAGGGCCTCTTTCTCCAAAATAAATTCCAGAGGTGTCACAGTCAGAAAATTCCGTAAAAGCTCCTATAGCCACCATGTCTTCGTTTAGGCCCTTAATACGTTTTTCTTTCCAACCTTCAACGGATTCTTGTGGTATCGGGGGTAGCTGTTCTTGAAGATGCTCCTGGTTGAAAAGTTCAGGATTCATAAATTTTTTAACTAGGCGTTCTTTATCTCAACAAATTTGTTACCTAAAATTTTTATCGTACCACACAACTCTATCGTTTGATATTGCGATTCACCGCCGTCTTGACTTATTAAGTTTATAGTATATTTTTCACCACTCGGTTGCAATATGGTAAAAGACTCTTTTGCTTTAGCGAACAGGCTCCACACGATGGCCACGGCGATACTTCCAGAACCGCATCCGGTTTCGGCAATTAGCGTGTTGGTATTTCTTACCCAGACCGTAGGATCAATAACTATTTCTCCGTTCATTTCCTTAGCATATATTACACCAAGTGCTGGGAAATCTTCTTTATACGTATCAACCAACGTCATTACTGCGTCGTTATTTTTTTGTAAAATTATTAGGTGCCTAATACCAATTAAATCAACGAGGTAGCCACCTGGAATAGTATTTACTTTACGAAAAAAATTTCCTGGAATTTCCAACGTGGTATTCCCATCTTCTTTTACCACAAACCCTAACCCACATGGCAAACCAGAAACCTCAAGTGTAACCTTATCACAATTAGTCCGTTTTGCAAATAGAAAGCCCGCGGAACGCGCGGCATTGCCACAAAATTCGCCCCCCATCATTTGAAGGCGAATCTGGGACTCTTTTGAACTTGCTACCTCAATAAATCCAACTTGCTCGACCTCCGTATCTGTCGCCATTATCTCATTCGAAATGGTGGCATACTTACTCCTATCAGAAATGCCTTCTACTAAAGCTGTAATATTGCCGCCTGGCCATAATTTATTGTAAAAAATCTTCTGCATATTAAAAAACTATACACGGTTTAATTTTTTTATCTAGTTGTATCAAGCGGGCTATCGTTTCCGAAGTTACAGCGGATAATGCCGGTTCGCGTTCTGTTTCAAAATAAATCATCCGATAAAACTCCGGCATCATCGGACTCATTGCTTCTTTCAATGTAATTATTTTTGATTGGCTAATAAGCGTGCTCCATAAATTTCCATTAGCATACAGCGCCAAGTCTAAACCAGTCGCAGGTATCGTTTGGCCATCTTGCGTTTTTATAAAAGCTAAAGTAATGTCTCCAACCAACTCTTTGGTCTGCACTACTTCTAAGGACGAAATTTCCTCGCTTTTTCCAAGTTCAGTCAAAACTTGAATAAACCCTTGCTTCATGCCAGTAAGATAGTTGACCTGGCTAAAGCCGCCTAGACATTTAAGCCCATAGTACAAAGCTAAAACAACAAAATCTAACAGCAAACTAGGCATAATTTCTTTTTTTTCTAAAGCTTTTTTTATGGCCTCAGGCGTTAAGTCTATGCTGTACTGACCATCATCAGAGCACAGTCTATTGCCATTCTTCCACAACTGTTTACGATAACGCTCCCCATTGGGCACCGCCCAAAATAAAAAGGTGTCGGTTTTGTGGTCCAAACAAAAAGATCCAAGTTTGCCATCTAAATATTTAATAACGGAATTCTGAAAATCGTCATTAAATAACAAATCGTAAATATAAGAACCACTTTTTAGGTGATAATCAACAAGCAGTCGGCTTACCATATCTTCCAACTCTAGGTAGACTAAATTAGGAATTTTTTTAAAATCAGCGTGAGAAAAAAATTTGCGCCAAAGATTATAGTTGGACGCGGTAACTTGCGCCGCATAACTAGGGAGGCCCTTGGTAATTAACGGGGCATAAATTTCATCAATAATCGCGCCTACCATCTCTACTACCTGTGGACTAATAACTTTTTGTTTAACATAGTGATCTAAGCTACTTTTACCTTTATCTAATTCTGCCTTACTATACGGACGCAATAAGTGCACTAATGACGGGCGCTCGTGACTGGAAAAAAAAGCGGAACGCAGTAATTGATTGGTGCTGTTGAGCGGCGAATTAAATACCAAACCGCGCGGAAAGCTACTGTTATCTAATGAAACGCTCCCGCAAGCCAAGACGATAATATTTTCCAGCACCGGGTCGTTTGCTTCCAGAGCTACGACTGCGTTGAGAAGGTTGGAACTTAAAAAAAATGGATGCGTGAGAGGTCCATGATGGTCAGACGTGGAAACAAAAAAATATTTTTCTAATTGCTGACATGCGGATTGCGCCACTGCGGGCGGTAAAAATTTTCCAGCCAGAGCAGAAAATGATGATAAAAATTCCGGCCGACGAGATTTATATAGCGCGGTTTCGTTAACATCTAAATAATCTAAGGCATACTCATACAAACTCATCTCTCCATGCTTGGTTATAATATCGGCTAATACTGGACGCTCAACAAAAACTTTTTCTCGTAACCTCTCAAAATCTTTGATGGATGACTGACGAGCTGGCGAATCAATTGCTTCCATAAATTAAAAAACCCAAAGGAGCTTGCGCCCGTTTGGGTTAATAGTTTTGTTGCAAATTTTTAGCAAATTGGCCGGTACAGGATCTGCGTCGTCTTTCGAACTAGTCAATTCCATAAATAATATTTGGAATTTTTAACTAATCCAGTATACCGGTTTGCCCTTGTTTTGTCAACCGTTTTTTTCCACTGAAAAATTTATTTCCGCGCCATCAATAGCGATTTTTTGGCTAGCTTCCGGACTTTCAATAATTTTTTTGGCTAAGGTGGCGCGTAAAATTTCTTGGCTAAAATTAGCCAAAACTTTTTTAAGCAGGGCGTCTTCGGTCGCATATTTTACTATCACTTCATCTTGAATAGTAAGTTTTTGTTCTTTGCGCATCTGGTTGATAGTGCGGATAATTTCGCGCGTCAGGCCTTCTTGTTTAAGCTCGGGGGTAATATTAATATCTAATATCACTTTGACTCCGTCAGCTTCCTTCATTACCTTGTTTTCACCCGGCGAAACATTGCTATAATCACCACTTTCCATTTCTAGAGAAGAAACTTTCTTTACATTCAACTCTTCTTCCATTATTTTATACCACTCAGATGTGCCGATAATCTTTGAGGGCGTAAACCCAAAAAATTGTAACGAGGCCAGTGGTTGTCTTACCTTAATTTTATGCTCGGCGCGCAATGAGAGAGCCGTTTCAATTAGTTTACGGACAGTCGACATTGACCCGATAAGTTCTGTGTTTAAATATTTTTCGTCTACTACCGGCCACATCTCCAAATGCACGCTCGTTTTTGCGCCAGTTACGATGTACCAGATTTTCTCGGCAAGAAACGGAGTAAACGGAGCCATAAGTTTAGCCAGTGTCTCTAATACTAACTTTAGAGTCGCAAGGGCCGCGGCCTGGTCTGCCTTGTTCTCACTCTTAAACCGATCGCGCGAGCGGCGCACGTACCAGGTGGATAACTCATCAATAAATTCGCGGATCGGCCGGGCGGCTTTGACGGTATTGTAAATGTCCATTTGTTCGGTTGCTTCTTTGACTAGAATTTGGAGCTTAGCGAGAATCCACTGGTCTAAAACATGTTTAGACTCTGGACCCTGCCTGCCTGCCGGTGAGGCAGGGACTTCGGACCATGGACTTTCGGACGCGTACAATTTATAAAACTCTACCACGTTCCATAAAATGTTGACGACCTTGTTGTAAATTTCGCGTATTTCGCGCTCGTTAAATAATAAATTTTCCGCTTCCATCACCGGGCTGGTCATTAAATAATAACGCAGAGCGTCAACGCCGTACTTTTCTATGATAATCCAAGGGTCCGGATAATTTTTCTTTGATTTAGACAATTTCTCGCCTTTTTCGTTTTGAATTTCGCCGGTGGTAACGCAATTTTCAAAACTGTTGCTATCAAAAAGTAACCCCGCCATGGCATGCATATAATAAAACCAAGCCCGAGTTTGGTTAATGTATTCGGCAATGTATTGCCCGGGAAAACGTTTGTGAAAGACGGCTTTGTTTTCAAACGGGTAATGATATTCGGCAAAAGGCATGCTCCCCGATTCTACCCAGCAATCAATCACTTCTGGAATGCGCTCCATACTACCGCCGCACTGATCGCATTTTAATTTAATTTTATCCACGATGTGTTTGTGCAAATCCAATTCGACAACTTTATCAGAAGAAAAAACCTCGGAGAAATTAATTGCCTTCTCTTTCAACTCCGCTACACTCCCCACACACACCACATTGTCGCACTGGGAATTGTTTTTTTGTTTTTTTGTTTTTTTGCTTTCTTGATTTGCACACTTCCAAAACGGCAGGGGCGTGGCCCAATAGCGGTTGCGGGAGATGTTCCAATCCGGCGCGGTTTCTAAAATATTTTTAAAACGGCCATGTTTTAGGTGCTCGGGGTACCAATTAATTTTTTCGTTTAATTCTATTAAACGCGGTTTAATGGTTTGGATATTAATAAACCAGGCCGAAATAGCGTTATAAATAAGCGGCGTATCACAACGCCAGCAGTGTGGATACGAATGTGTGTTCTGATTTTTAGCAAATAAAAACCCTTTTTCATCTAAATATTTTTTAATTTCTTTTTCGGCTTGTTTAATAAACTTGCCCTGCAGGAAGGCGGGAGCGACTTTATTATACTCACCCTTATCATTTAACATGGGCACGGCTGGGAGCCCCTCGGCCATTCCCAAATTATAATCATCTTCGCCATACACTACGGCCGTGTGCACCACGCCGGTGCCCTCATCGGTATTCACAAAATCAGCGGCTACCACTTCGTAAACTTTTTTACTCTCGGCCTCTCGCATAGCCGGCATATCAAAAAGCGGCTCGTATTTAATGCCAACTAAACTGTTGCCGGGAAATGATTTTATTTTTTTAAACTCCCCGCCTGCAGCGCTATGCGCAGCATTGCGGGCAGGTTGCCCGACAAAAATTTTCTCAACCAAATCGTCCGCCACAATTAAAACTTCACCGTTTAACTCTACGGCCGAATAAAGTATTTTTTCGCCGACCGCGAGCGCCACATTGCCCGGTAGTGTCCACGGAGTGGTAGTCCAGGCCAAAATAAAAGAATTTTTAGGCAGACCATGCTTAGCTGGTTCAATTACTTTAAACCGTGCCGTTACCGCTTCTTCGGTAATATCTTTATAGCTGTTGTCCATGGCGATTTCGGCTTTACTGACTGGCGTTTCGCAGTGCGGGCAGTACATTAAAACTTTGCGGCCTTCGTAAATTAAATTTTTATCCCAAATGGTTTTGAGGGCCCACCAGACACTCTCCATATAGGTGGGATCCATGGTTTTATACGAATTATCAAATTCCACCCAGCGGCCCACGCGCGCCACCATCTTTTTCCACTCCTCGGTATACTGCAAAACTTTAGAACGACAAGCGTTGTTAAATTTATCAACGCCTAATTTATCCGCGATGTCTTTTTTACCGGAAATATTTAGTTCTTTTTCAACGAGGCTTTCAATTGGGAGGCCGTGGCAATCCCACCCCCAACGGCGGCGCACGCTAAACCCCTTCATAGTAAAGTAGCGCGGCACCACGTCTTTAATAACGGACGCTAAAATATGCCCGTAGTGCGGGAGGCCCGTGGCAAACGGCGGGCCGTCGTAAAAGACATAGGGCTTATTTTCCGGACGTTCATTGACGGATTTGGCAAACGTTTTGTCCTTTTCCCAGAATTCTAAAATTTTTTGTTCTTCGGAATTGGCGTCGTACATACACGAATTAACAATTAGCAATGAACAATTAACAAACCTATTTTAGAGACTTTATTGATGACCATAATATGCGAGCTACTTCCTCCGTCATTCCTAAAACCTCGCTGTATTTTTTATCTGTTAAATATTTTTGTTCTTTGGCAAAATTCAATAAATATTTTGTTTCTTTTAATGAGCCAAAGGATATTATTAAAAACCTACGAAATTCAGCTTTGCTCTGCCTGGCAAAACCTTCAACAATATTTAGAATAACCGACAATCCCGCACGTCTCAATTGAGACGTTAGCCCGTACATCTCATGTTTAGGAAATTTTTGGGCAATTTGATATGCCTCTTTTGCCAATAAATCTGCCTTTACAAACAACGGATTCTGCTTTTCGTTCATACTCACTTGTTAATTGTTAGTTGCTCATTGCTAATTTTCAATAAAAAAACACGAAAATATTCGTGCCAAGAGTCCGGTCGAATGACTGGACGGTACCATCTTGTGCTTTCGCTTAATTTTGAGCTGTAACGGGCATTCCCGAAGAGGTCTACTCTCCAACGACTGATGGTCGCAGGATTTCTGCTCTTAACGCGATCCCGCCCGCCGCGGCGGACGAGCTCTGCCCGTCGATAATGGGCAAAACGTCTTAATTTAAGAGTACTAAAAATGCTAAATTTTGTCAATTATTTGTATTTCAAAATCTGTGGCATCAAAAAACACCACTTGAATAGTGATGTTTTGTGAGTACTGCCGGTCGCCTCGGGACCGGCAGGGGTTGGAAATGGAAGTACGTTGGGGTGGCGGAACCCTACTTGGCCGGCTCTCCGCGCAGGGCCGCGAGCACGCCCGGGTCAGCGAGGTCGAGGTTGGCCTCGGCCAGGAGCTGACGCGCGGCAGCGAGGGCATCGGCCTTCTTCCTGATGGCCTCGAGCTTGTCCCTGACCTCGTCGAGCTCAAGCTCGGTCTGTTCGAGGGCTTCTTCGGCCGCGGCCCGGGCGGCAGTGGCGCGCCGACTCTCCTCGTCGACCTCGACGATGAGCTCTTCGAGCGCCCTGCGATCATTTACGAGCCCCTCACGCTGAACTGCGCGCTCGGCTTCGGCCGCCTGATGACGATCATGCTCGGCCTTCTGCTCGCCATGAAGCTGTTCGAGCCGCGCCAGCTCGACGCGCAGAGCGGCTTGGTCGCCCGGTGAGCCGTTGTTACCGACTACTTCTGCCGGAGTAACACCGAGCCTTGCGACGAGCGCGGCGTACACCTTGCTTAAGTCGGTTGTTCGCGCCAGAGTGAGTGACAGCCGCCAGTGGGTCTTGTTGTCGCCCGGCTGGGCCGTCAGGATGATCTGGTGGCGAACGTTATCGAACCGGACGGCTCGCACCTGGCTCTGATGTCCGGGGCCACCCTTCACCCGGTCCATGTAGCGGATGATCACGGTTCCCGTCAGGAGACCGGTGAGAACGGTCATGAGGAGCTCCAGCATGCCTTCCGACCCGCGGAAGTCCTTCCTGACGTCCTCCTGGAGAACCAGGCTTCCACTCTTCAGATTCCTCGATCCCATTTCTTGCCTACCTTTCGTATCGTACTTCTTTTTTCCTTTGTTTTAGCCCAGGGAACGAATAACCAAAGCGGCGCTGGGCATGGCCACCGCTCTGAACAAATAATCATATACAAAATCACGGTTTTTGTCAAGGATTTCGCTATATTTCGCTAAATTGCGGCTTTTTAAGCCTTGCCAAGAAAGTGCGATTGGCGGTATAATAGTGAATAATCATGAGGAATAAAATTGTTGGATTTTTGTTTTTTTGCTAAATTATGCTCTATATTGCTTCGGATCACGGCGGTTACCAGCTAAAAAAATATTTACTGCGCTATTTTAAAAACCAACTCAAGATTAAGGCGGTAGATTTAGGGCCAAAAAAATATGTAGCTACCGATGATTTACAGGATTTTGCCGCGCTCCTCGCCAAAAAAGTCGTAAAAAATAAAAATCCTGCCCGCCGCGAAGGCGGGAACCGCGGAATTTTAATTTGCCGCGGCGGGCAGGGCATGGCGATGACGGCCAATAAAATCGCGGGCATCCGGGCGATGATGGGTTTTAGCATTGAAAACGTAAAATGGACAGTGCGCGACGACCATGCCAATGTGCTGTGCTTGGCGGCGGAATATTGTTCCAGCGAACACGCGGCCCAAATGGTGAAAACATTTTTAAACGAAAAATACGATAATGACCCCAGATTTTTGCGAAGGCTTAAAAAAATTGAGAGTTTAGAAAAATAACCCAAGACTAAACTATGCCGCCAGTTGTTACTCTGACAATTCTAACAAATAATTTTGAGGAATTTAAAAAACAAGCCGAGATAGCGCAGAATTTTTTGCCCTATATCCAAATAGACGTGATGGACGGCCAATTTGTGCCCGGTACGTCATTCGCGGAGCGAATTGAAATAAACAGTCTAAAACTAAATTTAAAATATGAATTGCATTTGATGGTGGCGCACCCCTTGGCCGAGATGAAAACCTGGGCGCACGTGAAAAATGTTTTTCGGGTGATCTTCCCAATCGAGGCAGAGGACAACCCAACGGATTGCGTTGCTTTTGCCAAGAACCAAGGTTGGAGCGTTGGCATCGTTATTAACCCGGAAACAGATTTAAATAAAGTAAAAAAATATTGGTCTGATATCGAAGTGCTATTATTCATGACCGTGCACCCCGGAGCCCAAGGCGCGCCATTTGTGCCAGCAGTGCTAGAAAAAATTAAAGAGTTTACAAAAGAGAATGGGGCGACACGGCCGCTTTGCGCGGTAGATGGCGGGGTAAATTTGGAGACTGCGCCCCAGTTGGTGGCGGCCGGCGCGGAAATTTTAAATGTGGGTAGTTTTTTTACTAAAGCCGCGGATATGGAAGCGGCGTATAATGAATTAGTTAAAACATTAATTTAGATTGTATGGTATTAAGAGCAATGGAAGGAGGAGGCCGGAAGGAAGCCAAGAAGAAACAAGAAGAACCGGAAATTAATTTTGGACATAGCTTAGCCTCAGCAGTAAAGAATGATCCTTTAAAACTGCCGCCATTGTTTTTAGCCAATAGGCATAACGCCTTAAGAGATGCCATTAATAAAAGAGATGCGAAAAATGAAATCAATTCAACCCAAACAAAAATTTTATCTGATGCTTTTATGGCAGATTCAATGCGCGACGCTGATGTCCAAGCCGGACATTTTGCTCAAGCGACCGATATAGAAGGCCGGAGAAGAGCCGTGGAAATGTTCCAACTGACAATTAAAGAAATGAGGGATTATTCTAAAACCAAGAGGCTTGGCCTAGAAGAAATTTTATCACAGATCAGTTAAATCTCGAATAAATCATATGCTGGATTTAGTGATTATCGGCGGCGCGGCGGTAGGCTGTAGCGCGGCCATTTACGCGGCGCGGCGCAAATTAAATTTTCGCTTAATTACCGAAAATATCGGCGGCGAAGTGGCTTTGAGCGGCGAAACCAATAACTGGCCGGGCATCATCAGCATCGATGGCTTTGATTTGGCGCAAAAATTCGCCGAGCACGCCAAAAGCTATGATGTTAATATAGAAGAAGGTTGGCGCGTGACGGACATTGTCCCCACAAAAAATTACCACGTAGTTCGCGCTGAAAAATCGAACGGCGAAGCCGTAGCGCTCGAAACCAAAACCGTAATTATCGGCACTGGCATCCACCCCAAGCGCCTTGGCGTGCCCGGAGAAGACAAGCTCGACCGCAAGGGTGTGACGTATTGCACGGTTTGCGATGGCCCGCTTTATAAAAAGAAGATCACGGCCACGATTGGCGCGGGAAACTCGGCGCTCGAGAGCGCTCTTATGATGGGTAGCCTCGCGGAAAAAGAATACCTCTTAACCAAATTTAAAAATACGCCCGAATTCCAAGGCGGCTTCCCGAAGGGAGACGCGATTTTGATTGAAAAAGTAAAAGCGTTAAATAATATCGAAATAATTTACGAAGCGGATACGACCGAAATTGTGGGTGACACTAAAGTAGAGGCGTTAAAATATAAAACCGCCGCGGGCGAAAATAAAACTATTGTCGTGCAAGGCGTCATGGTTCATATTGGCATGATTCCTAATTCTCAATTCGCTAGTAAGCTCAAAAAAAATTCGCTCGGCGAAATTGTGACTGACCAGCTCTGCCATACCAGCGTCCCGGGCATCTTCGCGGCGGGCGACGTTACCAATATTCCTCATAAACAAATCGCGATTGCCGCGGGCACCGGGGTGGTGGCCGCGCTCGAAGCGATTGGGTATGTGAATACGTGGAAACCCTAAAAATTTTATTGTCGAAACAGTATAAATACGGTATATTATAGACTTAATCAATATCATGTTACTCACACCAATTATTTTTAAGACTTGCGGAGTTTTAGGCTTGCTCGCTATTAGCCGCGGGGTGCTGATACGCGCCAGCGAGAAGCGCGACCGCTGGTTTATTTTTGGCGGTTTGTTCCTCTTAATCTATAGTGTTTATCTAAAAGACTTAATATTTATAATTTTGCAGAGCGTGTACATTGTGGTTACTTGGTACCACTGGCATCAAAAAATAAGCTGGCGGGGGAAATTAATAGCGATTTTTAAGTGAAATAAAATTTAAATTAACTAATTAATTTTTAAAATTTTAATTGCTATGGATAAATTTCTTAACTTCGTTGTAAACTCGGTGCCGGGAATGGACTTTAGCTATGTTAACCTGGCGGTTATAGTAATTGGATTCATGGGAGGCTTGGCCTTAATGTACGCCATCCTCCTCGAAGCCGAGCGGCGGCAGGATGCCGTGTTCGTGGTTGGGGCGGCGTCGCTGTTTGTATACGCCCTAGTGCGCCAGGATTACGTAATAATGTTCGCCACAGTTGGCATGATTCTGGTGGCGGGCCGCGAGTTAATACAAATTTGGCGCGGCAAGCACCACCATACGGTAGCTAATACGGAAAAATACGAACATAACGACGGAAAGATGTCGCCGCGCTTCAACTGACGTTGCGCGGCATGATTTCGAATAAATCATATGTTTGATGTCCTTGGAATCGGCGACCCGATTATTGATACCCACGTTCAGATTGGCGATAAAACCAACGAGGTAGAATTAAAGGAAATTGCCGGAAGAAAGCAGCTGTGTTTAGAGTATGGCGCTAAAATATCAATTGCAGACAGCTTCCAGACACTGGGGGGTAACGCCGCCAACACCACTGTGGCCTTAAGTCGACTTGGCCTCAAAACCGCTTTTATCTCAACCGTCGGCGATGATTCTAATGGCCAGCTAGTGATAGACTTATTTAAAAAATTCAAAGTCGACACGAGCTTAATAACTAAAGAAGCCGGGGCCGACACGCGCTACTCAATTGTTTTAAACTACAAAGCGGAGCGCACAATTTTATCTTACGCGGAAAAGAAAAATTATATCTGGCCCGAGCCGATTCCGGAATGTTCGTGGATATTTTATAGCGGATTATCTGAAGGTTTTGAGAACATTCAAAAAAATTTGCTAGCCTTTCTAGACACTCACAAAAGCGTGCGCTTGGCCGTCAACCCGGGGTCATACATGCTAAAAAACGCGCGGGAGGACTTGCGCGAAGCCGCCCGCCACGCCGATATTTTAATTGTTAATTTAGAAGAGGCGGAAAAAATTAGCGGCCAGAGTCTCGCCGCGGCAAAATCGGAAAAAGCCTTAATTGAAGCGTTACTTCTGTTGGGCGCTAAAGAAGTAATATTGACAAACGGCCCGCGCGGAGCCTTCGCGGGCAGTAAAGAAGAGGTTTGGCAAATTGGCAGTTACCCGGTAAAGGTAGTGTCCAAAACCGGCGCGGGCGACGCTTTCTCGGCCGGGTACCTCGCGGCGCGCCTGGCGCGGCATGACCTGCCTCACGCCCTAGAATGGGGAACAGCGAACAGCACGGGGGTTATTTCGGCGCACGGGCCGCACGCGGGGCTGTTGTTAAATCAAACCGAGATTGAAAAAATGATCGAGCGATTTCCAACTGTTAAACCAGAAAAACTTAACTGACCTTCGTTAGCTGTATAAAAACTTCCTGCCATAATTGTATGTATCTACCACCCCGTAGGCAATATGGACTTGCTTGGGTAGGCATTGCTTTGCTTTTGCTAACTGGCATTGGCTGTTCTGCCAAACAATCTATCCGAATGGTTGTTACCAGCTCACCACCGCTTGAATCACAAATGCCCACGAGTACTGCTCTCAAGCCAGTTTCTTTAATACCGGAAACTACAAACGAATTTTATCAGGATAGTTCTGGGAACGATCTGGTTATTCTTCAGACAGAATTGAACCAAGCAGCCACTTGGCCAAAGTTCACCTCCAGGACCAGCCTTAAAAATTATTCTTTTTATTTTTTTCACCCCTTGTCATGGAAGATTAAAAAAGAAGTGATCTATTCCCGGCCGGGATATTTTAATTTGAGTATGGGGCGGCCATTTTTTGCCGGGGATCCGGGCAGTCCTTTTCCATTACAACTTTCCGTTACGGTTGTACCCAAAGACGATTATCGAACTGAAGTCGTGGTTGATGATTATGCTGGCGATGATTCAAAAATAGTCAAGCCGAAAATTGATACGGTAACTATTTCGGGCCTAACACGGCCACGTAAAGAATACGTTACTGGCTACGCGGAAGGAGGGCAAACGCACGATTACTATATAAATCTCGAGCAAAATGATTATGTGTTTACTTTCCAGTTTACCTACGGAATCGCGACCCAAGGGTGTGCGACCGATGACGCGGATTGTAATCGCGCGCGGCAGATATTTGCGGAAACAAATACCAAAATAATGGACGCGATTATCAAAACTATTAAAATCAAACCAACAGTTCAGCTCAAGCCAATACCATAGTCAACACCGCCAAAATTGTTTTCCCAAATTCCTCGGCCGCGGCCGGGCCGCTCCCCGTAATTAATTGACCATCTTGGACTACTGATTCCCGCTGGTAAGTGGCGCCGGCGGCCGCTAAAATTCCGGCCAGCTCATTATCGCCATCCCAACCAGTGGCGATTTTGTTTTTGAGCACCCCGGCGTTAGCCAGAATGCGGGGTGAAACGCAAATCGCGCCCCAGAGTTTGCCGGAAGCGGCGGCCTCGCGCGCTACTCGGTACGAATCTTCGTTATCTAAATGATCCAAGGCTCCCTGGCCGCCGATAAAAAAAATACCGTCATAATCAACCGCTCGGACTTCGAGGAGCGTCAAATCTACCATAACCCGCTCGCCAGTGTGGGCGGACGTTGCAATCCCGGACGCGTCGCTCGCGGTTACTACCGTTACCCCGGCATCAGCCAAAACTTTTTTCGGCGCGCTGTATTCCATGGGCTGAAAACCTTCGTGGGCGATGATAAGGAGAACTTTTTTGGGCATAGCTAAAGCTAAAAAGCTACTGCCCTACTTTTTTACCATGCGACTTGGCAAGAAGCAGGCTCAACCGATACAACGCTCGGGCGCCGACGATGGCGTCCCACTCGCCATTACTTCCGGCGCCGGGAGCGACTTCGCACAGATCAAAGCCTATTATTTTTTTACCGGCTTTGAGGAGTGACTCTAGAAGATAAAAAACTTGTTCAAACTCCAGGCCCCCTGGTACGGGCGTGCCGGTATGCGGGCAGAGGCTCGGATCCAGCGCGTCAATATCAAAACTAATATAAACATTCTCACCGAGGGGCTTAATAATTTGTTCACACTGCTTTTGCCAAGTCGTGCCGGTATAGCTGTTGCGTTTTAAAATACGGTCGGAAAAAGCGATAATCTTGCCTCTTGATTTGGCAATATAACCAGCCTCTTCTTCGGAATAATCTCGAATAGACAACAAAACCTGATTTTCTACACACGGCAGTAACCCCGCGTTGTATTGGATAGAGGCGTGCGAGTGGGCAAACCCTTCGTACGCTTGGCGGTAATCGGCGTGAGCGTCGATGTGTAAAATAGAATATTTATTATATTTTTCGCCAAGAGCTTGCATAAGGCCATACGGAACGCTATGCTCACCGCCCACTACCCCTACCAACTTACCGGCATTTAACAGCCGGGCGGATTCAGCTTTCATCCAGGTATTTAGCTCGTGGCTGGCGGCGTTAATTTTTTCGTAGAATTTAATAACTTTTTTATCTTGAGGCGTGCCACCCTTCTCGATATTTGCAATACATTTCTCGGCCAGCGGGCGCAATTCTTTGTTCTTCTTTAACCAATATTTAGAAATAGACTCCATGGCAATGCCAGCGTGCCAAGCATTTTTTATATCCTCGTCATAGAGATCTACTTGATATGAAGACTTAGTCATAAATTCTGGACCTTGGGCAGTGCCATCCCGATATGACGTGGTTACCTCCCAGGGCATCGGAATTAAAACCACATCGGACTCCTCGTTAGTAAACGGCAAACCAAACAAGCCATGCTCGGCATAAATCATGCCGGGGTCGTAGCTGGCGATTTTTTGTTGTTTGTTAAGCTTGTTTCTCTTCATAAAATTACAACCCAAGCAAAATCGCCGCCATCCATGGAAACACCACGGTCACATCGCTCTGGATAATTTGATAATAACTTTTGGTAGATAATTTGTCCCACGTAATTTTTTCTTTGCCGCCGGCGCCGGAATAGGAACCGTACGACATGGGCGAAGAGCCAATTTCGATAAACCCAGCCCAGTCGCGGACTTTATTATGTAATTTTAGATCATGTTTAAGTGAAGGCACTACGCAAATTGGGAAGTCGGCCGCGATGCCGCCACCGAGCTGGAGAAAAGCGATGGGGGTATTTTTGGATTCTTTCATATACCAGTCATACATGAAGCCAAAATAGTCGAGACCGGTTTTCATAACGCGACCACTCAAAACCGTGTCCCCGGTTGGCTTATGCGGGCCATTATAAACATAACTCGCAAAAATATTGCCCATTGTTGAATCTTCAAAGCCCGGAATCACGATGGGAATATTTTTTTGATAAGCGGCATAGGCCCAGCAATCGGCTTGGTTAGCGCCCTTGTCTGGCTTGATTAAATTCTTTTTAAACAGTCTCCGAAAATATTCGTGGGGGTAATAACTCTCCCCTTTTTTCTCGGCCTCTCTCCACATCTTTAGTAAATGCGGCTCCATAAGGCGCACGCTCTCGTCTTCTGGCAAAAAAGTGTCGGTAATGCGGCGCAGGCCGGCGTCGCGCAATTCGGCCTCTTGCTCCGGCGTCAATTCTGTATAGCGCGGGATATAGGCGTAGTGCGAATAAGCCACATAGCGATAATACGATTCTTCGTGGTTAGCGCCGGTCGCGGAAACCAAATGTACTTTGCCAGCGCGAATTAAATCCGCGAGCATCACGCCGATTTCAAAACTGCTTAGCGCCCCAGCTAAAGTTACTACAAGTTTACCACCATTATCTAAATGCTTTTTTAACCAAAGCGCAGACTGCAGTGTGGAGCCGGCATTGAGGTGGTTGAGAGTCTCTTCGGCAAACTGCGTTACCGGCCGTCGCGCTTTGGCAATGTGCGCCGCGAGGCCCCCCGTGCGCTTGGAACCAGCGCTATTCTCGGCAATAATCAGCCCGCGCAGTTTGGGAGAAAGTTTGGAGAGTTGTTTAGAATTCATATGAATTGACAAATTCATGCCGCGCAGTGTCTCTCGCGATGTCGCGAACGACCTTTGAAGCGCGGCGCAATTACAAAATACTAGCTTATTTTAACAAAATAGCGAGAAAATGCAAGGCCGAATGTTTTGTTTAAAAATATTTATTTAATATGCGGGAATAATTCATCTTTTTCCCAATTCTTTGGATTATCACGAATGTATCCGCGAATGTGTTCCAGAGATTTTTGATCGCGGATGATCGATTCGTAGTAGCGTTCTTGCCAACCAAAATATTGCAATGTAGGGTCTTGATTGATTGTTCTGGTAAAAATTGATTTAAACGAACGAATAATGGTGCCTAGCGAACCAGTCCGAGGCGAAATTTTTGACATTAGCGATTTCTGCATCATCGTTTGCGTAGAGACGTTGCAGTGCAACGTCTCTGGCGTTTTTGGCGATGTTGTTTCGGAGACGTTGCAGTGCAAAGAGACGTTGCAGTGCAACGTCTCTACGTGATTATGATTTACATTGTTTTCCGTGATTCTGATAATACCGTGAATATGATTAGGCATTATTACATATTCATCCAGATAGACATGTGAAAAATGATTGGGAATTTCCGACCAATATTGCTGTGCAATTTTACCCATTTTAGATAACCACATCTTATTTTTAATAATATCGCCAAAATAACAAAATCTATTTTTTGTGCAAATTGTTACAAAATATAAACCGGCATTGCTGTAATCCCAATCAGGCAAACGTGCCGATGGTATTCGATATTTATTTTTAAATTTTTCTATCATAATTTTTAAAGAGACGTTGCAGTGCAAAGAGACGTTGCAGTGCAAAGAGACGTTGCAGTGCAAAGAGACGTTGCAGTGCAACGTCTCTACGTGATTTTCTTTAATTTAGAATCTTACCACCCAAATAATTTACCAATATCTTCCGGGCTTTCGCGCTTCTTGATTAATTTGACATCGCCATTTTGGCAGATAACTTTCGCGGGCGCGGCATTGAGGCAGTGGTGATTGGTAAAACCATCCTGATAATTACCCGTGTCAAGAAAAGCAATATACTGTTTTTCCTTTTCTTCTAAATCCTCCACGCGCGGTAAAAGAAGATACCCACCGCCGGCAGTATATTTATCATCCGCGTCGCAAGAGAGGCCAGCCAGCCAGGTGCGCGTTAATTTCGGCGCTCGAGCGTTGTTTACCGGCACCACATGCCATTGTTTATGAATCGCCCAAGTGTCGAGGAGCTGGGTTTGCAGACTGCCGTCAATAATATACCACTGTTTGGCGGCCGAACGCGGGAGCCGTTTGGTGGAAATTACCGAATAAACAGTTATTTGCGCCGGGGCGGCAATGTAGGACCCCCATTCGTTGATAATGTTTGGGTGGGGAATGTTATTTTCAGCGCAAAACTTGCTTAAAAATTTAATAATGGCCCGCACCACGGAATTCATGGAATAGGTGTAGCCACCGCGCGGGTCAACATAGTAATTAGCCCGAAACCCGCCGCCCATATTAATGGTGTCGAGCGAAGGGTTAATTTTTTTAAGGCGCACATATACCTCCATGGCCTTTTTAAGGGATTGCACGAAATATTTCTCCCGCTTAACTTCACAGCCCAAGTGGTAATGAAGCATGGTGAGGTTTTTGATTTTGCCGAGCGAATAGAGCTCTTCCAGACTTAGTCCAAACCGCTCTACCTTTTTGTCCCAATGCGACTCTACTTTTAAATCGTTGTCAAAACGCACGCCTACTTGCCCTCGAAAATCTTTAAGTGTTTCCGCTTCTTCTAAATCCTCAATAATCGGCACAATATCGAGGCCGTTGTCTTTAAGTTCGGCGATTAAGCTAACATATTGCTCGGTTTTGGGACCATTGCAAATCACTTTAATGCGGCTGTTAAAACGGTTCTGCTGCCACATGCGCTTAACCACCCAAAGTTCGTTGGCCGAGGTGGTTTCCAAATTGGCGCCTTCGGAAATAAGGGGCAGGACGAATTCGCGGCTTTGGTTTACTTTCATGGGGTAGTGGTAATAAAACTGGCCGCGATATTTGTTTTCGCGAATACAATCCTCGAACAGGTCCATCATGTCCTCGACGCGCTGTTCAATGATATAAGGCAACATGATTTTGAGCGGCGTGCCAAAACGCGCCGCTAGCTCCCGCACATTGTATTGATAATTGCCTTCGAAGATTATGAGATCGCCGTTTTTATCGATGTCAAAATACTGGGTATTATTTTCTTTTTTTCCTAGTTTCCAAAATTTCTTAAAATTATTTTTCTTGGTATTGGCCATGACGCTTTTATCATCCTACAACTATCTTGTCGCTCACCCTCGGCTTCTGCCTTGGCGGCAGAAATCCTCGGGTTCACTTAGGGGAATTGTTAGGACTTAGCAGGTTAAGAATAAAAGCCAGCGTGCCGACGGGCGGCAACGGGGCAGATTTGAAAAATTGTAAAAAACGTAGATACTATAGCAGAAAAATTAGCCTTTGTCAAGATAAAGGCCGCTAATTTTGGCTAAAACTCGCCACCCTCGGCTGGTGAATGCCGCGCAAGCGATTCAGTTCGTGCCGGCGGCCATGAAAAAACTCGGGAGCCTGGCAAACAGCGGCGTAATCGAGGGCGGGGCCTAAGTAGCAGAGACCATACTCAAAAGCGCGCACGCGCTGCCTAATTTCGCTGGCTAAGGTAGGGTGGTCTTGTTCGCTGTCCGCCAGGGCCAGGAGGCTCCCTAGCCTATTAGCCACGTCAGAAATTAAAATTTTGAACTCGGCCACGCGCTCTAAAAACTTTTGGCGATCGGCAGACTTAAGCTGGTGGTCGGTATAACGGCGGGTGTCGGCCGTTAAGCCTACCAGCGCGGCGCACAGCTCGCCTCTTTCTTCGTCGGAAAAAAATTGAGCTCCATTGCCACTATGCAAATCACGAAGCGTGCCGCCGCAAACTTTAAAATTATGGTAGCGCTCGGCTAGCGCCGGAGAAAGCCGCGGCAATAAAAAATGCTCGCCCAGCTTAGCCTCGTAAAGCGACAAAAACTCTCGATAGGCCCGGATATACGGCCAAAGCTCATAACCAAATTCTATCATAGTGTCTTCCACTTCGGGCAAGGTAACACTGGGGTCGTTCTCAACATGCTCAAGGGCGTGGTTCGCGCGCGCGAATAGCGACTCCGGCACTAGAGGCGGAAGTGATTTTATAAAATGACGAAAAAGTTCAACAGTGGATTGCATAAATTTAACCAGGATTATATTTGATTGGACGCTGTCGCTGACAATAAATTTTAGTTCGCACGCCGCTTGTCCTCTGGGCGAGGACAGCGCGGCTAGGCGTGGGAATGCCCGTGGATTAATTTTGCGGAAATATAATACAGAGCAATACCGGCGGCGACACTGACATTTAAACTATTTTTGGCGCCACGCATGGGCAAATGCACAACCGTGTCACAAAGTTTTAAAATTGGCGGGGGAACGCCAGTCTTCTCGTTGCCGACAATAAGCGCGAGTGGAAACTGTGGCCCGCCCGAACGACTGCCATTCAGTCGGGCAGGCCTCCACCTATATATACTAACACTATTTGGGGTTTGCTCCAAGGCAACCAGGTGGTAACCCGCAATTTTGAGTTTCTTAAGTAGGGGCAAGGCATACCTTGCCCCTACCCACGGCACGGATTTTTCGGCGCCGAGCGATACTTTGTCAACTTGATGGTGCGGCGGGCGCGGGCTATAGCCACAGAGATAAATTTTATCTACGCCCGCGCCGTCGGCCGTCCTAAACATAGCACCCACATTGTGGCCGCTCCTAATGTTAGGCACGGTTAAAACAAACGGGTATTTTTTAGGGTTTATTTCAAGAATTTTTTGAGCCATAAAGTTTGCCCAGCCGTCAATGCCACGGCCAAGGCATCGGCCGCGTCGTCGGATTTAATTGGTTCTTTAATTTTTAAAATTACTCCCACCATTTTTTGCATCTGGCCTTTTTCGGCTCGGCCATAGCCGGTGATGGCTTGTTTAACTTGGAGGGGCGTGAATTCGTCTACCGGGAGGCCGGCTTCCACAGCCGTCAGAATTACTACTCCGCGCGCCTGCGCCACGTCAATAACCGTCTTGGCGTTTTTGAAATAAAAAATTTGTTCCACGGCCACGCGGGTGGGCTGATATTCTTTAATTAAATCTACCAGCTCTTCGTGGATATCTTTAAGACGCTCCACGAACGTGGCTTTGGGGTTGGTGGAAATACAGCCGTAAGTAAGAGCCTGCCAATCTTGGCCGGATTTCTTTTGTTCAATCACGCCGTAGCCAAGGCGGCCAAAACCGGGGTCAATGCCGAGGATTCGCATATGATTTGACGAAATCATGCCCGATTCAACAGAATCGTGCCGAGCAGTGTCCTTTGAAGCTCGGCTCGCATTCCATTGAAGCGCGGCCTTATTTTAATAAATCTTCTAACTCACACGAAAGTAAGGCCGACTTATTAAGTACAATTTGTTCTGCCTGATTTAGATTATCGGCAGTCATACGAATAGTTTTCGTTTTAATTCCATCACCCAGAATCACATGGTTTGATTTTTTAAGATATTCTTCGATTTTTTTATAGAATAAAAAAATATACTGTTTAAGACCGTCATCTAATTTCAGACCTGGCATCAGCTCTACCAACGAAATTATTTTATTTATATCTATTACATCTAGCTCAGACAGATTCCCTTCTCGAAATTTTAGCCAATGATCACTTAAAGAATAGGTGAATGTAACTAAACGTCCTTCTTTTGCCGCATAGCTGAAATGAAAGAAAAAAATATCTGTCCTAAATTCCTTCCCGATTGTTATATTTTTTAATTTAACAACCGTTCTAATATCATAAGACTCAACCAGTCGTAAAAAATTATTGCGCCAATTATTAAGCCAGTTCTGGATAAATGACTGCTCCACAAACAGCGGCGTTAAATCAGCGCGCAAATTCTTATCGCTCACGGTATTCATTTTAACAGTGAGCTTGTTAAATAATACTTTAAAATCGGCGATTTCCGGAACCTTCTCTTTTAAATAATCCAAATCAGGAATGATTTTTTTGTCCATGTACCACAATAAATCATAAATATCGCGGCCTTTTTCATCGTATATTTCCTGATTTACGCCGCGCTTTTTGCGCGAAAAAATTGCCGCAATTTTGCTGGCCATCAAGGCCGACATATTATACGTAGTGATGACAAACGAAAGCTGATCATGGTTGATGGGGATTCTTTCAATCACTAACTTTTGCGGAACAAAATGATTAAGGTCAATTTTAATATGCAACTGCTTGGAGTGGTGTCCGGTGTCTAATTCTCCGTCCAAAACAAACTTTAAAGTAACACCGCGCCCGGATGTTATTTTTAACCCGCCTAAAAACTCCGCCCCGGCCGCGTAAGTGCTAACAAAATGATTCTGAATATCGCTGGCTAAAGTGCGTAAAAAATTATCGTCGCACGAATGCGGTATCTCAAAATCCAAATCCACCGACATCCGGTTGAGCTTGTGGCAAATTCGCAGGGCCGACCCGCCATACATAATCCACTGGCCATACACGGGATGATGGAAAATAAAATTTAAAACATAAAACTGTAATTCTTCTTTAAGAACATTGCGTTTAACTTCGGCATCCACCGGACCATAGGCGGACAAACCATCAAGTTTACTTTTAAGAATAGCGGTCAGCTGGTTAGCCATAACTATTTTAAATACTTTTTAACTAACGCATAAAAACTATCTCGCTCTTTAATTTCCATTTCATCAATATCAACCCGTAGATCTTCTACCAGACCAACCACCGTCTTAAAATTAATCCAGCGAAAATGATTCGTCTTAAGATACACTAGATCAAAAAGTGCTTTAGCGGGGCTCGCAATAAAAAAATTAAACTTGCCATTTACCGCGGTAAAGCTCGAAAACAAATCCTTTTTAATCGACTGATACGCAAAACTGCCGGCCTTATTATTGTGCGCGCTGGTATGCTTTGTCGTAACCGAGGTAACCGTACCGATGGCTTCGGTGGCTAAATTATAATACTGCAAAGCTGACCATGAGCTAACATACGATGGCGAACGAAGTACATTGGCCAGATAAAAAGTGTACGAAATATCCCCAGCGTGCCGGTTATAAAAATCAGTAGTCACATACATACCATTTCTAAGGGAAATAATGTCCTTGCGCGCTAAAGAACGGCTGACGTAAGTGGCGACTGTTTCGGCCTTTATGCCAAACTGGCGGCTTAGCGCCAGGATGTCTTTTTTGCTAAAATAAGGCAATAATTTTAGCTGATTTATAAGTATTACTCTATAATCCATATTTATGACGATATTGTATCATAACTGGAATATAGTGTCAAGAGCGGCCTTGCGAGGATGCGAGTCATAATTCAATTCTACCAGCTTCAATTTTCTTACCATCAATCTGGCTGCTTTCTCCAAACCACTCTAAAAACTTCTTCCGCCGCTCCCCTTCCATCATAAACACCTGCGACTTGACGCTATAGAACGGGAAGAGATAAATGGATTTTACTCCCCCGCCCTCTAAAGTCAACCCCACCGAAAGGCCTTCTTGCGTGGGCGCGGAAAAATATTGATCAAAAATAAAATTGCCGAGCGAATAGAAAATTGGCTTATCTTTATACAACTCCATTTCCTGAACGACGTGCGGGTGGTGTCCGACTATAACCGTGGCGCCGTGGTCAACAAGCCAATGGGCGAGTTTACGCTGTTTTTGATTGGAAATTTGTTTATATTCTTCGCCCCAATGAATGTTAACAATAACATATTTGGCGGTTTGTTTGGCAACGCTTAGAACCTCCTCTACTTTTTTTAAATCTGGTTCGTGATAGGTGTTGTGCAGGCCGATGAAAGCGACCGGTTCGGGGGTGGAAGTCGCTAACCACGTTAGCTCCACGCCCTCTTTTAACTCATCGCCAAAATATCCCAACCCCGACGCGTCCAAAGTTTGACGAGTGAACTCAACATTTTTCCTGCCCATGTCATAGCTGTGATTATTGGCCAAACTAAAAGCTGAAAAATTATATTTTTTTAATTCACTGGCAAACACTGGATCGAACCGGAAAGCGATTGATTTGCTAGTGGGAACGCGCTTAACAGCAAACGGGCCTTCGAGGTTGGCCAATAAAACATCCATACCCTGGAGGAATCTGTATTCCGAGGCTTGCCAGGGCGCGAATATATAATCCAAGCCTTCTTTGCCCATGGCTTTGGCCACATTGCGATCAAGCATAATGTCGCCAAAAAATTGCAGAGTAACTACGTGATCGGCCGATGGAGCGCCCGAAACAAAGTAACCGCCAATATGGCTGGTGGTCTCGGCCAGATCGGGGCGGCCGACAATAGCGGCGCTGTTGGTATGGAACACCGACCGAAAATTTTCCGCGCCAATTAGCTTATTATATTGTAATAAAAAATAAAGGCTGGGCGGGCTGTCTATTTCCATCTTATTGACGCGCTCCGCGTCCCCGGTTTCCAAAACATTGAGCGCTAGCGCGTCATGAAAATTGGCGGCTGTTTGGGGAAGATAGTGGGAAAAATCAACGCTCGCCAACACCAGACTGTTTTTAGGGAGAATATTATTGAGCGCGACCGCTAATTCTTTGATGGTTGAGGTCGACGCCGTACTCTTAACAATTATCGGCAGGAACGCGGCCTTAGGCCAGGCGCGCTTGATAAAAGGCACGAGCGCGCCGATACTATGTTCGGTAGCAATAACTTTTTCATCAACCACAACCAATTTACTCGCCGCCAGACTGGCGATAATATCAGCGGCCGGCGCCAGCTCGCCGTAGGGTGTGCGCCAGGCGTACTGGCTGGTTGCCAATTTATTGCCACCGCTGTTGGAATGATTAGGCCCAATCAGCGCCACCACGGACGGATTTTGGATTTTTAATTTATTAAAAAAATCCGCAATATATTTTCCGGCAATTAAATGGTGCGGAATAACTCCGCTCCGGACCAATTCCGGCTCCACCACAGTTTCTCCGGCGCTCGCGCCAAAAGCCTCAAACATACTTCGGTCGAGACTGGTGGCGCGGTGCGTGGGTAACGCTAAAAATTCCGGGCTACTGTCCGCCAGGGCCGCGGTCAAGCGCGCGGTATTGGCGCCATACCAAAACGAACTCGCACCGACTAAAACGGCGAGGCCGAGAAAAAAAATAATAATCCTGCGCCCTGGCATAGAGGGATAATTCTATCGGCTATCGCAACACTCCGCCCCATTCCACTACCGTAAAACCCTTGCGCTCGGGCGTGCGAATTTTGAAGCCAGCTGCGGCTCTTGGCTCATCAAGCGGAGTAAAGTCCATTAGTACGCGGATAACGGTTTCTGGCGGCGGCGTTATCGTGAGCGGCGCGAGCAGATCCATGGTGCGGTTGCCCATAAAGGTGATAAAGTAATATGGTTTAGTCTGCATCCGCGGCAGCCAAAAATCTTTAAAGTCGGCGATTTCGGCGCTATTTAATCCCAAAGCTGATAATTTGGCGCTTAAAAAATTAGCTACTTCGGCCTGTCGCACCACCCAGCCTTTATCCGGCGTCTGGTAAAGGCCGCCGCGGCCTTCCCAAAATAGATAGGGATAGTGTTGGCCGGATTTTACTTCGGTAAGCCGCCCATTTGGTTCAGCGATGACACTCCAGCCACCCTGATAGGCTGGTTCACTGTAAGTAAAGCCGCCCTGCGGCGCGAGCTTAACCGACACTGGAGTCGTTTTTGTTGGATACAAATAAATGACAGGCTTGCCGCATTCGGCGGCCGGCTGTAATTTACTGCTCTTTAATTCAATCAACCGATCGAAAGGGTCAACCCAATACAAAAGCGGACGCATTTGTAAAAATTGTTCATACGATAGCTGGCCATCCGGAACATAAGCGTGCTCATAAAGTTCTTTTAAGCGCAGACTATTATTATCCCTAAGTTCATAAATGACATCGCCGTGAACATTTTTACCTACCGATCGCAAATCAATAGCGCGATTAATTTCGGTGGATACGACCGCGGCATAATCTCTACTGCCGCAACCGCTTAAATTCGTATAAACATACTCGCTTTTATTTTTCGTACCATCATTAAAAATAATTTGCGGCACTAACTCGTCGGCATCAAAAAAATCAGCCTTAAATCGGTAAACGCCGCCGAGCGGGCCGGCTGATTTGAGATAAAAGCCATTAGTGGACGTAGCCGTATATACCGTACCCACTTGTTTATCGTCAAATAATTTAATCAAATCATTGGGAATCCACTGCCAGTGATAGCGTTGAACAAATGTCAGCGTCTGCCGCGGTTGGGGGCCGTAAATTTTTTCCGGAAACGTCAAAGACGGAATTACCAGGGCCGAGTCCAGAGTTACGGCTGATCGGATGAGGCCTTCGGGCCCAATTTCCCCGGCGGCTTCCGCTAATTCATCCGAATAATTTTTTAGCAAAACTTTGCCGGTGGAATACTTGGCCACCAAATAATACCCGGCCGGTCCGAGACCATCCGCATAGGCCAGTATAAAAGCCAACTTCCCCGACTGGCCCTGATATGTAATGTCGCCAACCTCATAATAGGTAACGGAGCTTTCGATTGATCCATAGTAACCGTCAACGGGTTGCGCCACAGCAAATAACTTGAGGGAATCAATCGGACGTGGTTCGTGCCAGACAATTTTACCGCCACTGATTATTTCGGTCGCGGAAAATGGCGGATACTTTTCTTTGGGTGTTGGTTCGGGCGGGGGCGTAGTAACCGCGGTGATTGCCGTATCCATTGGGGTATTCGTAACAACTGGCGCAAGTTTGACCGGACCTGCGACAGCGGAAATCCTTGTTTTGGCCACTTGCAAACCAATTGAATAACTAGCCAAACCGATAATCACAACCGCGGCGACAGCGCCGAGAACGAGCCAGGTGGTCTTATTCATAATTATTTTTTATTTCTCCTATCCCAACGCCGCAAAGCGGCTTCTATTTCGGCGCCCGTGAGGTGAAACTGGTTAAGGTGTGCGTTTATCGCCACGCCGCGCCATTCGGCCACTATCCAATCGTCCGTTGTAAGTTTATTAGCCGAAGTAAATTCCAGAGCGTCCCTGGTTAGCGTTAAAATTTCTTGGTCGGCCGCTTGCCGCTGGGTAATGCTCGGCTTAGCCGCGCCCGGGGACTGGACATCATCAATCGGCACCGCCCAGCTTACTAATTGTTTAAGCAATCGTATTTTTTCCATAAGTATTTCTGAGGGATTTTTTGGCCGCTCAAACGAAGGCGGCGGCAACACTGACGCCAGCCGCGGCTCGGAATCTGGCTCGGCAGACGGCGCTGGCACGCCACAAACCTCCGGCGGTTTAGGCGCCGGTTCGCTGGCAGATGGCGCTGATGCCGCTATCGGCGGACTGTCCGCCCGGCCGCGGCCATAGTGGTCGGCTCCAACTGCCGCCGCCAACGTGCTGGCTAATAGTAATTCTTTAGAACTTGGCCGACGCATAAAAAACTAAAACTTATACCCGTTCCCCATCTACCATAGAAAATTTTAAAATCTTCCCTCGGAAACCACCCAATCAATCGCCTTAAAAAGCGCCATCAACTGTTTGGCTCTTTTCCCTTTTTCTTTATTCCAAAAAAATCCATAATCGTTTTCGGTTCAAGCCGGTACTGCGTGCTGTGCCCTTCATAAAAACCATAGCGATAAATAAGATGCGGCAGTAAACGATCAAAGGAGAGAGTCCGCCCGGTAGTTTGATTAGTAAATTTTAAAGCGCCAGCATTTACCATTACCCCATCGCCAAAAGGCGAATCCTGAACACCATTAGGAAACCCCGCGGCAACATGGACAATTTTATTACCAAGACATGCAAATTCTGTGGTGCCATGTCCTGCGGCCTCCATTAAATCAAATAATAAACGCCCGACTTTTTGGTGAGTCATACCATAAGCCCCGATTTCATCGTTATCATCAGCTAAGACTTCAATTAATGACTCTTTCTCGCCTAAAAATCCATACTGCGACCGACTGAAACGAGGCAAATGTTCCTCCGCTCCGGGAATAGGCGCGGGATCAACCGGAGTAAAAAAATCTTTGGTTTGATCATACGGCCGCATGCGAAGTTCGAGTTGATCAATGGGAATACCATTAATACTTTTCAATTTTCTAATGTCCTCGGTAGTATTTGGCAATCCAATATTTAATTCCCCCGGCTCGGTGGCTGGCTGGGACGGGTATTCGATTGGTTGGCCTGGAGGCCAATATGCGTCATTTCTCCCGGGATCTTTTGTCTCTACCATAATAATTTTTACTCTAACCGACTTTCTACCACCCCCCAATCAATCGCTTTCATAAACGCCTCAATATAATCGGCCCGCTTGGTGCCATAGTCAAGCATAAAATTAGATACCTTTTAATTCACTTAATACTTTCTTCATCACCGGCAAATCTTTTTGCGCCACATTCCAAACTAAATTCAGATCGACATTAAAATATTCGTGAATCAAAAAATTGCGCATTGCTTTTACCGCTCGCCATTCTATATGCGAAGTTCGGCTGGTGAGCGCGTCAGACAAGTGGCGGGCGGCTTCGCCAATAATTTCGAGCCGCCGGATTACCGCGTCTTGGGCTTGCGCATCTCTAAAAAATGATTGCTTAGTGTGCGGCTCCACATACGTCTTTATCGCGGCGATGCTGGCTAAAATATGATCAATATATTCCTGTTGATCTTTCATAACACGCGAACAGCATCACGCGCGATATTTTTTTTCAGGCGCGGTGAAAGCGCGGCAGAGGTGGTGACGTCGAAAGAACGGCCGAGGCGATCTTCTAACTCCTGCTGAAGAGAGATAAGAGTCAGCAAAGTGGCATTTTTTGGAAGATCAACAACTAGATCAACATCGCTGGTTTTTTTGGCCGTGCCTCGAGCCGTAGAGCCAAAAATAAAAGACCGTCCCACCGAATATTTTCGCAAGGTGGGGGTAATTTGCTTTTTTAAATTCTGCAGTGCTTTTGTCATACACCAATGCTACCAATTCTTGGCTAGGCTGTCAATCTACCCTCGGAAACCCCCCAATCAATCGCCTTCATAAACGCCGTAATATAATCCGCCCGTTTGGTGCCATAGTCCAGCATAAAGGCATGTTCAAAAACATCTAAAACGAGAAGCGGAACGCAACCGGCAAAGTGACCCACGTCGTGCTCATTAATCCAAACGTTAAAAAGGCGGTCGGCTTCTTTATCATGATACAAAATCGCCCAGCCAATGCCGCGCATCATTCCCACGGCTTTAAAATCTTTTTCCCACGACTCAAAGGAGCCAAAATCCGCGATTATTTTTTCGTACAACTTTGAACCACTGGCTATTGGCTCTGAACCGTTTTTGGACATATTGCCAAAGTACAGTTCGTGCAGGCGCATACCGTTAAACTCCCAGCCAAACCGGCGTTTGGTTTCGGCAAATTCCGGCGTGTTGCTACGGCCATCGTTTAACATCGCCGTTAAAATTTCGGACAATTTATTTACGTTGGTAACGTACCCTTGATATAATGTAAAATGATTTTTTAATAATTGGTCGCTAAACCCGGGCGTGCCGAGGAGAGCGTCGTAATTTTTGGCTGTATATAGCATAGTGAGGAATTTATTAATTAACTGGAAAAAATACTCCGCTTATTTTTGGCCTTGTATTGGCTCCAAACTTTGATAGAACTTCTGCTTTGCCGCGCTGATGATTTCCATGCCTCTCACTATTTTTGCCAAACTTTCAGGATCAGCGGCGTACTTAGAGACGGCGCGTTCAAGATCGGGATAATGAGACGCGGCGTCATGAGCGATGTGGTGGTCAATGTAAAGTCGAGCAAATCCTTTTTGGCGGCGCTCCTCCTGTGAATCAGAATCAGTGGTTACAAAAATATTTCCTTTAACTATTTAGAAAAACAAAGGACTCAAGAACTTGATTTAATTCCGGGGTTTCTAAATCCTGCGAAATAATTAATAAATGCGGCTCGCGCGGGATTGCGAGTAACCGGTAGACCGAGCTTAAATTCCCCGAGCCGATCACCTCGCGCGCCGGCGCGCCGGAAAAAGTAGTGGAACGATTAGAAATTATCTCGGCGGAATCAGAAAAATTATCTAAATCAGTTTTAAGCCAAGATTCTAAATTGGTATTAAAGTAAACTGTAATCCGAACGCCAGCATATTCGCGGCCCGGGATCTCGCCAACTTTTGGCATGTCGCTAATTATGACGTAAGCGCTTGAAGTCTCGGCCGGAATACCGCTTTGCGTTACCGGATCGATTCCTTCCAAGGCAGAAAACTCGGGCGGGTACTGAATGGTGTAGTGAAAAGCCCGATTCTGGTAGGTGGGCCAATCAGCCGGGACTTTAGCGGCGTTCTTAGAATTAAAAAATTCTAACGAATTAAGCACAGTATCTATAGCAGACATAACAGCGGCTTCGGAAAACGCGGTAGGCCGCACGTTACTCTTCAAAAAATCCGTAAAATAGCTGACTTCTACTACCAATGTTTCTTGGTCATTTTTTGGAAAGAAATAAGTGCGTATATTAATGCCCTCAATACCCTGTTCGAACATAAACCCAGACAAGGCGCGGGAAGTGGTGATAGCGCTGGCGCCCTCGGCGTTAGCCTTTTGGAGCAACGCGGCGAGCGGCTCCTCTTTCCAGTCAAACCGCATAGTAAAGCCATGTTTAAATTCGCCATCGGGCGTGCCTTTAAAATTTTCTAGGACATAATAAGGCGATTCCAGCCAAATAGTGCTGTTCGCTGGTATTAAATTAAACACCGCGGACGGATAGGAAAAAGAGATTCCAAACGCCGCATCGCTATAACTGGTTACCGAATTATTTTGGTTAGGGCTTGGGGTGCCAGCTTGGTTTGGCGTTGCCTCTGAGCTAGAGAAAAAATAAAAAATCAGACAAATAAGCGCGGCCGAAACAACGGAAAAAAATAATCCAATTGATAAATTTTTGAATTTCATAAAATATCCGGCAGGCTTTTACGGCGTATGATTATTTGTTAAACCACCGATATAAATTCATGCCGAGAAGAGAGCCGACTATGGGAGAGAGAACGTAAACCCAAGAAAACGAACCAATGCCAAATGCCACGGCCGGATTTAATACGCCGTTAGAAGCCACGGCGGCAATAGAGATGCCAAGAAGAAGCGAGCCACCAATGACCAGGCCGCGGGCATCCACCGGAACTCTTTCGTAAACCACAGCCGCAATGCCAAAAGTAAAGACCATGGTGCCGAGCGCTTCGGCCAACCCCACGGCCCAAGTGTTAGCGATAGCGAGAGGAGCTGGCATAGCAAAAGCGCCTACCACGAGCATAGCAAAGCCCGCGCCCACAAACTGGGCAATGATATAGCTAAGGGCGTCTTTGGTACTAATTTTTTTGAGGCTCCAAACGCCAATCGTAACTGCGGGGTTAATATGGGCGCCCGAGAAGCCGCCCGCCGTATACACAAAAAGTCCGAGCGTTAAGCCAGCTAAAATGGGGGTCGCGACCGAGAAGTCGCCCGCGAGCGAAAAACCCACGACGAGCGTTAACAAAAACGCCCCAAACCCTTCGACGAGATATTTCTTCATATTCATAGTGGTTAATTAAATATATAAATAAATAACTTAATTGATGGTAGTTTAGCTTTTTTGGGTCTGAATGTCAAAAATATCAAGTCAAATGTCAAATTGACATCTGTGACGGTGAAACATATACTATACACTATTAACGTCAAATACTATGAAGCTGTGGGATTATAAAATAACCAAAAATTGGAGGCCAAAAACAGCGCCCGAATGGCGGTGGTTTTTAGAACGTAAAATTAATTATGGGGAGTTGCGCGGCCTTGATCCGCTCATGATTAAAAAATTTTTACCAAAACTGCATATTGATCCGGGTAAAAAATTAGCGTTGGTAAATTACTTTGAACAATATGGCGCTTAATGCTTTGCAAATAAGCGCGGATTTGGTAAAAAAATCTCTACGCTAAAATATTAAAACGCAAATAGCAAAACACCCCGGCTTTACGTCTGGGTGTTTTTGATAAAATTCGATTTTATTTTTCTGCCTGTTTAAACCCAGTCCCAGCCGGAATTAGGCGGCCGATGATAACATTTTCTTTAAGGCCCTCGAGATAATCGATTTTGCCGGTGGAAGCGGTGTTGATGAGAACGCGAGCGGTTTCTTGGAAACTGGCCGAAGAGAGGAAACTTTGGGTGGAGAGCGCGACTTTAGAGATGCCAAGCAATAGCTCGCGGCCAGCGGCTAGTTTAACGCCAGCCTTTTTGGCCAAACGGTTGGCAATTACCATCTGGCCTTTTTCCACGATTTCGCCGGGGAGAAGATCAGTATCGCCCGCGTCTTCCACATACACGCGGCTAAACATTTGACGGATGAGGAGTTCAACGTGTTTGTCGTTAACTTTTTGACCCTGCGAAGAATAAATGTTTTGCACTTCTTGCAAAACATAGCGTTGCACGGCGTAGCGATCCTTAAGTTCGTACAATTCTTGCATATGGATACTGCCGTCGGTTAATTGCTGACCCTTCACTACGATATCTTTCTCTTTAACCAAAAGTTTATAACCCAGGGGGACAACATATTCTTGAACTTTGGGGCCATTGTAAGAGAGCGTCACGGTATTCTTGGTGATTTTAACGACGCTGTCATACTTGGCGCGAATTTCTTCGCCCGAGGAGCCGCGCACCACGACCACGTCGTCTTTGGTAACTTCACCGCCATCTTTAATCAAAATTTCGTCTTCGGATTTGGTTTTAATTTTCATTTCATCCATGCCCTCAAAGTGAACCTTGATTATTTTCTGCCCGCGGCGGCCTTCGAAGATCTTTTTGCCTGAAGCGGAGGTGATAATTTTGCCGTCGGCATCTTCAATCTCTATCTGGCCGGCCACGGCCGAGAGCACGGCTTGATGTTTGGGGACGCGCACTTCAAACAACTCTTCCACGCGCGGCAAACCTTGAGTAATATCGCCGCCGGCGACGCCACCGGTATGGAAGGTGCGCAGGGTAAGCTGGGTGCCCGGTTCGCCGATACTTTGCGCGGCCACAATGCCCACCGCGGCGCCAGTCGCAACCGGGGCGTTGGTCGCGAGGTCAAACCCGTAGCATTTGCGACAAACGCCTTTAGGCAATTTACACTGCATAATGGAACGCACGTGAATAGTGTCGAGATTACCAGTTGTGTTAGCTTCTTCAATGACGCGCGCGGCTTTGTCATCAATCGCTTCGTCCGCTTTAACAATAGTCTTGCGACCAACTTTAACATCGGCCAGAACATAGCGGCCCCAAACGCGATCAGCTAACTTCTCGCCCATTTCTTTGGACTGTTCGGTCGTGAAAATTTCGCCATAGGTATCGCCACAATTATCTTCAATAACGACCACGTCTTGGGACACATCCACTAAACGGCGGGTTAAATAACCGGCGTTGGCAGTGCGCAAGGCCGTGTCGGAGAGGCCTTTTCTGGTGCCGTGACTTGAAATAAAAAATTCCAGCACATCAAAGCCTTCTTTAAAGTTGCCTTTAATCGGCAGTTCGATGATATCGCCAGAAGGCGAAACTACCAAGCCCTTCATGCCCATAACCTGGCCGAGCTGGCCATACGTGCCGCGGGCGCCGGAATCGATCATGGCATAGACCGGGCCATTTTTATCGAGCACGCCCCTGGTGTGGGAGAGGATTTTGTCTTTAGTCGTGGTCCAGACTTCTAAAATTTTGGTGTGGCGCTCGGCTTGCGTCAAGAGACCATCGCCAAATTCGCTTTCAGTCTGGCGAATCATCTCGTCGGCGGCTTTAATAAGGTCGCCCTTTTGCACAATACTAGGGAAATCGTCCATGCCGAGCGAATAACCGCTCTTCGTCACATAGCGGTAGCCCATGTTCTTAAGCTCGTCCAAGAAGTAGGCGGTCGCTTGCTGGCCATAAATTTCGAGGCAGAGCCTAATAATTTCGGCCAGGCGCTTGACGTTGATAGTTTCGTTGAAGTACGGCAATTTGCCCGGAATAACATCATTAAAAATCACCCGGCCAATCGAAGTTTCGATCATATTCGAGGTGCCCTCGGGGAATTTTTCCATGTTGGCAAAACGCACTTTAATGCGTTCGTGCAAAGTTACCTGGCGAGCTTTGTACGCGAGTTTAGCTTCTTTTTCCGAGCCATAAAACTTGGTGACCGGAGCGGTATCCTCGCTGTTGTATTTGGTTAAGTAAAAACAGCCGAGCGCGATATCTTGCTTAGGGGTAATAACCGGTTGGCCCGTGGCGGGCTTAAGAAGATTTTTTTCCGCGGCCATTAAGGTGTCGGCCTCCTCGCGCGCTTCGGCAGTAAGGGGCAGGTGCACGGCCATTTGGTCGCCGTCAAAGTCCGCGTTAAAAGCCGTGCAGACCAAAGGGTGAAGCTGAATGGCTTTACCTTCAACTAAGCGAGGGTGAAAAGCCTGAATACCAAGGCGATGCAAAGTGGGGGCGCGATTTAATAAGACGCGAGTATTTTTGGTAAGTTCTTCTAAAATGTCCCAAACCTCATCGTGTTCGGCTTCAATAAAGCGAGAGGCGGAACGCACATTATGGGCCAATTCCCGTTTAATAATTTCGCCCATGATAAAGGGTTTGAACAGTTCTAGAGCCATGCGCTTCGGGAGGCCGCATTCGTCAATGTTAAGCTGGGGGCCAACCACGATCACCGAGCGGCCAGAGTAGTCCACGCGTTTACCAAGCAAATTTTGGCGGAACCGCCCTTGTTTGCCTTTGAGAATGTCGGCCAAAGAACGGAGTTGCCGTTTTTGACCGGTTGAAGCCGTGACAGTTTTGCTTTGGCGGGCGCTATTATCAATCAGAGCGTCCACGGCTTCTTGAAGCATGCGCTTTTCGTTACGGCAGATAACTTCGGGGGCATCAAGTTCTAGCAGGCGGCGCAAACGATTGTTGCGGTTAATAACGCGGCGATATAAATCGTTGAGGTCGCTGGTGGCAAAACGGCCGCCATCGAGCGCGACCATCGGGCGCAAATCCGGCGGAATAACCGGGATATTTTTGAGAATCATCCATTCGGGGCGAATTTTGTTAAGCGCCAAACTCTTGAGAAGTTTACGCCGGCGAATAATACGTTCCAATTTGGCCCCTTTTACTTGCTGTTGTTCGGTAGTTAAGTGCTCAATGGTTTGCTCTAAATTAATGCGCGCAAGCAAATTGAAAACCGCTTCGGCGCCAATCGAGGCTTCGAACAAATGCCCATAACGCAGGGACAACTCTTGGTATTTATTTTCGGAAACAATACGCAGAAGCTGGATTTCTTTAAGTTCTTTGTCAGCTTGGACAAAATCCTGCTCTAAAGCTTTGCGCTTGCGTTCGGTTTCATCTTGAATCGCCTTCAAAGCCTTGGCATTGGCCTTCTCATCATTGGCGGTTTTAATGGCGGCTTCAAACTCACTGTCGATTTGTTTGCGCTTGGATTTGTATTCTTGGCGCAACTGATCCGAAGCTTGCTTTTTACCGTCATCATCCACGTGCGTAATAATAAAAGAAGCAAAATAAATAACTTTCTCGAGAGCCTGGGCCGAAAGATCGAGAACGAGGCCAACTTTGCTAGGCACCGAGCGCAAAAACCAGATGTGAGTGACCGGGGAGATCAACTCGATATGCCCCATGCGTTCGCGGCGCACGAGCGAGTGCGTAACCTCCACGCCGCACTTGTCGCAGATAATGCCTTTGTAACGGATTTTTTTATATTTGCCGCAATAACACTCCCAATCTTTGGTAGGGCCAAAAATTTCTTCGGCAAACAGGCCGCCTTTTTCCGGTTTTTGGGTGCGGTAATTGATGGTTTCGGGCTTAGAGACTTCGCCATAGCTCCAGCCTCTTATTACTTCGGGGCTGGCTAAACGCAAACGGATAGCGTCAAAGTCCATGGAATGCATTTGGTCGCGATTGGTTGTCATAAGGGTAAGAAAAAAGTGCGTGAAAAAAAGGTTTTAGGACTCGGCGGCGGGCTCTCCGGCAGGCAACGCGGAGGGAGCGGCGCGACGGGTGCGCTCGTTTTCGGCGCGCACTTCTTCGGCCGGGCGATAGTCGCCAGACTCGGAGCGCTTTAAAAGTTCCACGTCTAAACACAGACCTTTAAGTTCCCGAACCAAAACATTAAATGATTCCGGAATATTTACTTTGTTCACTGGTTCGCCCTTAATAATCGCTTCGTAGGCTTTAGAGCGACCCTGCACATCGTCGCTCTTGATAGTGAGCATTTCTTGCAAAGTGTGCGCGGCGCCATAGGCTTCGAGCGCCCAAACTTCCATTTCGCCAAACCGCTGGCCGCCAAATTGCGCTTTACCGCCAAGGGGCTGTTGCGTGATTAAGCTGTAAGGCCCAATACTGCGCTGGTGAATTTTATCTTCTACCATGTGGTTTAATTTCAGCATGTAGTTGTAACCAATGGTGGTTTTATTGTCAAAAGGTTCGCCGGTGCGGCCATCGTAAAGTTGAACTTGGCCAGAAGTAGGCATACCCGCTTTTTGCAGTTCACCTTTAATCTGCTCTTCTTTTATGCCATTCAAAACTGGAGAAGCGGCCTTGTAACCCAAAGCATTGGCCGCGAGGCCAAGGTGAGTTTCGAGAAGTTGGCCGAGGTTCATACGAGAAATAACACCGAGGGGCGAGAGAATGATGTCTACCGGAGTGCCATCTTCTAAAAACGGCATATCAGCCGCGGGCACCACGCGAGAAATAACACCTTTGTTACCGTGGCGGCCAGCCATTTTGTCGCCGACTTGAATTTTGCGCAGATCCGCCACGGTGACTTGAATTTGTTTAATAACGCCAGGTTCGAGTTTATCGCCATTTTCCGCGGAGAAAACTTTGATATCAATTACTTTGCCATGCTCGCCATGTTCGAGATACAGCGAAGAATCGCGCACATCGCGGGCTTTTTCGCCAAAAATAGCGCGCAGGAGCCTTTCCTCGGCCGAGAGCTCGGTCTCGCCTTTTGGAGTAATTTTACCTACCAGAATATCGCCGCTTTTTACTTCGGCGCCGATGCGAATGATGCCCTCGGAATCAAGATTTTTAAGTTTTTCTTCACTGACGTTCGGGATATCGCTAGTAACAACTTCGGGCCCAAGTTTTGTTTCGCAAACATCAATAGTATAGTCTTCAATATGAATAGAGCTGTAGCGATCGCTTTGCACCAAGCGCTCGGAGAGGATCACCGCGTCTTCGTAGTTAAAACCGTCCCACACCATGTAAGCCACCAACACGTTTTGGCCAAGAGCCAGCTCGCCTTGCGAGATGCTCGGCCCATCAGAGAGAAAATCACCGCGTTTAACTTTGTCGCCAAGACTTACGGACGGATGCTGATTGATGCAGGTAGACGCGTTGGAGCGGACAAATTTATTGAGATCAAATTTAATATCCTTGCCTTTTTTGGTCTTAAGAATAATTTGGCTGCCATCAAGAGCCGAGATTTCGCCATCCTCCGGGGCAATCACAGCTTGGCCGCTATATTTGGCGCCTTCATGTTCAATGCCAGTGCCCACGAGCGGTGGCTCGGGGCGGATGCAAGGCACGGCCTGGCGCTGCATGTTAGTGCCCATCAAGGCGCGGGTGGCGTCATCATGCTCTAAAAACGGGATCATTGAAGTGGCGATGCTGACAATTTCGTTAGAGGCAACGTCAACATAATCAAGATTTTCAGTGAGAGAAACACTGGGTTTGCCATTAACGCGGGCCGGCACTTCACGCTCGAGAAAATAGCCGGACTCATCGGTTTTCACGCTAGCCGCGGCGGTGATAACTTTTTCTTCTTTAAAAGAATTGAGATAAATAATTTCGTTGGTGAGACGGGAGCGAACGGGAATAGTTTTGAGCTTCGCTTTAGCGAGTTTCGCGGCCAGGTCGGCGGTGATAACCGCGCCATCACTCGCGCCGGCAATATCGCCGCGCACAATTTCGCCCTCGGACAGCTTGGGGTCATTCGCTACTTCGCGCAGGACTTTGCGGTAAGGAGTTTCGATAAAACCAAATTCATTAATACGCGCGTAGCTAGACAGGTGGTTAACGAGGCCGATATTTGGGCCTTCGGGGGTGGCAATCGGGCAAATGCGGCCATAGTGGGTGGTGTGCACGTCGCGCACTTCAAAGCCAGCGCGGTCGCGCGATAAGCCACCGGGCCCGAGGGCGGAAAGGCGGCGCTTGTGTTCGAGCTCGGCCAAAGGATTAGTTTGGTCCATGAACTGACTTAACTGCGAACTCATAAAAAATTCACGAATGGCGCTCGTGACCGGCCGGGCGTTGATGAGTTTATTAGGAGAGAGGTCGTTAATATCATATGTGCTCATGCGGTCCTTGATAATGCGCTCCATGCGGGCTAACCCCACGCGGAAGCGGTTTTGGGTTAGTTCGCCAACCGCTCGCACGCGGCGGTTGCCAAGATGGTCAACATCATCCGGTTCTTCTTGCGATATATTTAAGCGCACTATTTCTTTAAGAACTAATAATAATTTTTCGAGGGACAAAACACGATTTTCTTTTTTCTCAAAATCCTCATAGGAATAACCGAGGTCGAATTTGGTGTTAAATTTGTAAACGCCAACGCGACCTAAATCATAGCGTTCAAAATTAAAGAACATAGCGTAAATCAAACTCTTGGCATTGTCGGCGGTGGCGAGGTCGCCCGGGCGGATGCGCTTGTACACTTCAATTAAACCTTCATCCATGCTGGTGGCGTTGTCTTTTTTAATGGTGGCTTCCACAAAATCAAGGCTCGGATGTTTATTAACACCAGCGAAAGCCTGGGCAATATCTTCATTACTTTTCATGCCAAAAGCGCGGATTAAAGAAGTGGCCGCGACTTTGCGCTTGCGGTCTACTTTAATCCAGACAACGTTGCTCTGGTCGGTTTCAATTTCAATCCAGGCGCCGCGATTAGGAATGATTTTGGCCCCATAGTAGCGGCGGCCACGGACATTTTCGGCGGTAAAAAAGGCGCCGGCGGAACGAATCAATTGCGAAACCACCACACGCTCAATGCCGTTAACCACAAACGTGCCCCGTTCCGTCATAACCGGCACATCGCCCAAATAAATTTCTTGGGTCTTGACTTCTTGAGTGCGCTTATTAAGGAGGCGCGCGGTAACGCGCAGGGGAGCCTCAAAGGTAATGTTGCGCTGGCGGCAAGTGACTTCGTCAAAACGAGGTTCGTCCAAATAATAGCCGTCTAAATGCAGTTCTAAATCGCGCCCGGAAAAATCCGTAATCGGCGAAACTTCTTCAAACAATTCTTTAATGCCAAATTTTAAAAACCAGTCATAAGAGTTTTTTTGGATCTCAATTAAATCCGGAGTCGGCATGGCACTTTGCGTGTTACCAAAAAACACCCGCTCAAACTTTTTTAAAGGCTGGCGTTTGAACATGGGCATAGAGGAAGAGTTTAAGTTTAAAAAAATTTAAATTTTGTTTTTATTTTCAAAATTTTGCGCCGCTTAAATTTTTTTCAATTCAGCTATTTGCCCATTTAGTTATCCGCCTACGTTCTGCTTCGCAGAACTTCGGCGGATTGTTAACTCTTGCTAAATTTTCTTCGCCTCTGTAATAAACTCGAGGCTTGAAAATTTCGAGAGTTAACAACAAAAAAATCGCCCGGGCGGGGTTTGGCGAAATTGATTCTAACTAAAGTGCATGGCAAAGCGCATGGCAAGGGCGCCCAAAGGGCGCAGCATACTCCCCAAATTTAGGCTAAATTTAGCAAAAATCGAGCAGAGTACACGGACGAAAGTTATGAAAGTGTCGGCATTATATATAATAATGAATAGTTTGTCAAATGGAACTGGCGGATAAGTGGTTGTCAAGAGCAGTAATTTTTTGGCTAAAGTTAGATAAAAAAATAGTTTGGCCGACTTTTTATATAAAAATTATCCACAGGGTAAGGTCAGCGTTCAATTTTGAGCCTTTACACATATCTCTTTTTTTGCTACACTTCCTAGTCATTTTCTGATTCGTATTGATGGGAAGATAGGCGATAACAGTTGTCGACTTTCTTCCCCTCAATCACGAGGGAGCGGAAGGAAGGTGGCCAATGACCAGAAAGAAGACGGGGCAGGGTGACCAGCCCAAGCCCAGGATCAAGATGTGCACCAACTGCGGCGCGCACGGCATGGTCCACCGCGCCGACGGCAAGAAGGTGGTGTTCGGTAGCCGGGCCGAGCTCGACACCGCTGTCGGCGACCTGCTCGGCATGAGAGGCACCAAAGCCGAGGGCAAGGCGCTCGCGGCCGAGGTTCTCCGTCTCCAGAACGAAGGTAAGCTCGACGGCCTCGCCGCGCAGCCGCGCGAGATGCCGCCCGGGATCGCTTCGCTCTTCGAGATGTTCGGCAACCCGCTCAACTCCGCCAGGACGGGCGGCACCACCGACCAGGCGGCGGGCGGCAACGGCTCGGGGACCAGCCAGAGCAACGAGCCCGAGGCGCTCGCCCAGGAGCTGGGCGCGGTGCTCAAGGCCGCGTTCGACAGCCGCCCCGACCTCAAGGAGCGCTTCACGCGCTCTGGGCTCTCGGTCCGGATCAGGATCGAGATCGACCGCCACGAGCCGGCCGACACGTTCGAAAAGGCGCTCGCCGACCTCCCGGCAGAACTGCACGGGCTCTTCGAGAACCTGCTCGGCCGCGGAGAGCGCCACCCGCGCGTCTAGCACCAAGGGACAACACGCACCACGCACAAAGTGGTGCGACAGCGAACAGTATCAAGTTCGTCGTCGCATCACCTTCTTGGGAAAATATTAAATTATCCCCAGAAGGTGACGACGAACTTCAAAAATATATTAACCCTGTACCGTTCTGGTACAGGGTTTTTATTTGCCTATTTTTTTAAAACATGTTTAGATAACAGTCAACCCCAACTTGAGGAGGCTGCCATGAAAAGATACACGATCGAAATCGCAGCCTGCTCGCTGGGCTGCCACCTGGCCGCGCTGCGGCGCGGTCTGAAAATCGTGAAGCGGAAAGAAGTCAGGGGCGTTTGCCAGGCGATGAGCTTCGCCTTCATCAGCGCCCGGGCCAGCGCTCTCCCCTGGCTCACCATCGTGCGCCTCTGCCTCCTGGCAGGGTTCCTGGCTTGGCGCTGCAACCAGGAGAGGCGGCGCTACGCCCGCCGGTGAGAAGAAAGGTAGAGAGGCTGAAGTTCGCCCCACTACCCTGCTATTTCTAAAATTTTTGGAAACAGCCGGGTGGCGAACTTCTAAAAAATTAGAGAAACCAAGTAGGGACAGGGCAATGCCCTGTCCCTACAAAATTTTACGGACAATATTTTTTGGTCACACTTGACAGACTATTAAATTCCGCTACAATTAAAGACTGCCAACCACTCTCATAACATCTAAATCATCTCTAAAACTAAAAAAATAAATTGCTGTGGCCAGTTTACTGCGAAAGAGTTGATGTCTCAACCGGGCAGGACGCTAAAAAACAGTCTCTCTCTTGCTTTGAACACTCCGGTGTTCTAGCAGCGTTTTCTAGATTCGGTCCGTTAGCTAAGACATGCAGCTCTTCTCGCAGTAAATTGGCCAGAGTCTGTGCACAAGCCTCTCGACTACGCTCGAGGGCTTTTTTGTGCTATAATAAAGACGGGAGACGAGTGCATAAAGGCACGAATTTTGTTGTTAACGACCAAAATTTGAAAAATTTTGTGTCAGTTAACAATCCGCCTTTGGCGGAATGCTTATAATTATTTATGTACAGACCGCGCCGCCGTAGCCGCGTTAGGTGGTACGAAAAAATCGAGGTTAACCCACCCATTAATCGGGGCGTTTTAGCGGTTTTATTATTAGTGGTGGCCGGCCTATCTATTTTGAGTTTTTTTGACAGCGCGGGCGTAGCCGGAAAATTTGTGGACTCTTTGCTCGCGATAACTTTTGGCCAAGTGCGCTACGCCTTCCCATTAGTGCTTTTGATTTTAATCTATTTTGTAATTAAGGACGCGGAATATAAATACCGCCCCACCCACCTAATCGGAGCGGTAATTTTTTTACTGTCGTTCAATGGGCTGGTGCATATACAAAAACCGATCGAGGCGCTCGTTTCGATCGCGCTCCAAGGTTTTGGCGGCGGGCTCGCCGGCCTCGTTCTCTCTTGGCCGGCTTTAATGTACCTCGGGTACTGGGGAGGACTCTTGATTTTAATCGGGCTCATGCTGGTTGGCATTATTTTGCTCTTTAATACTTCGCTCGCTAATATCGTGGACATTCATAAAAAATTCTTGGCGAGCATTGGCTGGATGGGCGCGCGAGTGGTAGCGTTGTTTAGTAAATTTGAAAAATCCGACCAGCCAATTAGATTTAAAATTAAAGGCGAATATGAAATTGGCGACACGGCCAACCAAGAGTTAGGAAACAAGCGAGAGAGAGCGACCACCAAAACCGACGAGGAAGAAGCCGAGGATGACGGCGCGGAAGAAGAGCGGCGAATATTTAAGCATAAAGCAATGGCCGGGCAACGCGAGAATGGTAAAAATGGGGACGCGGAAGAAGGTGAAGAAAAAAATAAAATGGAAATCATTAAAGAAAAAATTGTTTATAAAAATTTGCCGAGTTTGGACTTACTGCATATTTCTAAAAGCAAACCTACCAGCGGGGACATTAAAAGCAATGCCGCGGTAATCAAAGACATGCTGCATAATTTTGGCATTGAGGTAGAGATGGGGGAAGTGCGCGTTGGCCCCACGGTAACGCAATATTCGCTGAAACCAGATAAGGGCGTAAAACTGGCCCGGATCACTGGCCTGTCAAACGATTTGGCTTTGGCGTTAGCGGCTCATCCGATCCGCATTGAAGCGCCAATACCGGGTAAGGCCCTCGTTGGCATTGAAGTGCCTAATCAGAAAGTGGCGATGGTAACACTGCGCGAATTATTGGAAAGCCCGGAATATAAAAATCGCGAGCATTCCATGATGGTGGCTCTCGGCAAAGATGTGGCAGGCAAAGTATGGTTTGGAGATTTACTCAAAATGCCGCACATGCTAATCGCGGGTGCCACGGGAAGCGGTAAAACAGTTTGTATTAATACGGTAATTTTGAGTTTGTTATTTCAAAATACGCCCGAAACATTACGCCTAATAATGGTTGACCCAAAGCGCGTGGAACTGACTCTTTATAACGGCATTCCCCATTTGCTAACCCCCGTGATCACGGACGCGGCCAAAACAGTCAATGCTTTAAAGTGGGTGATTGGCGAAATGGATCGGCGCTTTGATTTACTTTCGGCCGCGGGCAAACGCGATATCCAGTCTTATAACAAAGCGACCGCGGATAAACTGCCTTACATTGTTTTTGTGATTGACGAGCTGGCCGATTTAATGACCACGGCCCCGGCCGAAGTGGAAGCCGGGATTATCCGCATTGCCCAAATGGCGCGCGCGGTTGGCATCCACCTAATTGTGGCTACCCAGCGGCCGAGCGTTGAAGTTATTACCGGCCTCATGAAAGCCAATATCCCCGCGCGTTTGGCGTTTTCAGTCGCGTCCATCATTGATTCGCGCACTATTTTGGACTGCCCGGGCGCGGAAAAACTCCTTGGCCGCGGCGATATGCTCCTCTTGACCGCGGAACTCTCTAAACCCAAACGCTTGCAAGGAGCCTATGTATCCGAAGAAGAAATGAAATCGCTGGTTACTTACCTCCAGGGTGATGAGCCAGCGCGATATGATGATTCGATTGTATCTAAAGGCGGCGTAAGCGGCACGATGAGCCTGTTTGGAGGGCCAAGCGACGACCAAGATCCTTTATTTGAAGAAGCCAAACGCCTGGTGATTGAATCGGGCAAGGCCTCGGCCTCGCTCCTCCAGCGGCGCATGAAAGTGGGGTATGCCCGAGCGGCGCGCCTCCTTGACGAGCTCGAAGAGAATGGTATAGTAGGGCCAGGAGAAGGCGCGAAACCGCGTGAAGTTTTCGCGCCGAGTGATTCTTTTTATTCGCCGGGGCAGACGAGGCCAGCGGGTTACTCTCGCCCACCGGCGGAGCCAGAGTTAGAGCCAAACAAACAGACCATGGACGCGGGGGGTAGTGTGTTTGACTCTCCAGAAAAAATTACCACCGCAAGCGATGAAGAGAGTTTAGAAGAAAAAACAGCTGAAGAAAATAGCGCCGAGAAAACAAACGATGACCCTGAAGCGATTGAATAATAATTATGACGATATTTTGTTATAAAAAATTGGAGGCTACCAGGCGCCTGGGCCAGAGATTAAAAGAAGCGCGCGAGGAGGCCAAGTTAACGCTCGAATATATTGGCCAAATCACCCACATTGCCACGCCGTACCTGGAAGCAATCGAAAATGGCGAATTTAAAAAATTGCCTAAAGCCGTGGCATTTCGGCGCGCTTATATAAAAGAATTCGCGCAGGCAGTCGGGCTTAACGAAAAGGAATGCTTAGAACAATTGGCGCGCGAAGCCGGGCTCCTCGACGCCGAGCAAGTCCACCCGCACCGGCAAATTGTGTTTTCACGCTTCGCGTCCGTTACTACCGCTCTGCGCACCAGCTTACTGCTAGGCGCGGTGGTATTATTTGCCGGCTACTTACTTTGGCAGATTCATGGCGTTTTGCAACCGCCGCGCCTGACACTAATTTCGCCGCAAGAAGGCGAGCTGGTAAACAGCCTGACGCTCGCCATTCAGGGGCAAACTGAACCCGAAGTAACCTTAAAAGTCAATGGCCAAGATGTGATGGTAAACGAAGCGGGCCGGTTTAACATGAAGGTGGATGTGTCCGAAGGTGTGAGTACTTTAACTTTTGAAGCTATAAAAAAGCACGGCAAAAAAACTACCATTACGCGGCACGTGGTGGTACGAGCGCCGAAATATGGCGAAAAAGTTAGTTTGGGAGCAAGTGAACCAAACTATTAATTTATAATTAATACTAAGCGATTGGGGGAACGCAGTTATATTTTATGTCTAAAACAAATATTAAAAACGAGGATTCAGAAAAGTCTAAGGCCGCCGCCACGGCGATTGAACAAATTAGAACCAAATTCGGCGCGGGCGCCATTATGAAATTTGGCGACTCCAAAACCATGCAGGTAGACGCGGTAACAACCGGCTGTCTATCCTTAGATATCGCGCTTGGCGTCAAGGGCGTGCCACGCGGCCGCGTCATTGAAATTTACGGGCCAGAATCGAGCGGCAAAACCACGCTCGCCCAGCACATTGTAGCCGAGGTACAGAAGCTCGGCGGGCTGGCGGCGTTTGTGGACGCCGAGCATGCCCTCGACCCGGATTATGCCAAAAAAATCGGCGTTAAAGTTGATGAATTATTAATTTCGCAACCAGACACGGGCGAACAGGCGCTCGAAATCGTGGAAACACTGGTTCGAAGCAATGCCGTGGATGTGGTAGTAATTGATTCGGTGGCGGCGCTCGTACCCCAGAAAGAAATTGATGGCGACATGGGCGATTCGCACATGGGGTTACAAGCTCGCCTTATGAGCCAGGCTCTGCGTAAGCTCACCGGCATTGTGAGTAAATCCCGAACCATCGTCATCTTTATCAACCAAACACGCATGAAAATTGGCATTGTGTTTGGCAACCCAGAAACTACCACCGGAGGCATGGCTTTAAAATTTTATTCGTCTATCCGCATTGAAATTCGCCGCGCGGCGCAAATTAAACAGGGCGATAAAATTATCGGCAACCGCGTTAAGGTTAAAATCGTGAAAAATAAAGTCGCCGCGCCCTTCCGCACCACCGAATTCGACATCATGTATAACGAAGGCATTTCGCTCGCGGGCGACACGCTCGACACGGCAGTGCTTTATAAAATAGTGGACAAAAAAGGAAATAGTTATTTGTACCCCACCAAAGACGGGGGCGAAGAAAAATTAGGAGTGGGGCGCGAAACCGCTAAAGCTTACCTCAAAGCCAACCCCAAACTAATGAAAAAAATCCGTGATCAAGTGCTGGAAGTAGTGGACAGGGGCGAACCACCGGAAACGGCTTCAGCCGCCTCACCCGACACAGCGCTAGCTGGAACAGAATAATTGAATCTAAATTAATTTATTTGTAGGGAACCCCGCCTTGGCGGGGTTCCCTACTTCGTTTAACCCAAAATTTTACGGAAAATATTTTTTGTTGTTTTTATTTGACAACCCATAAAAAATTGCGTAGGGTGGTGGGCAGGAGGCGACCAATGCGCACCACGAACGTGACGAACGTGGTGGCATTCTGCCACCAGAATTACCCGGAAGCAGAAGTTCCGACTTTCGAGAGGCTGTACGACCATCACAAGTACGTAGGGAAACTCGTCTTGCTCTCGGACGGCACCCTGCTGGTCGGCAACGTTGACCGGCACGCGCGGTTGGTGGCCATCTACACAAAGCACCCCCTACTCGCCAGCGACCCGGAGAAGTGCGCGGAGGAGGTGGAAGTGGACTACCGCAGACAGGGGCAGGTTGTATCCGCTGGCAAGTTCCGCGCGGACGCTACCGTGAGCTGGGGAAGCCTGGGCTTCGACATCGGTGGACTGCCGCCCCGCGAGCCGGGGCTCGCCGCGGCGATCGAAGCCGCGATCGCGGAAGCGATCCAGCGTGAACCCCGCCTGGTCGCTCCGCGACCGCCGCCCCCGCCCCCGGATCCGCCGCGAGCCCCGCCGCCGCGGATTCATACCCGGATGAAGTTGGACGACGAGTAACGCGCCGCGGCTGGGTGTACAACCCTCCCTCCGGCGTGTCGCTGGAGGGAGGGTTCGCTCGAACGGTTCTACACACACAAGACCACCTTCACACTCGATATACTTACAAGTTCTTGCCGGTATATCGAGGGTGGTCTTGAAAAAATCTTAAAATATCCTGCTGTGGCGGGATATTTTTATTTCTACACTAGCCGCTGCATTGGTACCATACATCTGCTTTACAAAAATCAGTTCGAGCAGTATATTACTGGTAGCTTTTAAATAATTCTACGTCTATGTCTATAAAAATTTTTGTGACGGGTGGGTCGTTTGATAAAGTCTACAACGAAATAAAAGAGGAGCTGGAATTTAAAGAGACTTCTCTGACGAAGATGCTCGAGATTGCCCGCTGTAAAGCCGAGTTTGATATCCGCACCCTTATGATGATTGACAGCTTAAAAATGACTTTCGCGGATCGACAATCCATTTTGGAGAATTGCTTAGCCACACCGGAAGATAAAATCTTGATCACCCACGGCACCAGTACCATGGCCGAGACCGCTAAAATGCTCGGCGATAATAAAGAATTAACGCAAAATAAAACCGTGGTTTTGACCGGGGCGATGATGCCGAACTCGCTGGTAAATTCGGACAGCATGTTTAACTTGGGGACCGCCGTGGCATTTGTCCAGGTGCTACCACCCGGGGTATATATCGCCATGAACGGCAAAGTCTTCGACTGGTATAATGTTAAGAAAAACGAGAAAATCGGGGTGTTTGAAACTCTGTAAACAGTCTTTGACTTTTATAGCCAGCGGGTTTAAAATAAAAATATAGATATATGCGACTGCGTAATACTATTTCGGTGATCGCCTTAGGCGCGTTTTTGACAGCGTCGCTGTTTTTGCTGTTTTGCCCCCAAATGACTATGGCCCAAGGAATGAAAACCCCCTGCGCGGGCGCAACACCAATGGGCATGAGCCAGAGCGGCGGCGAGAGTTTAAAAACAGCGCCGACCGGGTGCTTGCAAACGCACGTGGCATTTTTTCGGTCACTAATTTTTGTAGTGCCCGACTGGACACAGATATTGTCTTTAATAGTCCTTTTGTTTACCGCGAGCGCGCTCGCTACGCTCTGGCGAGAGCGACTTAATTGGTGGCGAATTAGAAATGTAATAAAATTAAAGTTACACGGCCGAGCGGAAAGATTTAAAACCCATACTAAAAACTTTTTATCTTGGCTCACACTCTTGGAACAACGCAGTTTCGCTTCTTGTTAAGTTTGTCTATCGCTATTTTATATAAGTGGTAGGCAGTTTAAGTGAGAAGCGATTTTGTTATTATTAGCAAATATATGCCTAGTTGTAATATCAATATCCGGGGCATGCACTGTAAAAGCTGTGAACTCCTGATTGAGGGTGAAATTAAAAAGATTCCGGGCGTGTCAAAGGTCAACGTCAACTATAAAACTGGTGTCGCAAACATTGCGTACGAGGAACCGGCGCGCTCGGCTGACGCCGGGAACGCCGATCAGCCTTCCTTACAAGACAAATTAAAACAAGCCGTGGAGGCGGCCGGGTACACAATGGGCACGAGCGGCCCCTTGCCCTGGATCTCCAAAAATTATAAGGACTACGAATACTTAATCCTCGGCGCGGCGGCGCTCTGGGTGGTGTATGGGCTCGCGAAAATGCTCGGAATTTTAAATTATTCAGTTAACTCCGGCGCCGAGGCAGGCGTTGGTATTGCTCTAATCGTTGGCCTCGTGGCCGGAGTCTCCACTTGTATGGCGCTCGTTGGCGGACTAGTGCTGGGGCTCTCGGCGCGCCACGCCGAACGCCACCCCGAAGCGACGCGCCTGCAGAAATTCCGACCGCATTTATATTTTAACGCGGGCAGAATTCTCGGCTATACGATACTTGGTGGCGTAATTGGCGCCGTGGGCTCGGCCCTCAAACCCTCGCCGACTTTTTTAGGATTTTTTACCATAATTGTCGGGTTAGTGATGCTATTTTTAGGTCTGAAGTTGATTGAAATATTCCCGAAACTAAAAAATAGCTCTCTGACACTACCCAAATCACTCGCGCGGTTCTTCGGAATGTCGACTGATATTAAGGAATACAGCCACCAGTCAGCTCTATACGCCGGAGCGGCCAGCTTTTTCTTGCCGTGCGGGTTTACGCAGGCGATGCAACTCTACGCGGTCTCTACCGGTAGCCTTGCCAAAGGAGCGCTGATCATGGGCCTATTCGCGCTCGGCACGGCTCCGGGTCTGCTCTCGCTTGGCGGGTTGTCGTCTGTCTTCAAAGGCGCCAAAGCGAGAGTGTTCTTCGCGGCCGCGGGCATCGCCGTAATAATTCTCGGTTGGTACAATGTATCTAATGGCCAATTATTGCTATTCGGCGGCTTTAAAAATGCCAACACCGCCCAAGCTCAAGAAACTAACGCCAACAGCGTGCAAGAAGTGAGAATGACGCAGACAGCCGGAGGATATTCGCCAAATATACTAACAGTTAAAGCCGGCACTAAAATTCGCTGGATTATCAATTCTACCAGCCAGTTTAGCTGTGCCAGCTCTGTTGTGGTGCCGAGCCTGGGGATTAGCCGCAGTTTAAACGCCGGGGAGAATATTATTGAATTTACTGCCCCCGTAAGCGGCGAAATTCCCTTCTCATGCTCCATGGGCATGTACCGAGGAAAAATAATCATTAAATAATATGAAAACAGATTTGACTATATCAGGCATGCACTGCGCCAGTTGTGCCAAATTAATTGAAAAGGCGCTTAGCAAAACAGAGGGCATAAATAACTCTAATGTTAATTTTGCGAACGAAAAAGCGCGAGTGGAATTTGACGAAGCAAAAATTACCACCAAAAAAATTATAGAAGCAGTGAAAAAGGCCGGTTATGGCGCGGAGATCGTGGATACGAGCGACACGGAACATGAAAGCCACAAACGCGCCCGGGAAATCGCCCACTACTTCAAGCTGTTCGCGTGGAGCGCAGTTTTATCCGCGCCGATGCTTTACTTCATGATGCTAGATTATTTTGGTTGGTTGCCAGGAGGCGCAGTTCTACTCCCCTATGTCGGCATCGTGTCTTTTATACTCGCGACGCCAGTTCAATTTATAGTAGGCAGAGGGTTTTACAAAGGCACTTGGAGCAGTATCCGCATGAAGATGTTTGGCATGGATAGCTTGATTGCCATTGGGACCACCACGGCTTATATTTACAGCGTGGTTAATTTCTTGGTTTACGCTATTAGTAAAGAAAGCGTGCTGGGGCTGGCGGGAGCCAAAATCCCCGAATTATATTTTGAAACTGCCGCTTTCTTGATCACGTTTGTAACAATGGGCAAATGGTTAGAAGCGAGGACCAAAGGGAAAACTTCGGAAGCGATTAAAAAGTTGATGGGCCTACAACCAAAAATCGCGCATGTCATTCGGGACGGAAAAACTTTTGATATTCCAATTAACGAAGTTATACCGGGCGACATGGTACTCGTAAAACCAGGCGAGAAAATTCCCGTGGATGGCAAGGTCGCGCGCGGGCATTCGTCGGTGGACGAATCCATGATCTCGGGCGAGAGTTTGCCCGTAGAAAAACAGGTGGGCGACAGCGTGGTTGGCGCGACTATAAACAAACTCGGCAGTTTAGAATTTACAGTAACCAAAGTGGGTAACGAAACTGTTTTGGCGCAAATTATTCGGCTGGTGGAAGAGGCTCAAGGCTCGCGCGCCCGCATTCAAGATTTCGCGGATCGGGTCTCACAATATTTTGTGCCAACGGTGCTAGTAGCGGCGGCCCTGGCTTTTATAATCTGGTACTTCGTATTGGGCAGTACCCTTACGTTCGCGCTCATGACTTTTACCGCGGTAATCGTGATCGCTTGCCCTTGCGCGCTCGGCCTCGCGACACCCACCGCCCTCATGGTCGGCACAGGCAAGGGCGCGGAATATGGGATACTAGTGAAAGGCGGCGAACCACTTGAGATGGCCTGCAAAATAAACGCCATGGTATTTGATAAAACCGGCACGCTTACTAATGGAAAGCCGGTAGTAACAGACATCCTAAAAATAAATAACGACAATATCTTGCAGATTGCCGGATCGATTGAAAATTTATCCGAGCACCCCTTGGCTGAAGCGATTGTAAACAAAACTAAAGAAGATAAAGTTGAACTGATCGCGGTCAGTGAGTTTACAGCCATACCCGGGCAAGGGATAGCGGGCCGGATTGGAGAGAAAAAATATTTTATCGGCAACCGGGCGTTACTTAAAATGCAAAACTTAAAATTAAGCCTTACTGACGAAACAACAGTTATAAACCTTGAGCGCGAGGGGAAAACGGTAATGATTGTGTCTGATGAAAATAAAATATTGGGACTAGTGGCCGTAGCAGACACCTTAAAAACTACATCGCGCGAAGCCGTCTTACAATTAGAGAAAATGGGAATAGAAGTGTACATGATAACTGGGGATAACGAACGCACGGCTACAGCAATAGCAGCGCAAGCCGGAATTCGTAATATTATTGCCGGAGTTTTACCAGAAGGCAAAGTAGAGGAAATTAAGAAATTGCAAGAGAAAAAAATGTTTGTCGGGATGGTGGGTGACGGAATTAATGACGCGCCGGCTTTGGCGCAGGCAGACCTCGGCATCGCGATGGGCGCGGGAACTGATGTGGCGATGGAAACAGGCGGAGTGGTAGTCATGAAAAATGACCTCCGTGATGTAGTCGGAGCGATTGGACTCTCGAAACAAACCATGAACAAAATTAAACAAAATTTGTTTTTTGCTTTGTTTTACAATGTGGTTGGGATCCCCATCGCGGCCCGAGTTTTCGCGGGAATAGGTCTCGTGCTTAAACCCGAACTCGCCGGCCTGGCCATGGCCTTGTCATCTGTCTCAGTCGTGACAAATTCTCTGACGTTGCGCTGGTTTAAACCCGGGAAGCGCAATTGGGTGTCACTCGCGGCGCCTGTCATCATGACATTATTCTTCTCGGCCTTATTCTGGGAATTCGCCCGTTTTAGCACCGGAATAATGAAGTAAAATAACAAGTTTTCCCCATTGACGTCTTAATTACAACCCGCTATAATTATTAAACAAATTAATTAACTTTTAATCTAACCATAATAAATATGGAAGAAAATCAGAACCAAAACAAAGCTAGCTTTTTTAACCAACTGTCGCCCAAAGCGGCATTAGTAGTCGGGCTCGTGGGTGGCCTATTAGTTTTGTGCGCCATTGGATTTTTTATTCTACTGGGAATAATGCTTAAAGGCCGAAGCGCTGACATCTACCAGGCAGTACCAACCACCGGAGCGCCCACCGCCGCCCCCGACGCGGCCCCGACTGGCACTGTGCCGCCGCTCTCTAAAGATGACTATATTTTGGGAGATAAAAATGCCCCACTCACGTTAATCGCTTATACGGACTTTGAATGCCCATTCTGCAAACGTTTCCATGACACAGTAAAACAAGTGCGGGATAATTACGCGGGAAAAGTAAAAATCGTCTTCCGCCACTACCCGCTCTCGTTCCATGCTAACGCTCAAAAAGAAGCCGAGGCCGCGGAATGTATTGGCGAACAGGGTGGAAGTAAAGCATTTTACGCGTATGCTGATAAAATCTTTGAACGCACCACTTCAAATGGCTACGGGTTCGCGCTCGACAAATTAGGCGCCTTGGCCGCCGAAGTCGGTGTTAACCAAAGCAAGTTCCAAACCTGTTTGGATTCAGGCAAATATGCCAGCCGCGTAACAGACCAGATGAACGCGGGCGCCTCCGCGGGCGTGCAGGGCACACCGGGTTCGTTTTTGGTGGATAAGGACGGCAACGCGCAATTGATCTCTGGAGCCGTGCCCTACGAACAGATCAAAGCGGCTATTGACGCTAAATTATAATATTAAACTGTTAAGCGAAGTGCGCGGAGAGCGGGGGCAATGAGCTCTCTAAAGCGCTCCGCGCATTTTATATTGAACTTTTTTATGGATATGGATATTGAAAACAAAAATCTGACTAAAAAAGAAAGGCGTGAACTTAAAAGGCAGGCTAAACTAGAACGGAAAGACGCGGCTGTTAAATCCCAATCTAAACAGCGCGCGCTGGTATGGGGCACGGTCGTAGTAGTTGTAGCCGGAGTGCTATATGGTTTAATTAAACTAAGCGCCAGCCTGCCAGACGCGCCGAGCGCGCCGCTGAACAGCGGGGAGAGCGTGGCGGCTTTGCCGCCGGTTCTGAATACGGAAAATATTCTGGGCAACTTAGCCGCCTCCACTACTTTTATAGAGTATAGCGATTTTCAATGCCCAGCTTGCGCCAATGCCGAACCGTTTGTGAAAGATCTGATTAGCGAGTTCCAAACAGAAGTGAGGTTCGTTTATCGTTACTTTCCTCTCCCCTCGCACAAATTTGGCCAATTGAGCGCCGAAGTAGCCGAAGCGGCCGCGCGCCAGGGCAAATTTTGGGAGATGCATGACAAATTATTCGCTACCCAACAAGCGTGGAGCAACAGCAACAACGCCCGCGCTATGTTTACTGGCTTTGCTCAAGAGCTGGGGTTAAACATGGACCGGTTTAACAAAGATTTAACTAGCGCCGAGGTAAAAAGCACGGTGCTGGCGCAATTGCGCGGCGGCGAAGCGAGCGGCGTTAACTCTACGCCATCATTTTTCTTAAACGGCCGCAAACTGGAACTTCGTTCGTTTAATGATTTGCGCACGGCTGTCCAAGAAGCCCTTAACAAATAGCTTATGCTTCGTCGTCAACTGTTAGGAATAATTTTTTTGCTGGTTAGCTTCTTAGGATTTTTGGACGCGAGCTACCTCGCGGTTGAGCATTATCGCGGGGTGGTACCGCCGTGTTCCGTAATCGTAGGCTGTGAATTAGTTACCACCAGTAAATACGCCCTGATATTTAAGATCCCCGTGGCGTTACTCGGGGCTATTTATTATTTAGCAGTCTTGATCTTAAGCGTGGCGTATTTGGAAAGCCAAAATAAAAAATGGCTCACCGCCGCGGCCATTCTGACGCCGCTCGGCTTTTTGGCTTCGGCGTGGTTTGTGTATCTCCAGCTCTATGTTATTAAAGCTGTTTGCATATACTGCGTTGGCTCGGCCTTAACTTCGACAATTCTGTTTATCCTCGGGGTAGTTGAGCTGCGTACGAAAGACACCTGGTGGGAGAAATTAAAGCATGGGATGGGTGGCTTGTTCCGACACTAAATTTTATAAATTTAAAACGTCAGAACTCAATTCAATTATATGGGAGAAGGAATTACCCGCCGCGATTTTATAGGTCTGATTGGGGCCGCTGTAATTTCCGGGGCTGGCGAAAAAGAAGCCTGTGGCCAGGAATTTAAAGATCAAAGTCTGGAAATACAAAACCTGATTCGGCAGCTCGATTTTGACAAAAGGCATGAAAAAATTAATTTTCAGGAAGCGAAACGCGAACTGCCGCCAAAACTTAAAAACTTGGTCCAGGAAATTATTGCCTTGCAAAAATCAATCCCGGCGATAGTCGCGGCCGGCCGCATCCCAGACGCCCGTGATCACCAGCGGGTTTGGGCGGCCTGCCAAACAATACTCCCAAACTTGCCGGCGTACAGCGAACCGGCATTTTACCAAACATTTTTTACCGAAATTCCCCGTCGGCTGGCCGCGTTTGGTGTTGCCACTGTTATCCGTACCGATCGAATTAAAGATGACCGCGACACCATCGTAAGTGAATTACCCCGAGCGGGTTTTTATCATGTTAATAAAATAACTTCGGACACCGTAATGTTTGAAGGCCAGCCGCGCGAACGTTCGGTGTTGTTTGTGAATAGCCTGGCCATTGACCAGCCGGATACAAATACGCGGCTACTGCACTTTGCCGCCTTTACCGACAGTGGCAATATTATTATAGATGAGCCGGCTCTGGCCGCCGAGCACGGTGCCGAACGGCAAATGGCGGTTGCTAACCGAGAGTATCTGAATATGATCACGGACGACTTTATCATGGGCCATATTGCCGATAAGCAGGGGGCGGACCAAGACAAATGGGCTGACATTGGCGCGTCGCAGAGAAGGCACCGCCGTTATTTATTGCGCGGCAATTTTAATCAACTTGATAACATCATTAGCCACGAAACCGGGCATTTAATGCACGCTTTTGAGCCTGACTTTAGAGAGCGGGAACAACCGCCGTTTATGAAAACCTCGGCCGAAGTAACTAAGTATGCGCAATTGTCGGCCAGGCGGAGCGAAGCGCGCGGGGCGATTGGTAATTTACTTTTTGCCAAAGATAAACTGGGAGCGCTCAACGATTTGCTGTATGTGCCCAAGCCAGAAGATGCCGCCAACGTTGATGATTTAGGGCACCAAATGGCAGGCGCGCAATTACGCGAGCTGGCCGCCGAAGAATTAGTGCAAGAGGCAGATTATTACGGCATTAAAATTAGCGCCAACACTCCGGTTACCCCGCGCAACCAAGCCTTGTTCCAAATTGTTGAAATTTCTGGTGATGCCAATAAGGTTGAGCACTTGGGGCGTAAATTGTTAGAGCGCGTTCGCCACGGCCAAGAATTTAAATCTATAGTGGTGTCTAAGGCGCGCCTGCCATTTACCAAACAAGCGCGGACGGCCGATGCCGGGGCAGGCAAACAAAATTTACACATCGAAGAAAGCCGCGATTCCTGCGGCAAACTTGGTTTTGCCGGAATCGTAGCGGCAGTGGGCGCCGGTGTTTGGGCTTTGCGGAGTCTGGGAGCGCGCAAAATGGCAGTTCGCCAGGCTGAAGCCACCCACCGGCCCAAAAACAATCGACGAAAGAAACGAAAAAAGTAAGTATCTTGCGAAGATACTAATAAAAAAACCGCCCTCTCCGCCAGCCGGCGGATGAGAGCGGTTTTTTAATACAATTATATTACTACCGTAATTTACCAGCTACCTCTCGGCGCATTGCTAATAATTCGTTGTAAAAACTAATACATTTTCTTTGAAAATCGGTATCTGATAATATCGCCACCATTTTTTTGCCTTCTGCTTCCGCAACGGCTTCTTCGGCTGCGCGAGAATCATATAACCCGCTTCTCCGATGTGCGCTCTGTAATAATATCTTAGGAAATAACTCCCTGACAACTTCCTTAAAAAGGCGTTTTTCTTCGGCGGTACCCGGTGACCCTTCATTAAAATCTATTGCATAGACAACAAAATCATCTTTATAGCCTCTTTTCACTGGCAAACTTTCCTGAATTATTTTTATACCAAACGTAAAATGCGGCTCGGCTGGTTCATGATCGATAGCTGATTTTGTTTCATCCATATTTTAGATTTTAAAATTAAATAATTTATTTATAAACACCCTGTCGGTGGCCGATGCGAATAACGATGACAAACAATTCGTGATTAAGAATTTGATAGACTATCCGATATGGCCACGCTCGATAAGAATAATAACCAGTGAGTTCTCCCTTTAATTTTTTGCCAGAATACGGGCTTGTTGCAATAATACGAAGGTTCTCCCCAATGCGATTTTGAATATCTAATGGCAACCGTTTAAGTTCTTTTTCGGCGCGCGGCTCGAGGCGAACGGTGAATAGCATATTTTTTAGTAACAACTTTTTTGGAAGTGGGTTTAGCCAATATTTCGTCGAGTGTCGGATAATCGCGATAGGCGCCACTTTCAATATCTTTACTAACGCGATCAATATCTTTTTTAAGATCCGGGAAATCCTGCATCACCTCAAGCGTTTCCGCCCAGGATTCGAACTCGGTGGCGGACATCATAACTGTTTTTGGCCGGCCTTTATCGGTAAACGTATAATAGCGGCCGGGACGTTGCACCTCATCGGCAATGTCAAACAGCCGGCGGCGCGCTTCGGAAATAGCAATGGTAGTTTGGGTATTCATAAGCAAAGGTCTTATATGTACATAATAACGTACATCTAACTTTATGTCAACAATCCCCAGGTGGTCGTTATCAATATGTATAATTAGCTTTACCCGCCCGCGCCACCTTGACGGCTCGCCTAAAACTTGTTAAGATGAAGCGTTTCAGCGCTGGCCCTAAATTGATGGCTGGCGGACCTGAACACCAACAACCGGAGTAGCTGTGGCCGCCTAGATCGGCCAAAGCTGCTCCCTCAACTCGAGGTAATCGATGAAAAAGAACTGGTTCCTGGTTCTGCTTGCAGGCGGCGCTGTCCTGGCTCTCGCCGGGGTCGTCCTCCTCACCGGGGTGATCCACTACGCCTACCACCAGAGGCACTTCATCGCGGAGCACCAGGCGGCCTTCGCTGCCGAACACCCGACGCGCCAGGGCTACGCGCGCGCCTTCGCCCACGGCTACGGCATCCTGGAGCGCCGGGGGGAGGGCATCCTGTTCGTCTGGTACGCCGTGGCCGAATCGCCCGAGGTGGCTGAAGTCGAGGTCCACTTCGACATCGATGGCGCCGTGGGCGAGATCGGCGACACGCCGGGCGACCCGGACCCGTGGCTCGGCTACACCGGCCACGATGAGCACGACGTGGTGGTGGCCGACTACACGCAGAGCCTCACGCCAGCGCGGCGGGCGAGCTGGGAGGGTGACGGCCACCTGATCGTAGACGACATCATGCAGAAACTCCGCGCCAGAACCTCGATCACCACGATCGAGATCAGGGAGTACCTCGAGTGAGCTCACTGCCTAAGCCCCGGCGCGCTAGCGATTAGCGCGCCGGGGCCGGGCTCTAGAAATTTAAAATATTTTTAGCCGTTAAAAACGGTTTTTTTATTCTTACGGCTTTTTTGTTTTTTAAATTGACGCCCTCCCCTCTCCCCTGCTACTATAGAAATCATAAATTTATGTTGTACTAACGTGGCGATATGAAAAACGAGTTGGTCGCAGAAAAAATTTTTAATAATATCTATGCCGCTGTTAACGGCACAGAAATTTCTACTACCGAGCGCCAAAAGTTAAACCTGCGAAATTCGTCCCTCACTTATGGCGAAATAAATTTTGAGGCCATGCAGGCAATTGTCAGCGCGCTCGGCGAAACTGCTGGCAAAAATTTTTATGATCTCGGCGCGGGCACGGGCAAGGCCGTAATTTTAGCGGCCTTGCTAGCTAATTTTAAAAAAACAGTGGGAATAGAACTGCTCCCCGCTCTCTACCAAGCCGCGGAGGTGGCCAGGAAAAAATTAGTTTTGCAGATGGCTCAAGAGCCTCGTGATCAAACCGCTGTTAATAAAACAACAGCGGAAGTATTGTTTATTCGAGATAATATTTTTTGGGCGGATTTTTCGGAGGCCGATGTAGTGCTGGTATCTACCACTTGTTTTGACGAACGCATGATGGAAATGCTGAAGCGCCGTTTAACCATGCTCCGGCCAGGGAGTTTGGTAATCACCGTGTCGCAATCTCTACATTCGGGGTATTACGACATTATTGGCCGTTTTAAAATCAATCTCAAGTGGGGCGAGGCCACGGTTTTTATTCACAAAAAAATTTACTGATAGTTTAGTGAGTAAACACTGCCATGTCATTCCCGCGAAAGCGGGAATCCAGTTTTATTGATAATTTCTAGATTCCCGCTTTCGCGGGAATGACAGATACATTACCTACATACATACTAATTATTTATCAAGTTCTTAACCAAAAAAGTTGAGGGCGAGGTGGTAAAGTGGTATACTATAGACATGATTACGCTGGCGTTATATTCATTTTTCTTTATTTACTTAGCCGGGGTGGTGCTTTTTGCCACGCTAATATTTGTTAGTATTGGCCATCTTATACATACGGGCACTTTTACCTTACCAAGTTTCGTGGTAACGCTATTATGCTTCGCATTCGTGGCTATTATTGGCTGGCTGACTTGGTATTTACTCTTAAACACAGACTGGCAGACACCAATAACGATTTGGAATAATAGATGGTTTGGAACAGTTTTTACCACGGATCAAATTTTTTCTCCTTTCAAATAATATGCTCTTTACCGCCCTTATCCGCCAAAAAGCCTACGAGCATATTGTCTATATGGTGCGCCGGAGCTTAATAACTTTGGTGCCCACGGTAATTGGTTTAATAATCTTGTTAATTTTGCCCCTAGCTTTAAAATGGCTACTCGACCGCTTATTTCCTAACCTGCTTTTGGAGCCGGTAGTATATTCGCTGGCAGTGCTGGGCGCTAGCTTATATTATTTATTCTGTATTTTATTTTTCTACACGTGGTTCGTGGATTTTTATTTGGATCTTCTGGTAATTACCAACGACCGCTTAATTAGAATTAACCAGCACGGTATGTTTAGCCGTTCAATTTTTGAAGTGGATTTATACCAGATTCAAGACGCGACTTCGGAAATTAAGGGCTTTATCCCGAGCCTTTTTAAATACGGCAATATTACCATTGAAACTTCGGGCAATGTGGTGCCGCGAGTGATCGGCGAAGATGTAACTGACCCGCATATGCTCCGCCAAGCAATTATGGATCTCGCGGCCGAGGATAAAAGACATCACGATAAAGTTTGAGACGATTTCATTCCGGCTATTCTTTAGGCGCAACGCCTATTTATTTTCACTCTTTTGTCAATATAACCGTGAAAATCTGTAAAAAATCAGTAAATTTCACGGTCATTACGCTTTTTCTACTTTGTCTAACCAGACACCTACAGAGAAAAAAATAATCAAGTTTAGTAAATACATCCCCAAGTAGTAGTCGGCCATATCATAAAATCCCCCATAGGGAATAATGTGAAAAGCACCCAGCCAATTGGTGATAAATGACCATGGCAAGGAAACAAACGACATGAACCAGTAAGTAATGAAACAACCCATTTCAGCACACTGCGAATTTAGGCTAAAAGCCGCAAAAAATGTAAGGCTGTATGCAACCGGCAAAATGATCTTTTTGGAAAATAAATTCATAGATTTCACATTGAAAAAATAATTTTATTTAGTTTGCGAGACCTCTCTGCCTTCCTGGATTAATACATCCTCTCTATCGTAGTACTCGCGTAGTAATAAGTGAGAATGTCAGTATAGCTCCAAAGGTCGCGCCTGGCGCGTTCTCTGGCATCGTGCATGCTCATGCCATAGCCGTGCCCCGAAGCGCGGCGCGGCGAGTCATATTTGGTCTTAACGCTTTTAAGCCAAGGGCGCGGGCGCTGGGTACTCGGCCAGGTTTTGGTTTGGCCGCGGCTCTGGCCAAAATATAAAGCGAGCGCCGGGCGGTCTTGATACATTACCATCTCGCCAAAAGTATCGAGCGCGGCCGCTATTACGCCGGGCAAACGCTGTTCAGACTCATAACCTAAATAAAGCTGGTCTTGCGTGGTGGCATAAAGATCAAATAGATTTTTGGCTGTCGGCGGCCGAGGGCCAATGTTAACATAAGCGTAAGAGCGCGCCGCCACCACCACGGCTTTAACATATTCGGCGGGGTCGCTCTGCGCTGTTTCGGTAAGGCCGGCTAAATAATCCTCGAGCGGAAGCTCGTTAATAATATAAGGAGTTTTATTTTTCGGCGAATAACGATATTCGATCGTGCCCCGGTACTGGTTATAAGAGCGGCTACCGTGGCCCGAAAGAGGGCGCTTAAGAGAGGCCACGGTGATAACACCGCCGGCCGCTGGCACTAACCTGATAAAATCTCTGGTCGCGAAAAATGTCTCGCCGCTTTTAACCTCGTAACGGCCACCGGCATATTTTAGAGTAATGGTGGCGCTGGGGGCTAAAGTGAGATACTCCACAGCGCCCGCGCTAACACTGATGGTGCTCGAGGCAGAAAAAACTGCCGAAGCGTTGGTTTTAGCGAGCAAAACGCGGACCAAAGGGTTAGCCGAGCTTTCTAAATCAAAGACGCCTTCGGCCAAAACCGTGGTTCCAGACAAAAAAATAGCTACACTCAACAAAAATATTAAGAAAAAATATCTAAAATTTTTCATCATACAAGGGTTTAATAATAGCATAAAAAACCGGTTAGCGCCAGAGTTTATCCTATGTTATAATGAAGCCATTTGAGATAAACTATGTCTTTAACGCAGAAAATAGCAAAAAATACCGCGCTCCAAATCGGAGGCAAAATAATCAGCACGGCGCTTGGCCTCTTGGCAATCGCCATCATGACGCGGTCGCTCGGCGCCCTGCAATTTGGGTGGTATGCCACGGCCATTGGTTTTGTGCAGTTTGTGGGCATCATGGCGGATTTTGGTTTCGCGGTCACGATCTCGAACATCATGGCCGAACCGAGGTTTGAGAAACGAGCGGTGCTAAACACTCTATTCACCTGGCGCTTGATTACGGCCGTGGTTATTCACGGCCTGGCGGCGCTGGTTTTTTTATTTTTCCCATACTCGTGGCTGGTCAAACAAGCGGTGCTTATTATTTCGCTGTCATTTTTAGCAATTTCTCTAAACAATGTCTTTATCGGGTATTGCCGCGCCGAACTAAAACTATGGCACGCGACTGTGGCTGATGTCTTGGGGCGCGTGATTCTGGTTGGGGCGGTCCTGGCCGTGGCCTATACCCAAACAGGATTTTTACCAATGATCGGCGCGACCGCGGCGGCGGCGCTCGCGACAGTTTCCTATCTATACTTTAAAATCGGTGAAGTAAAGCTGGAAATAAACCGAGAAATTTCTCGCGACATGTTTACTAAAATGTGGCCCACCGCTCTCGCCGTGATGTTTAACGCGGTATATCTGCAGGGCGACCGGGTAATACTCCCTTTATACACCAGCCAGATAAACGTAGGGTTATATAGCGCCAGCTACCGCGTGCTGGATGTTGTTATTCAATTATCGGCCATACTGATGGGAATAGTAATGCCCTTAATCACCTACTCTTTCGCGCGCGGCGAAATGGCTAATTTGCGCTCTCGCTACCAGCTCGCGCTCGACTGGCTCGCTCTCTTGCTCTTGCCCATAACAGTAGGGATGTACGTGGTGGCCGAGCCTTTGATTCGTTTTATCGCGAGCGCGGAATTTAGCGGCGCCGCCTACATGATGCGGGGCTTAAGCATTTCGATTGTCGGGACTTGCTTTGGCATGGTGTTTGGGCATGTGGCGCTCGCTATCAACCGGCAAAAACAGGCGCTATGGATATATGGGAGTGACGCGATTTTATCTTTAATTGGATATTTTATTTTTATTCCGCGCTTTGGAGTGGCGGGGGCGATTGGGGTCACGATATTTTCCGAGATTTACGCCGGAGTACTGCTCATGATTTTAGTAATTTACTATTCTGGGCTAGTGCCAAAATTCTGGACACTCTTAAAAATTGCCCTGGCGAGCGCTATCATGGGCATCCTGGTTAAAATCATTGCCATGCCGAGCTTGCTTTTATCGGTACTATTCGGAGCCGCCATATTTTTTCTGCTAACTTTGTTACTCCGGATAACTTCTCTCAAGAGCCTTGGTCAGATACTAAAACCGCGTTCGATTGCGGAATCGCCCGAACTTTGGTAAAATACCAGAGTTATTTACCAATCTTTTGATTTATGGATTTCTCTAAAATGCGCAACTACCTTATTTTTGGGCTTTTGATCCTGGTAACACTGGCCTTTTTGGGAATTCTGCGGCCTTTTGCCTATCCCTTATTTTGGGCCGCGGTCATCGCTTCGCTATTCCACCCCATATTTAAAAAACTGGATGCTTTTATTAAGCATGCCAATTTAAGCGCTCTGATTACGCTGGCACTAGTAATACTGATTATAGTGTTGCCGCTGGCAATTTTTTCCGTGCTCTTAGTAAAAGAGTCGGTTAGCATCTACACCAGCATTAACACGAGCGGCGGCGAAATTAACGCTACCATTATGAAGGTGGCCGAGACCATCAAACATAACCCGCTCACGGCCCGGCTCTCTATTAATGAGGCGTTCTGGAATGATAAATTCGCGGAAGCCACCACATTTTTGGTTAATTATGTGTTTAAAAATTTAAGAGCGCTGACGCAGAATTCACTGGTGTTTTTGGCAATGTTTGTCTTAACGCTTTATTCGGTATTTTTCTTTGTGCGCGATGGAGCCAAGCTGATTAAAAAATTAATGTACCTGGCGCCGATTGGCAGCCGCTACGAAATTATGCTCTTTAATAAATTCACCACGGCCGCTGGCGCCATCATTAAAGGGACGCTCGTGGTCGGCGGGGTGCAGGGGCTCCTCGGCAGTATTGTGTTTAGCATCGCTGGCATTGAAGGGGCTTTAATTTGGGGTATTATCATGATGATTTGTTCGCTGATTCCAACGGTGGGGACCGCGATAATTTGGCTGCCAGCGGGGATCCTGTTAATTTTAGCGGGCCAAATTTGGCAGGGAATTTTAATCCTCCTCGCCGGCGCTTTAGTGATTAGCACGATTGATAATTTCTTGCGCCCCATGTTGGTCGGCAAAGATTTGTCCTTGCCGCCTCTCGTAGTCTTATTTTCCACCTTGGGAGGCATCGCGGCTTTTGGGTTAACCGGTTTTATGCTCGGGCCTATCATCGCCGCCCTCTTCATCTCATTTTGGGACATGTACGAAGAATACTACCGCGCGGAGCTGGAAAAGAATTAGTTATAATTTATTGGTTTTAGCCAAAAGCGCGCGGTGCAGGTCAACAATATCAGAAGAAATAATTTCAAGAGCCGGGATCTCTTCGCTCGGGCTTGTTAATATAACGCTCTCTCCGTTCAGGAGCGCGCCACGGGCCGCGCCAGAGCCAAATTCAACGACTGCCTGCCCTTTGCGGCGGGCGCGTTTTATTTTGCGCTGCGCATTGAAAACATCAAACGTTTTTACCTGCCATTCTGTATGTTTTTCTTCGGTCTGTAAATCCGCCACAAGCCGGCCCACCACAAACTCTCGCTCATTGGCAATTTGCCTGAATTTATCCGGATCCTCGGCCTGATAAAAATATTTATTGCCAGCTTTGGTGGAAATTAAAAAACCTTTACGCGCCAAACTTTGCACATACTCTTGGCACGAAGTGCGCTTCTGGCCCGTGACCTTGGCAATGTCCGAAACTCGACCCGTACCTAAATCCAACAGAGCTTTATATACCGCCACTTCTTGAGGCGTAAAATTGAATTGTTTTAATAGCGTGTCCATAGTTCTTGATAGAAATTGTGCCAAGCGGGATTTTTAAACCCAAAAACTTGGGCCGTATCACTAAATCTTACAAAAGCAGTCTTGTCGCTCCAAAGCACCAATTGCGCCCGACCAGCGTAATGTTTGAAATGGGGCATAACATTTAGTTGCTGAGCGCGTTTTAAAAAATACGGCCAATAATCACCAAGGTATTCGGTAAATAAATGCTTACTGCCAAAAATATAAAGCGGTGATTTTTCTCGTAAAGATTTTTCTAAAAAAGTTTTTAAACTGCCTAAATCTCCGTAAACGCGCAAACGGGCTTTAAACGGCCTCTTTTCATAACGCTCTTCGATTTGGGGGAGCAGTTTTTCGGCCTGGTTTTTTTGTTTATGGATATAACTTTTTAAATGCTCTAAAGGATAGGCTCGAAAATCCCTGATGCCGCGATACTGCGTGGCTGCGACTAATTTTTTTTGTCTTAAAGCCTGCAAAACTAAATAAGCTGTCGGCCGCTTGATGCCCGCGGCTTTGGCAACTTGGAGTGCCGATCCCTTTTTCATACCCAAAAGCGCCAAATACACCGCGGCTTCTTTTTGGCTAAAACCAAGGGTTTCTAGCTTGTCTAGGTAATTATTACCCCCCGCGCGAGGCGGGATTTCGCTTTGGCTCAACATAATTTGACGTTATTTTTGACGTCATTTTTTGATATTTAAATTGTATGATATTCTGTTTAGTTCGTCAAGGCCGAGTCACATGGTGATTCGCCGGATGATGAACACTGGCTCTTTACAACGGAGAAACAAAATGACCAAGCTCGAGTTCGTGATCATGTTCGTGAAGTGGATCATCGCGACGATCAAGATGAATCGGGATCTCAAGCAGAAGCTCGCCCACATCGACAACTGGTTGCAGTGCTTCGAGAACTGCCGGCGCACCGGCACCGCCTCGCTCGATGCTTCGCGCTTCTCGGGAGAAGAGATCCAATACTTCCTCGAGAACTTCCCCATCAACGAACCGGCGATGGTGGCCGAAGGCATCGCCCAGCTCAAACAAGCTCGTGCAAAGCTCATCGCAGAGGGCGGCGAGAGCGAAGAGCAACGTGGCCAGCGCCGCCTAGCCGAGATCCTCGCTGAAGTGGCCAGCGACCCTCCGGACGTGCGTCAGCGGCGACTGCGCGCTTGGTACGACATCGCGGAGGATGCGATGCGCGACCACGGGCAGAGCTACGCGGTGATGGCGCAAACGATGGCCATGGGCCTCTACGCCGAGCTCGGCAAGGAGCAGCGCCGCTCCGCCCGCCCTCTTTGCCTGACAGGAGAAGATCGCCGGGCGGAGGGCGCCAAGACCGACAGGCTGCTCGCACAGCTCAATGCCGGCGTGCCGCTCGAGGAGCTCGACCTCGACTAGCCCACTCACCGTCACCGCCCCGGAGACGTTAAACTGGGGTAACTAAAAAACCACTCTAGATTCTACTAGGGTGGTTTTTTGTTTTGAAGACTTGCTTAGAGAACGGCTTCTTTGGCAGCTTTGGCCACGCGGAATTTAACCACGGTCTTGGCCGGAATCTGGATGCTGGCGCCGGTCGCCGGGTTACGACCCATGCGGGCGGCCCGATGGACTTTGACAAACTTGCCAAGCCCCGGAACGATGAAAACACCGCTCTTTTTAACTTCTTTGTAAGCCATATCGACAAAAGAGTCGATAAAACCTACGACGTCCTTTTTGCTCATGCCGGTTTTCTCGGCGAGAGCTGCCATTAAGGCGGACTTTGTCATGCCTGCCATAAATTAAGAATTAGTTAATAAATTTTTTAACCAGTAGTAGTATACCAAACATCCAGAATTTGCACAACTACTTTACCCACAGAAGCCCAATGTTTGCAAGGGGTAAGGGAGAAAGCCTTAGAAAATTGTTGCGGGGGTGGGATTTGAACCCACGACCTCAGGGTTATGGGCCCTGCGAGCTGCCGGGCTGCTCTACCCCGCTATGTATTTGTGCGGGCATTATAGCAGGGTCAGAGAAAAAGTCAAGCTTAACCTAGCGAAAACAAAAACAACTCCGCCCGGTCATTCGACCGGGCGTCAGGTCGTCATGTCATTCGACATGATAAATATGACCTGACGAAGATACAAACAAAAACAACTCCGAAGAGTTGTAGTTGTTATGATCGCCGCGGAGCGGCGGATCAGAGAGCGGGTGAACGGAATCGAACCGTCATCTCTACCTTGGCAAGGTAATATAATAACCATTATACGACACCCGCACTTCTTCGCTAAAGCTACGAAGTGTAAACACATCGTCGACGCTTAACATGGTATAAGCCAAGTGTGCGAATTAGTATAACTAAAATAGTATTTATTGTCAATAATAATATGGCATAATAAAATGGCTTGGATTTTTAACTATTTCTGCACTTCTTCGGTGAGAGCACGCTCGACTTTTTCCGTATCAAGCGGGCGGAGAAGATAATTAATTTTAGCTTCATCGGGAATTGGTATATTTTGCGCTTTCATAGTCGCCACGAGCAGTTTGATTAGGCTGGTCAATTCGTGCTCGGCAATAATGTCTATCTGCAAATCTACTTCTTCGCGCAGGTCTTCCATTTTGGCGGCGCGTTTTTGTGAAATCAAAACAACGATAGCCAAAAAAATAGCTTCAAGGGAGACGGAAAAAGTGAGGAAGTGGAAAGGGTAAGGGTCAAAGGAAGGAACCACCGGGAGAACACGCGCATTAATTAAAATCCAAATTAAAAAAAACAAAAAGTTTATGCCCAAAAATGCCATAGTGCCGAGCCGCGAGGTTAAAAAATCCGCGGCGACTTCGCCGGGAGTGCGCTTGGCATCAACGTGGGCGCGCAAAGCGCGAATTACGTGCTTACTGCGGTGGTGGCGCGGAGAACTAGAGTTTTTTTGGTTAATATTTTTCATAGACTGATATTATACATCAATATCTAAATTTTGAAAATTATCATATATAGATGAAGCACTTTTTATTTTAGCAAGCGCGCGTAAGATTTTTTTAATTTAGCGATTTTAGGGTCGATATTTATTTGGCAATACATGGCAGTGAGGTTTTTATTATAATAATTTTGGTGTTCCGGTTCGGCGGGAAAAAAATTTATAAACGGCTTCACTTCGGTGACTACTGGTTTTGTAAAAACCCGGTCAGTGGCTAATTTTTTTATATAGTTTTCGATAATAACCTTTTGCTCCGGGGTGTAAAAATAAATAGCCGAGCGGTATTCGGGACCAATGTCCGCCCCTTGGCGATTTAGAGTAGTCGGATCGTGCGAGGAGAAAAACACGGCCAATAAATCTTCTAGTTTAACAACGGCCGGATCGTATTCTAATTTTATAGATTCCGCGTGGCCGGTATTTCTCCCCGCCACTTGATAATAACTGGGATTGGCCACGGTGCCGCCGCTAAAGCCAGACGCAACAGATTTTACGCCGCGTAGCATTTGAAATATAGCTTCGGTGCACCAGAAACAACCGCTGGCAAAAATAATTGATTCGATCATAATTATTTATTTTACGAACAGAGATTCCTCCCCGCCCGCCTGACTTGCGTCAGCGTGTCGGGCAGGCTGCGTCGTCGGAATGACAAAGGGAATAAATTTGAGCGACAGCGAATTTACACAGTGCCGGGTATTTTTAGGAGTTATATTTTCGCCAGTAAAAACGTGGCCGAGATGACCACCGCAATTCGTACAAGTGATTTCTGTTCTCATGTCATCGCTGTCTAATGACTTAGTAACAGCCCCGGAAATTTCTTGGTCAAAGCTCGGCCAACCGCAACCAGAATGAAATTTGGCAGTCGCGGTATAGAGCGGGGTATTACAGCGGCGGCAAACATAAGTACCAGGCACCCAAAAATCGTCATATTCTCCACTACCCGGAGCCTCGGTGCCTTTATTAACTATTACCCGCTCTTCTTCAGGGGTAAGTTTATTCCAGGTCATACTTTAAAATAAAATTTATTTGTCATCTTGAGCACAGCGAAAGATCTAAGAAATTCACATGAACTTAGATTCTTCGCTCCGCTCAGAATGACACGTTTAGAATTAACCGAATTATCCAAACGTAAAAGCATAGGCTGTAAAGCCAGGAGTTTCAATAATAAGCTCAAGAGTATGCTCGCCTTTGCCGGCAGAATCATTAATAATGTCATATAACCTTTCTTCTTGAACGTCAAAATAGCTCTGGCCATTTTCAAATTTAATATCAGAGCCGGCGTTATCTAGCGTAAGCGGCTTATTGTCTAAAAGTACCCGGACACGCGCCGCCGCGATACTACTAGCGACCAAGTACACGGCCCGTGAAGAGTAGCGGTAAATAATGCGGGCGGGAGAGGCCTTGGCTTCGGCATGCTCGTCCGTAAAATCCCAGGTGCCAGCTAAATTAAGTTCGTTTAAATATACGTTTTTAGCAATAGGCATGGTCTGTAGGCCAATAGTGTGGCGCTGGCCCGTAGCCAAATACTTGTTCCGCGCCGCGCCAAAATAAGTTTCGGGGCTACCCGCTTCTACGGGCTTAGTGCCGGTTGGCGTAACAACGCCAGTGGGGACATTCCCGACAACTAATTCGCGAGACATTTTTTCGGCTAATAACTCTTGAATCTTTGTTTCAGTCTCTTCATAATTACCCTCGCCAATATGGTCGTAGACCACGTAGCCATCAATATCAATTAAGTACTTCCGCGGCCAATAGTTGTTGCGGTAGGCTTGCCACGTGGCATAGTCGTTATCCAAAACCACCGGGAATTTAATGCCAAAGCCACCCAGCGCTTTTTGAACATTCTCTAGCTTGTGCTCAAAAGCAAATTCGGGAGTGTGGATGCCGATTATGGCCAAACCTTGGTCTTTATATTTATCATACCAAGCATTGAGGTACGGGAACGTGCGAATACAGTTAATACAGCTATAAGTCATAAAATCCACGAGCACAACTTTTTTTCCAATAAACTGGCCAATGGTGAAAGGCTCGGAATTAATAAACCCGGCGGGTTGAAAAATTTCCGTGTAGCGCGGATAGGTTTTAAATTTTGTCGGCATGGTAATCTTAACAGGCAGAGTGGCCAAGGCGGAGTTGATGGGCAAGCTGGCGCTAGGCGAGCTGGCTTTTTTGAGAAGCCGCTCTTCCCAATTAGAGGGACGGTAGTAGCCGCGCTCGATTAAAAATGTTTGCAAATTTTTATCGAGACCAAAGATAATAAGAACGCCCACGACTATAAACAGGGCGCCGAGGAAACGTTTAAACCAGCCATCGGGGTTAGTGAGGGCGCGGGTATTTTTAAGCAGTTTCTGGCCGAGCCAGCTAATCAGGAGGAGCACGAGAGATAGACCAGCCGCATAAGCGACCAAATAAATTAGCCCGCGCCAGAAACTGCTCGGTAAAACCGTGGCCAGAATTAAAAAATAAGTAGGTGAACAGCTGGAGAACACTGGCCCGAGCGCGGCGCCGAGCAAAATATCGCCGCGCCGCCCAGAAATTTTACCAGAACCAGCCAGGAGAGACTCGGAATGGCTACTAAGGCCGAATTTAAAATTGATAGTATCCCACAAGCGCGGCCACAAGCTGGCGATTCCGAACAAAATAATAATAACGCCGGAAAAACCCCGCCAAAACAAGGGCGGGATATCAATTAGAGCCGTGCTGAATTTAAGAACTAGCGTGAAGAGAATGATGGAGGCCGATAAAGACAGAGCAATAACAACTGCGCTCCGCGCCCTCCGCCCCGCCACTGACCCGCCAATAATAATTGGCAGAAGCGGCAATACGCACGGAGCCAGCGCTGTTAGAACTCCAGCGATAAAGGAAACGACCAGAAGAAACATACTATTTAACTTGGGAGAGGAGCGAGACGAGAGTCGGGCTGCCGCTCCATTTGGTAATCATCTGGCCCTGCGCGTCCACCTGCACAAAAGTATGCTGGTAAGTAACACCGTATTTTTTCTTGAGGTCGTCGGAAGAATCGTAATCAATTTTTAAAATAGCCACATCTTTCGGAATCGCGTTTAGATTTTTTAAGATATCAAGGTCAAGCGACCGGCAGGAAGGACACCAAGAGGCTTTAAAAAACAAAACTACCTTGCCAGTATTGGCGAGAGTTAATTTGGCCGGGGAATAATCTTCGTAAAGTCCAGCGCCAGGAACCGGGCTCACACTGGCCTCGGCTTTAACACCACCAGAATTCGCGGCGAGCTCGGCTTTGGCTGTCAGGGCTAAATCTCTGGCTTTGTCAGCCTCGGAACCTTCGTCCGCGGAATTTTCTTCCCGAACTTCAATTTGAGCGCCAGCTTCCACTTTAGCCTCATTACCACCGGCCACGTCTACGGTGGCCAGATTATCGCTGGCTAAATTACACCCGGCGCCGGCTAATATTAAGGCGGCGGTAGCTAATAAAACTCGGAAAATTTTGGGCATATTTTTTGAATAAATATTAAAATAACTAAATATTAACCTGTTACCGGAGTTACCATATAACACAGATTATTATAACAAATTTTCGACATTTTTTGCAAGTACTAAGGCGCGGGAAGGCAGAGCTGGCGGCTGGCTTGCGGCGCGCTTATTTAACTGCTAAGATAGGCAGTAATGTATTTAATCCTTCAACTATGATAGGGCAAGAGCGGCGCGCTGAAAATATCCAGAAAGATATTGCTTTACTGGAGTCGTATTTAACTGAACAAAACCCCGAAAAATTTGGCCCGCGCTGGATTTGGGCGCGAGATAAAAATTTGCAGGCTCGTTTGCTACGAGCAGTAAGAGCGGGGGGAACGCTCGACTGGTCGTTCGTGATCGACAAACTGCCACCCCCCTGGAAAGAGCGCTGGGACAATAACGATGACCAGGAAGCAAAAATGCTGGAGGCCGAAGCAGATTTAAAGAAGATCTTTCGCCGCGCCATTACTGATGGTAAAAAGAAGATTACTTCACAAGTAATTGGAAATTACGATAAAAATTTGTGGTTGCGGCTTTTGCGTATGTTGCGGCAACCTGACGGCTCAGTGGATTGGTGGCAAATTGTTAAAGACCTTCCGCCAGAACTAAAACAATATTGGAAAAATTCGGAGAGTAAGCAGCGGCGCACGTTCGCGGCCAAAGAAAGTTTTCGACAAGGTTTAATCGCTGAACTCCTGGCGGAATTGCGGGAAAAAAATCCAGATAATTTTTCGCCAATTTGGCTCGAGGATAATGCCAGCAAGCTTTATGGAAGGCTACGCCGCGCCTTTCGACAAAATAATAAACCGAATTGGGGAGCTATTACCGATGCTTTATCCACCGAATGGCATGATCGATGGGTGCCTTCACGGAAGGACTCGGAAGCGCGATGGTTGGCCGATGTCGCTACTCTAAAAAAATCATTAGAACAACATAAACCTAAATTATGGGGAAGCGGCTGGATAGAGAAGCTTGATAATGCTTTATACCGGCGGCTTTTGTCCCGTTGCAGTAAAGGCGGAATGGTTCAATGGGAAAAATTGCTTGAATATTTAGAACCGGAATGACGGCGAAACTGGGACGACGCCACGACCGCCCAAATCGCCGAAAGCGCCGCGCGCGAGAAGTATGGAGTAAAAGTAGAAGAGGCGCTCTCTCCATACGCTGATAGGCTCCAGGTGCTGGTGGCGCCACAAACCCCGGGCGAGAAGCAGCTGCGCGATGAGATTTATTTAGCTTTAGTGCGCCTGGCGCAGGATGATGACCAGGCGGCTTTAGACAAATTAAAAATTTTTTTAACTCCAGTAGTACAAGCTTGGGCAAAGACGCGTCTGGCTCTGGCTAAACTAGCTGACAATAAAGACGAGGTGGCGCGCCTGATTACGCTCCGAGCCCGTGATTTTTCTGGAGAGGGATCGTTTGTGGAATATATTTTTCAGTCTATTATGCTGGACCACGTTCGCGACAGCGGCATGTGATTGGCAGTTGCGAGCGAGCGGCCTGGTATTTTGGCAATGTGGAGGCCGCTACAGCGCGCGCGTTAGAGATGACTAAAGAGGGGGCGGATGCCACGAATAGCGTAAAGTTGGATTTTATCGCCGATCAGTCACTCCACCTCACCGGCAATGGTAAATTTATTTTCGCGCCAGTGGTAAAATTAGAATCGCGCAGTAAGGCCGACGTGCAAGTGGGGTCGGACGACTCCGTGGCTGTTTCGGGCGACGATGTGGATAGCGAAGCCACCGTGAGCATGGATCTGAAAGGTTAGGAAAAATCGGACTTTAAGGTGGACGCCGACAGCAAGCTGGAAGTAAACGAAGCAGGAGACATTGAAGTAAAGAGCGGCACCACCAGCCTGCACACGGACAATTGGCTAAAAGCAAAAGTGGGGGGGCGAAGTGCAATATTAAGAGAAACGGAAGCACAAAAAAGAAGCCTCTTTTAGGGCTTCTTTTTTGTGCAATTTATTTTCACGGAAAGTATCCGGCCGGAGTTGGTATTGATTGCGGCATAATCTTAATCGGGTCGCTGGAAATAAGTTTGGTCAAGCCCATGTTCCATTCAACCCCGCCTTGGCCATAATAAAGATTGCCACTGATATAGCCGTTATCCGGAGAATTGTCTATTACGTAATAACCTGGGCTGCTATATAGAGCAAAAGCTCTCGCTAATAAATTAAATGATGTTGATTCTCCGGCCGGAGGAGTGTACGATGTCATATTGTTTTTTGTATAACCCTGAGTGTACATCTTCATGTGGACGGCATAATCCTTATGCATGCCAGGGTCAAGCGGGGTGAGCACCGCAAGATATATTGGGCAATCGGCCTTAGGCGCCTGGGGGGCGTATGTAAATATTCCGCCATCCAGGCCAATCGTCCCGCCATAGGGCTGCGGTCCGCCATACGTTTCCTCCGGATCATTTATATTGCTCAGCCACGCTCCTCCGCTAGCGACAGTATAACCGCTAATTGGGTCAATGTAGTAAAAATATGAACATGACACAGGCGTGCCGCCTGAAGCGCCGGTATAGGTTCCCACAATAACTTGTATGCCGCCTATCGGCTGTTCATTAGTGGCGGGGGCGCTGACCCGAATATGCATAACATCATCGCCGTTCCATGTTGCTCCGGGAATTATCGCATGGATAACCGCGGGGGCCGGCATATCGAGTTTTTCAATCGTGAATGAAAGTTTTTTAAGTTCGCGTCCGGTAATCGTAAAAATAACATCGTTGCTTGGTTTACCATACGCATTTACCACTTTAATCGGCACTTTGCACGGCTCGGGATTTTTCTTGCTGAATTTCTGTTCGCACTCACTTCGAACTTTGTCAGAAATAAGGTCAATGCGGACTGTCAGCGTTTTGCCGTCAGATGAAAGAATGGGTTTATTCACAACTTCGTCTTTTATCAAAACATAGTTTCCCGGCGCGTACACGTTTTCTTTTACTTTCGTGCCGACGATTCCTTGAACCGAAGTAGTAAATCCAGAACCGGTTATGACAACTTGCGTGCCGGCCGTACCTTGGCTTGGGGAGATGCCATTAATCTTCGAATCTTGCGCCCCTTTTGGCAAAACGCCTTGGAACAGCGCCACGCCGGCGAGAATCGCGCCAAAAGCCACTGTAAAATGGACTTTTTTATTTTTGATTTTTTCCATCATATTTTGATTTAGGTTAATTATTTAGTATGCTTACGATCAGTATACCGCAATCATCAAGTTTTGGATAATTAAATTGTCAAATGGTTGTCTGGTAAAAAAAGCCCTTAAATAAGGCTTCTTTTTTGTTGAGCGGCTTGGTGAGTGATATTAGAACTAGCTTTGTTCTTCCGAAACAGGATGACGCCTTTTTGGATTATTGCCGCGCGTCCTATCCACCATAAATTTAACCGGCTCATCCATATTGATTGGCTCTAGCATAATAGCGGGATGTTTATTTTGGAAAACCCGAAATACTTCGTCGGCAAAAGCTTGGCCAACCATTGGCACTCTAGCAAAATCAAAAACAATATGTTTAAATTTATTAAGGCTGGTTAAAACGCGGCGGGCTTGCGAACGAGACACAAAAACTCCGCCCACCGTATATAATTTAATCCTAACTTTTGTTTTATCAAACATCGGAACGCCGTTATCATCGTCGGTTTCGGTGTATTCTTTAAAAACATCATTAAGATGCCGGGGCGACTCGGTTGAAATTGTAAAAATAACCTTCGTGCCCTTCTTACTTCGCGGTAAATCGTTTACAAACACATCATCAACCGTGTTATCAATTGTAAGTCGATGACCAAAACTTTCTAATATAAATTTATCGGATGATTTTGAAGTAAAAAAAATGCCTTCGCCCGTGTGCGATTTAGGTTGCGTGGTAACTTTACCTTTAAGCAGGTCTTGGATTGCCTCAAGCTCGGATTTAAGTTTACGCCGGCGCATAACATTTTTAAAAACACCGATGCCGTAATCATTAATGACGAACATTAAATGCTTTTGCTTAAGACTTAGCTCAATATCTATTTTTGCCGACTGGGAATGTTCAACGGCGTTGTTAAACATTTCGGAAAAGGCAAAAACAAAAATACTGCGGATATTTTCGGGGAGTTTAAGCAAGAGCGGCAATTGAGCTTCAACGGTTTCCAGAACTTCGTGCTCGCGCAGATTTTTATTAATCAGTCTTTTCTTTAAAGTGGTTGGGAAAATTTCTAGATGCCCCTTAATAAACTCGGGCAAGACATACCGGGCTTTGGCGGTGGAGCCAATTTTTATCAGCTTGTCTTGAAATACAAGGCCGCTAATTAAAAGGCTGGCGTGTTGTCGAGAAACGCCAAATTTTTGGACAAGGTCCTTGGTTTTGAGGGTTTTTTGTTTTTTTGCTATTTCGAGAATAGCCGCTTGAGTTAGCATACTTATGCCAGTATACCACAGTTGTCAAGTGGTTGTCAAGTGGCTATAGTTTAGTTGTCAAGTGGTTGTCTTATCGGCAATTAACAAAAGGGCCATTTTATAGTCTTTTTTGAGTGAGCGGGTAGCGGGAATCCCCGCCCGACCGGACGACCACGGTCGTTCGGGCAGGGAACCCACGATATGAGCGGGTGAGGGGAATTGAACCCCTGGCAACAGGTTGGAAACCTGTGGTATTACCACTATACGACACCCGCACTTCTTCGTACCGACTTAGCTGGAATATAAACTAGGTTCTAGTATAACAAAAAAATCCGCTTAGTCAATGTAGTAAACATGCAGTAAACAAAAAATCCCAATTTTTTAAAAATGGATTTTTTGCCTTGATTGTGCCCGCTAGAGGTGGCCAGGCACAAAATTAGATGCCCCTTTTGAACGTGTGGGGCGCACGTGTTGGAGCTGTTTTTGTCGGCGTAGATGTTGACGTGTCAGCTAGACATCTCGCCGAGACTTCCAGCCTTGCACGTCCATGCCAAGCGCGAGCGGAACGTCCCTCTCCTCGGCCAGAGTGCGGAGCGCCGCGATGATCGCGGCGAGCGTCCTCTTGCCAGTACGCGGGATCTTGAGCAAATCCCGCTCGCTGAGCAGAACCAGCTCGCCGATGCACCGGATGTTGGCATTCTCGAAGGCGTGCTTGGCACGCGTCTGACACCGAGACCAGCCATCGCCCGATGATGAGATGTGCTGGACGAGCACACCGATGTCTTCGTTCAGCACGGCGTGGAGCCACCCCCGTTCGCGTGACTGCTTTTTCACCTTTCTTTCCTTTCTTCCAGATTCGACAGGCGCTTCTGGAGTTTGCCGATTTCGAGGCGGGCGGTCACTACGAGGTAAACCACGGCAGTGATCGCGCTGAAGATGAGCCCTCGGGCCGTGAGGCCGTGCCACTGAGCGTGGTGTTCGTAGTGGCGAACGCACTCGTGACCAGCCCGAAGATTATCCCGAAGAGCACCGGCCTCTTCAGGGTCCATTCGAACATTTGTTTGACTTTCCGTTCAGACATCCTGCCTGGGCGTGCACGCCATGGCTTTGTTCTGAACATTACACTCTACCACACTTCTTATATTTTGTCAAGAGTTTTAGTCAAGTTTTTTTGCTTAACTGTGCATAATTTTGATATTTTGTGCTATAAATTTGACACAAATTGAAATTTAGGCTATAATTAAAAGAATAGATGATATTCAATGCGCGATGGCATTACGTAATTACGTAGAGACGCCCCGCCGGGGCGTCTCTACGTGGATGCGATAACGATTGAGGCGAAGATTTCTCCCCGCCCTGGGCGGGTCGAAATGACAGCCAATATATATTTTGATTATGGACAATAATTTTGAAACCAGTTTAAAAGAATTCGGATTAACGAATGAAGAGGCGCGGGTTTATGACGCTCTTCTTGAACTTGGACAGAGCGTGGTCTCGCCTATTGCAACATCGGCTCGAGTTAACAGAACTACTTGTTATAATATTTTAGAAAAATTAGTGGCGAAAAAATTGGCGAGCAAAAGTAATTTTAGAGGAAAAAAAGCGTACAGTGTGAGCGACCCTTCACAAATTGTGGAAAATTTAGAAGCAGAAAAAAAGAATCTTGAGAAAAAGCTAATACATGCTAAACAATTCCAGACAGAAATTACACAAAAATTTACCCGCAAATACACGAAGCCTATTATTAAGTACGTGGAAGGCTTGGACGGTTTAAAAGAACTGTACGAAGACAGTTTAAAATGTGTTGATAAACAAGCCGGCCTGCGCGCCTATACATCAATGCGGGATTTAACAGCTGAACTCGGCAGCTATGCGCAGAATTATTTCGAAAAGCGCGCGAAGCGCGGAATTCCGATTCGAGGCATCGCGCCCGACACGGAGTTTGCAAAGCATGCCAAGAAAGTGCAAAATAAGTTTTTGCGAACCACCAAATTAATCCCTAAAGAAAAATTTGATTTTTCGCCGGAGATTTATTTGTATGACAATAAATTAGCCGTATTTTCGTTTAAAGAGAGGTTTGGATTTTTATTAGAGAGCAAAGAAATTGTGGACGCTCTCAAAATTGCCTGGCAGCTGGCGTGGGAGCGCGCCGAGGAGTATGATAAGAATATAAAATTTTAAAATATGATTTTTGATTTTTTTAATAGCCACCCGATTTTGTCAATATACCTGGTTGCCATTAACATCGCGGCTCTTTTTGTTTATGGCGCGGATAAAATATTCGCCGGGGCTCACGCTTGGAGGATCCGAGAGAGGACGCTCTTGCTGTTGGCGCTATTCGGTGGGTCGGCCGGGGCGCTATTCGGCATGAATATATTTCGCCACAAAACACGCAAGATTAGTTTTCAAATTTTATTTGTTGTGATATTATTAATACAGCTGGCGGCGGTAGTGAAATTACTACAATACCAGCGTGGCCCTATTATAGATGAAGGTTTTACTGGGAGGCCGTTTAATGTTGATAGTTGGCCAAATTAAAAAAATCCTGTGAAATATTCGCGGGATTTTTTATTTACAATTTTTATTCTTGCGAAGCGCGGGCGCTGTATTCGCCGGTTTCGGTGTTGACTAAAACTTCGTCGCCTTCTTTAATAAATATCGGGGCTTGGACATGAAGGCCATTGTCGAGTACTATTTCTTTGGTAACATTGCCTCCGGCTGAATCGCCTCTAACAGCCGGCGGAGCCGTTACCACTTTGTACTGGACTTTTTTAGGAATCTGGATGGAAACCGGCCGCTCTTCGTAAATACCAATTATAACTTCCAACCCTTCTTTTAAGTATTTACCTTCATCGCCAACCAAGTCACCGTTCATTTCAATCTGTTCATAATTTTTCATATTCATGAAGGCAAAATTGTCGCCGGTTTTGTATAAATATTGCATGTTTTGAAAATTTACTTCCACAATATCAACAGTCTCGCCGGATTTATAGGTGACTTCGATAACTTTGCCCGACCCTAACGACTTAATTCTGGTGCGCGTGAAGCCGGAACCCTTGCCCGGGCTAACGTGCTGAAATTCAACAACCACATACAGGTCATTCGGCTGGCGAATAACAACTCCTTTTCTGATATCTGATGTGGTGGACATAAGATTTAATTTATTTGGTCGTAAACAGAATTAAAAATAACTTCGTTAATATCTTTGGCTCCGGTGAATAATAATACCATACGATCCACGCCTAAAGCAATACCTCCGGCTTCTGGGATGCCGGATTTTAAGGCCGCGATAAAATCCGGGTCCACGGGCCAGGTGGGTTTGCCAAGACTGGCGCGTAGGGCTTTATCTTTTTCTAAACGCCTGTTTTGTTCATCCGCGGCGGTTAACTCGCCAAAAGCATTGGCTATTTCTAATCCGCCGATGTAAAGCTCAAAACGCTCGGCATAGCGAGAGTCAGGGCGAGATAGGCGCGAAAGGCTGCAGAAGCGAGAGGGGTAATCATATATAAAAATAGGCTGTTCGAGGCCGAGGTGAGGCTCGATTTTGTTTAAAAATATTTTAAAAAACAGATCTTCATATTTGGCTTTATTTTTCTGTTCGCCCCCGAGTGCTAACCCCAGTTTAACAGCCAGCTCTTGTAACGGCTCCACTTCTAAATAATCGTCTAGATTAACTTGCAAATATTCTTGCCATATTTCACGCATTGTTTTTTTCTCCCACTCTCTAGAAATACTGATTTTTTTGTTGTTATATTCGACAAAATTTTGATTTAATTTTCGCGCGATTGATTTAAATAAGTTTTCCGCATCACTCATTATACCCTCAAGGCTCCCGGGGGCGCGGTACCACTCGATCATCGTAAACTCGGGGCTGTGCAAGCCGCGCAAGTCCTCGTTATTACGAAATGTCTTGGTAATCTCAAAAACTTTGCTAAAACCAGCGGCGAGCAATTTTTTTAACGAGAATTCCGGCGAGGTGTGTAAATAAAAATTATGTTTGGTTTTATTAGGCTCTTCGAATACAACCGGCACCGGGTTTAAATATGGCTCCTGGCCTGGATAGCCTACGGCTAAGGGCGTCTCGGCCTCGCTAAACCCCAAACTCCAAAAAAATTCGCGTGTCAGGCGAGTAATCAAGAGCCGCGTTTCGTATATTTTTTTAAGGCGCGGATTATTTTTTAATTCGAGCCAGGTGGACATATTTACCGCGCCACGTAGGCCATGAGGGCGGATTGGCGAGAGCGCTTGATGGCCGTGGCCACGCGGCGCTGGTGCTTGGCGCAGAGGCCGGAGCGGCGACGCGGAGCGATCTTCATATAAGAAGACACAAAGCGACGCAGGGTGCCAATGTCTTTATAATCAACAATTAATTTGTTGTTAGTGCAGTAATAACACTGCTTGGGGACGCGGGAATCTTTGGACTGGGATTTATGAACAGGCATAGCGGATTTAAAAATTTAAGTGCTAGGATTTAGATTAAATGCGATTTGAATTAAAAAGGGATATCTTCGACCCGAATTTCTTCGCTCTCCGGCGGCGGAGGCGGAGCGGAACTGCCGCCTGGCTCGGTAGCGCCCACCAGAGGCATTCCCGTTGAACCCGCGGGGCGGCTATCTAACATAATAAAATTATCGGCCACAATCTCGGTGCGGTTGCGCTTGGTACCGTCTTGAGCGGTCCACTCGCGGTTTTGGATACGGCCTTCCACATAAACTTTAGAGGCCTTGTGTAAATATTGACTGGCAGTTTCGGCGAGCCGACCCCAGGCAACCACGTTATGAAATTCGGTTTGTTTTTGCTTTTGGCCTTGTTGGTCGGTCCACTGGCGGCCAGTCGCGACGCTAAAAACCGCCACGGACTTGCCGCTCGGCAGGCTCCGGAGCTCGGGGTCGCGGGTAAGGCGGCCGATAATAGTGACCCGATTTAAATCCATAGCTAATTAACTTAAGGGGAGATAGAAATAACATCACCCTTCATCAAATCATCTAATTTCTTGGTGATATCAGCCATGCTGGCTTCGTCTAATTTACGTTCATTAGAGCTTTTAGCGACTGGTTCGGCGGGAGCGGCCTCGAGAGTAGACACCGCGGCCGGAATGGGTATGGCAACTGGCTTTTCGATCATCGTGGTTAAGCCCAAAGAATCCGTGGTGTAGACAATGCGTTGCGAGGCAGTGAGGGTGGTATTAAAATGGGTAATTAGGCTACGCAGTAAATCGCGCGACAGGGCCAGCTTTTTCTCTAATTCTTTAATTAACGCCGGCTCGGTAGAAAAAACATAAGTAAAAAAATAACCGTACCGAATATGGTTGATGGGGTAAGCTAAACGATTTTTGCCAAGCGGGTGAATCTCGGCGTCGGAGCCACTCATTTTGACTACTTCGAGGAGCGCCTCGCTTTGCGTTTTAACTTGGGCGTCATCCAAAGTTCCCGGAAAAACTGCCAATAATTCGTATTTCACTGTATTGTCCATAATTTTGTAAATCAAATTATTTGTTTTCTAAGAGTGGCCTTATATTAGCATCCAGTAAGCAAATCGTCAAGAGGATGACGCCATAGTGAATAGTATGCTATAATATAGATTGAAAGCTCGTGACTTCTAGCCTTATTTTTTATGTTACCAATAAACACTGTTAAAAAAATCCTCAAAAAATACGACTTTAAATTAAGCGCGGCCGACGCTCGCGCCAGCCTGGCTAAGGCCGAGAAGCTACATAAAGCTTGGGAAGAGGTTTTGGCGGATGAAGGGATCATCGACGAAACGGCTTTTTACGAAAAAGCCGGAAAATTTTTTGAAGTGCCATTCGCGGCCTTAAAAGGGCGCGAGATAAAAAAAGAGGTCTTAAATTTGATTCCCGGGCCCGTGGCGGGAACGCACCAGGTGATTGCCTTTGAAAAAAGCGGCGACGAAATTAAATTGGCCATGACCGACCCGACCGATATCCAAACCGTGGAATTTTTACGACGCAAAACCGGCCTCGAGCCCAAGATTTATATTACGACGCCGGGAGACTTGCGCGAAGCCTTGCACCGCTACCACGCGGAGCTGGAGGACGAGTTAAAAATAATTTCTGACACAAACGGCGAAGTTTCAACCGGGGATCTTAAAAAAGCCGGCGAAGAAGTCTCGATTATTAACGTGGTCAATAGCATTCTGGAGCACGCGGTGTTTGAAGGCGCTTCGGATATTCACATTGAACCAGCCGAAAAAGACGTGATCGTGCGTTACCGCATTGATGGCGTCTTAAAACCTATTATGACGCTCCCCAAGAATATCCAAAACGGAGTTTTGGCGCGTTTAAAGATTTTGGCGAGCCTCAAACTCGATGAACATATGATACCCCAGGATGGGCGTTTTAAAATCTTGGTTCAGGACGAAAAATTAGCGTTTCGCGTTTCTATTCTACCGGTTTACGACGGAGAAAAGGTAGTCATGCGCCTACTCCATGAAGGCGCGAAATCTTTAACTCTAGATGAATTGGGCTTTTTGCCCGCGCCCAAAGAAATTGTAGCCAATTCTATTAAAAAACCGCACGGCATGATTTTGGTAACCGGCCCGACCGGTAGCGGTAAAACGACCACGCTATACTCGGTCTTAGGGATTTTAAACCAGCCCGGGGTGAATATCTCGACAGTGGAAGACCCGATTGAATACCGAGTGGCCGGGGTTAATCAAAGCCAAGTTAATCCCAAGGCCGGTTTTACTTTTTCCTCTGGCCTGCGGGCGCTTTTACGCCAAGACCCGAACATTATCATGGTTGGTGAAATTCGCGACCAAGAAACAGCCGAAATCGCCATTAACGCGGCCATGACCGGGCACTTGGTGCTTTCCACTCTCCACACCAACGATGCCGCGACCACTTTGCCGCGCCTGATGGACATGGGAGTACCGCCGTTTTTGGTGGCCTATACAACTAATATCATTGTGGCGCAGAGGCTGGTGCGGAAAATCTGCGAATACTGCAAAAAAGAGCAAAAGCTGGATAAAGCCAGCGCGGCGGAACTAAACAAAACTTTTGACATCAAACATTTGCTGGGGCTTATGAAAAAACATACTAAGCTTGGCGCCAGCGAAAAAGAAGTGATGAGCTTAAACTTTTTTAAGGGCGAGGGTTGCCGACGGTGCGGCGACACTGGTTACAAAGGCCGTATTGGCATTTATGAAGTCCTGCCGATTGACGCGGACATGATTAAAATGATTAATCGCCGCGCCACGGCCGCCGAAATGAATGATTACGCGCGGGGCACTGGCATGGTAACAATGCTGGAAGACGGCTTGATAAAAGCCAAGATGGGAATAACCACAATCAACGAGGTCTTGCGCGTTTCTAAAGAATAACGTCGCGCGTTAGCCGCGCTTTATATGCCTACGCTAGAAAAACAAAATCCCAAGCCCGAAGGAAAAGTGATGAAGTTTATAAATGAACACTTGACGCACATACCCTTTGTGCAAAAGATTGTGTTTGTGCACAATCTTTTTATCATGACTAAAGCGGGGCTCTCGATTGTGGACTCACTCCGGATCCTAAGCGCGCAATCGGAAAATAAAAAACTGAAGCGGGTGATTAGTGAGATTAAAAGCGGCGTCGAGAAGGGCCGCCAGCTAAGCGAGGTTTTGGCGCTATTCCCAGAGGTGTTCCCCCCTATTTATGTGAGCATGATTGCCGCGGGTGAAGCCTCGGGGAAAATGGAAACCGCTCTCGAGCAGGTGGCGAGCCAAATGAAAAAAAGCCATGAGTTAACTAGCCGCATTAGAGGGGCTTTAATTTACCCAGCCGTGATTTTAATAGCCATGGCTGGCATTGGCATTGAAATGGTGGTTTTTGTTTTACCAAAAATCATTGTGCTTTTTAAAGATTTTAACGCTGACCTGCCGCTAGCGACGAGAATTCTTATCGCTATAGTCACTGCTACCGGAAAATATGGAATTTACATGGCGATCGCGCTGGTGGCACTGGTATTTGGCTTAATTTGGCTAGTGAAGCAACCGGCGGTGCGGCGGCGCCTGCACGCTTTTAACCTGTTTTTGCCGATCATGGGGAATATAATTAAAAAAATTAATATCGCGCGTTTTACCATGACGCTTTCATCTCTTTTAACCAGCTCGATTCCCATTACTGAAGCGGTGCGGATTACCGCCAGCGTGCAATCCAACATTAGCTACCGCGAGGCTCTGCTCATTTGCGGGGAAATTTTAAAGAAGGGCGAACCTTTGTCAGAAAATTTGGAACGTTACCCGCGGCTCTTCCCCCCCATGGTAACGCAAATGATTATGGTGGGCGAACAAACTGGCGAGGTGGAGACGATGCTTGGCGAATTAGCGGGGTTTTATAGCGATGAGGTGGACACTATCATGAAAAATTTTTCTACCATTATTGAACCGGTTATTATTTTATTCTTGGGGTTAGCGGTAGCGGGTATTGCCGTCGCGGTTATTATGCCGATGTACAGTTTAGCGCAAAGCTTTTAAAACGCCGCGCTTCAGCGGACGCTGCGCGGCATGATTTCGAATAAATCATATGTTTCTATCCAACACCTTCAGCGGCGCGTTTGGACTCGATTTTGGAGATTTGTCGATTAAATTAATCCAGCTGCGCCGACCACGGACAATTGGAATGGACCGGGGTTTTGTAGTCCATGAGTCCCGCGTAGTGCCCCTGACACCAGGGTTAATTGTTAATGGAGAAATTGAACAGCCGGAATTGGTCCGAAAAAAATTATTGCAGCTGCTGGGCTCGGAAGGGAACTTGTTCCCACCGCTCAAAGCGCGCTATGCCATTGTGGACTTGCCCGAACCAAAAACTTTTTTAAAGCTTATTACGATTGACGCCCCGCCCGATACTTTGACCAACGATGATATTATTTTCCAAGCCAAAAAGCACTTGCCTTTTGAGCTGGAGGAAACCTACCTCGATTGGGAGATAGTGCGGCCCGCCTCGGACACGGCCATGAGCCGCGTATTAATCGGCGCGACCCCAAAAATTATCGCTGACACTTATACTTACCTCTTGGAATCGGCCAACATCAACCCGCTAGCCCTCGAGATTGAAGGGGTGTCAATCGCGCGCGCACTGATTACGCGGGGCAAAGTCTACAGCGGTGAAGCCAGACTACTCTTAGACATGGGGGCGACTCGTTCCAGCTTAATTGTGTACGACCACAATACTATTCAATTTAGCACCACCATTCCCTTTTCGGGCGAATTAATAACCACGGCCTTGATGCAACAGCTCAAAATGGACTACAGTAGCGCCGAAAAATTAAAAATTAAAAACGGCCTGACTCATGACAAAGAGCGCCCAAAATATTTAAAAACAATTTCCGAGGTAACTGATATTTTGGTGACCAATATCAAAAAGACTTTGGATTTTTATAAAGAACATTTTCTGGACACTAACCCGGTGACGCATATTACCATGTGCGGAGGCCTGGCGACTTTAATAAACTTGGATAAAGTGCTGGCCGCAAAATTAAAAATTTCCGCTTGGCCGGGAAATGCCTGGAAAAATATTAGTCTGTCACCGGTAAACGAGGCGCAAAAAATGCAGGGGTTAATTTTAACCACGCCAATCGGGCTGGCGCTCCGCGCCGCCGAAAACCCCCTGGCCCATATCTTATGACGGATTTCCACCTTAACCTCTTATCGCCCGCCAAGAAAATCAGGCTAAAAAGCCTAATACGGGATATTTTCATCGTGGAAATTTTGGAAATGATCACTTTTACGGTAGCCCTCTTAGGCATCTCGCAGATTCTCGGCTGGTTAATTCTCACCGGGTTTACTACTGATTTGGCAATAAGTACTACGGCCATCAACAGCGATTATACCAGGAATAACCAAGCCATTACCCGAGTTAACGCCATGATAAAAAGTCTGAAGAATGCCAGCGATGACTTTGTGCCGCTCACGCCCTATGTGCTGGAATTAGCTGAAAATTTACCCACCGGCGTTTATTTAAATGGGGTCAGTATAAACCGATACGACCGAACAGTTCGTATTTCTGGAATCGCGAAGACACGCGAAAAACTGCTTAGTTATCAAAATGTTTTAGAAAAAATTTCGTGGGTTAAAAACTTATCAATACCGCCGTCGCAGTTATTACAAAAGGACAACGTGGGATTTGAAATTAAAGGGCAGCTCCGCGATATCCCCAATCTTAAAAAAGTAGCCGCCGAAACTAAAGGACGACGCCCTAATACTGGTGACTAGAATATGAAAATGAACGCGGAAAAAAGAACGATCATAATTATTGCTCTGTTTAGTTTTTTAATTTTGCTAATTACTTTTTTAGTGATATTGCCAACCATGCAAGAAATCAGAGATTCAAAAAAAAGCGTGGAAGATTTGCAAAATTACATGGAAAGAAGGCTGCGCAAAGTAGCGGCGGTTAAAACATCTCTAAGCCAGTTAAAAAACATCGATGCCGCGGCCAGCGAATTTTCGGGGTTATTATTTAGAGATGGCGAAGAGCTCAAATTAATCACGGACTTAGAGAATTTGGCTCATCGCGAAAAAGTGACCCAAACTATTGTTAACTCTAACCTGGATAATATTACCGATAAGCATTTGAAAATTAATATCAATATTTCCGGTCTTTATATAAACACCCTGAAATACTTGGCGGAACTAGAGCGGCTTCCTTATTTTATAACCATTGAGGAACTGCAATTAACGCCCCTAACGAATCGAGGGGCGCCAACGGAAGCGCCCAAAGAAGCTTTACTTAATTTACGCCTGGGACTTTATGTTGATTAAACGACCGCGCCTGCCAGACTGGCGCCAAGATCACTTGCTAGTTTGGCGCTTAATTAACTGGGTGGTTGTAGGGATTCTCCTGGCATCAGTATTGCTTAGTTCTTATTTTATTTACGTTTATATTTTTCAAACTCTGGAGTCGGCTAACGCGATCGCCATTTTAAACGCTAACTCAAACTATGATGTCGTTAATTTAACGGATTTTAAAATTGTGGAAGAAAAAGTCGCTGTTAAGCAGGCCGTGGAAGACCCAGAAAATAGCCTTCGCAATATATTTATTTATGATGAATCCAATACAGCGCTCCAGCCAAATTCACCCACCGATCAAACTAAACCAGAACGTTAGCCAGCCCCAAAGCAAATTTTGGTTTGTCTTGGGGCGCGAACCGCTGCTTTCCGCCGCCGAGTTGTTTAGTTTGCTGGATAACGAAAGTATCACAATCTCTTCGCCGCTAGCTTGGTCTGAAGGCAAATTAGACGCGGCCAAACTGATGCGCCAGCTCGGCGGAGTAATTAAAATAGGGAAAGAACTAAAAGGCGATTTAAATTGGGCTGATATTAAAAAGGCGGTTACTAGCGACCTCCTCAAGAACCCGGGCAAGCTTATTTTTGGCTTGAGCGCTTACCAGGGCTTAACCGAGCAGATCAGCGCGGCAGAAATAAAAGAATTGGGCTATGATATCAAAAATGATTTAAAACAACAGGAGCGGTCAGCGCGTTTAATTAATAAGGATAGCCTCGCCCTACCAGCGGCTACGATTGCCGCGACCAATTTGGTGGCAAGAGGTAGTGAGTATTTAATTTGGGAAGACCCACAAACAAAAAAATTCGCTCTGGCGAAAACAGTGGCGATTCACGAATTTGCGGAGTGGGGCGAACGGGATTTTGGCCGCCCGAGCCGCGACGCTAAAGCCGGAATGTTGCCGCCAAAATTAGCCCGTATCATGCTAAATTTAGCGAACCTCTCTCTTAACTCTAATATTCTTGACCCGTTCTGCGGTTCGGGGACAATTTTGACCGAGGCCGTGCTCCTTCGCTATAACAAAATAACCGGCAGTGATGTGGCTGATGTCGCAATCCAGGACAGCCAGGCTAATGTTGCCTGGATAAAGCAAGATAAAAATAATGAAATTTTAAGCGCTGTCAGCTTAATACAGACGGACGTGCGCGATTTGTCACGAAAAATTTCGAATGAGAGTATCGATGGCATTATTACCGAGCCGTTCCTGGGGCCACCGCTACGCGGTCAAGAGACTCCGGGCGAGCTGGTGGCCAATACGATGGCGTTAAGCAACTTATATATAGAAGCGTTCCAAAGTTTTACGAAAATCTTAAAACCTGGCGCGGTGGTAATTTTTATTTTCCCGCAGTTCGTGATGAAAAATAAAATATACCGCACGGCGGAAGCGGCCGTGAGTAAAATAAAAAAATTCGGGTTTAGACCCGAGCCGCTCCTGCCGGCAACCATTTCTCCAGAGCCCTTCGTGCTCTACCGCCGCCCCCACCAGTTTGTAGGGCGAGAAATTTGGAAATTTAGATTTACTGCTTAAGCCAAAATTTGTCCACCGCGGCGCCAACTATGTAACCAATAAAGCCGGCGGTAGCCGCGAGGAGCAGCATTTCGAGGCCAGCGCGCCACCAAGCGCGCTTAGAAAATTTGGTGGTATAAGCGCCCAGCATAAACAGGCCCGTGAGCGTGGTAATGACAGACACGGGAATCGCCTGAAGTGGGCTCCCAATTAATAGATACGGGAGAAGAGGAATCGCACCGCCAATAATATAGGCCACGCCCATATACAAGCCATTTTGAAGCGGATGATCGCCCCCATCGGGAATAATCTTCAATTCGCGATAAGCCATCTCCTGCAAAAAAAGATTTTTGTTCTGTGAGGCTACTTCGGCCATCTGCGTCGCCAAAGGCTCTGGCCAACCGTCTTTAACATACATCTCAACTAACTCGGCTTTCTCCTCGCGCGGATAGGTTTTTAGTTCATAACGCTCCTCGTTTAATTTACGCTCGTCAATTTCTTTCTCGGATTTGCTGGAGAGATACGAACCAACAGCCATGGAGATAGACTCGACAGCAATGATAACAAACCCCGAGAGCACCACCACAAAATGGCTCGCGGTACCAACCGCAATGCCGGTTACGGCCCCCATGGTAGAAACCATGCCATCTTCCATGCCAAAAACCACTTCACGGATTAAGGACGCGCGCGGGGTTTTTTGATGATGAATAAAATCCGGACGGCGATGATAATCGGCTACTGACATAGGAAAAACAAACACTTTTACTTGTCATCCTGAGCGGAGCGAAGGATCTAAGCGTTGCGTTGGCTTAGATTCTTCACCCTGATGCGAATCAGGGTTCAGAATGACAATTGTCTTTAGCTACTAATGTGAAAATAAACCACATCACCATCTTGCATAATATACTCTTTGCCTTCTAGCCTCATTTTACCACTTTCTTTGAGTTTGCTCCAGCCGCCAAGGTTTACAAAATCTTGCCAATTAACAACGTCAGCTTTAACAAAACCTTTTATGAAATCCGTATGAATAACACCGGCCGCGTCCGGCGCTTTGGCCCCGGCTTTTACAGTCCAGGCTCTAGTTTCGGGTTCGCCCGAAGTTAAGAACGTAATTAAATTTAATAGTTTGTAGCCAGCCAAAATTAATTTGTCTAAACCGGTTTCGGTAATACCAAGTTCTTTAAGATAGGCGGCGGCCTCTTCGGTAGATAAATCCGCCAGTTCAGCCTCGAGTTTGGCGCTGATATATATATGAGAAGAGGTAGTGTCGACAGTGGCTTGTGAAGGAGAGGGTGTGCCCGCTTTATCCTCATCAATATTCACAACGTACAAAACCGGTTTCATGGTAAGTAACTGCAGATCTTTAACCAGATGTAACTCGTCCTCGGTAAAATCTAAATTGCGGGCTGGTTCTCCGGTTTGGAGTTGGTCAAAAACTTTCTGAAACGCATCGACATGAGATTGAAATTCTTTGGCGCCAGCGCCCTTGGCCGAAGTTTTAGCAGATTTTAATCTCTTTTCCACGGTCTGCAAATCGGCAAGAGTGAGTTCGGTATTAACTATGGCGGCATCTTCTTTGGGATCCACGCGATTATGAACATGAAGAACATTGGGATCCGTAAAACCACGCACTACCTGGACAATGGCGTTAACTTCGCGGATATGCGAAAGGAATTTATTACCAAGCCCTTCACCTTCGCTGGCTCCTTTAACGAGCCCGGCAATATCAACAAATTCAATCGTGGTGGGAATAATTTTTTTTGATTTTGAAACTGCCGCCAGTTTGGCAAGGCGTTCGTCCGGCACTTCTACCACGCCAACATTCGGATCAATGGTCGCGAACGGATAATTAGCGGCCAAGGCTTGGTGGCTGCGCGTTAAAGCATTAAAAAGCGTGGATTTGCCAACGTTCGGGAGGCCGACTATACCGATGGATAAAGACATAGAAACAAAAAAACATTAGAGCAGTGTGATTGTAGCTGAAATCTGGCACCTTGACAAGACACGTTATTCCTCATATAATGTTACCACATTTACAGTTTACTCTTCGTAGCTTTAGCGAAGAAGAGGGCCGTTAGCGCAGCTGGTAGCGCGCCTCCATGGCATGGAGGAGGTCACCGGTTCGACCCCGGTACGGTCCACCAAACGAAACATTGTCGGAATTAAGAAAACGGAGCGATTTTGCGGGAGCCAAAATCGCGCTGTCATTTTTTTCAAAACCCTTTCCGCCTACGGCGGAAGCCGTGAATTCCCAAAGCTCCCCCCAATTGCATGAAAG
>JAUSEN010000006.1 GCA_030650025.1 Candidatus Magasanikiibacteriota bacterium | reverse complement strand
CCAAGATTACCCAAGGGTATTGCCGCAGGGGCCTATATTTGTATATTCGTATAAATTAGTAATTCGTATTACCATGAAATCTTTTTTAAAAAAAATCGTTATTATCATTCTCACCTGGGAAGCTCGCTTGGTATTGGCCAGACACAAGCCGAAAATTGTGGCGATCACGGGAAGTGTTGGAAAAACTTCAACTAAGGACGCTTTGCACGCCGTGCTTGCCGAGCATTTCCGCGTCAGAAAGAGCGAAAAAAGTTACAATGGCAACATGGGAATACCGCTTACCATTCTTGGACGGCCAAGCGCGGGCGGAAAAATTTTCTTCTGGATTCGTAATATTCTGTCAGGTTTCTGGTTAATTTTTTTTGCCACGAATTATCCCGAGTGGTTAGTGGTGGAAGTGGGCGCAGGGGAGCCCGGTGACATTAAGCGATTCGGAAAATTACTCTCGCCTGACGCGGTGGTAGTTACTCGTCTTGCGAAAGTGCCTGTGCATGTAGAATTTTTCAAATCGCCTGAAGAAATTATCAAAGAAAAGGGGTATTTGGTGAAGGCATTGAAAGATGGCGGTGTCTTGTTGCTAAATAGCGATGATAAAGACGTTTTAGATTTAAGAGAAATGAAACGCCAGTGCCAACTTATCACTTTTGGCATAACGGAACCGGCAGATTTTCAGGCTTCAAACCCTGACATAACTTATGCTAAAACCACTCATGGAGCCGTGCCTTCGGGGGTAACATTTAAGGTGAATCACAATGGCAACTCTGTGCCAATAAATTTGCAAGGCAGGCTCGGGCGTCAGCACATCTATCCAGCACTCACCGCTCTAGCATTTGGCGACAGTCTCGGGCTTAATTTGGTTGGCATGGCCGATAGTGTTGCCGCTTACACTCCGCCACCGGGCCGGATGCGAATGATTGAAGGCGTTAAATTTACCACCGTTATTGACGATACTTACAACTCCTCGCCAGTGGCTGTCGCGGAGGCCCTGCGGACGTTGGCGGAAGTTAAAGTGGATGCTAGCCCTTCGGCTCAAGATCTCGCTCAGGGCGACCCCGAGGCAAGGCCTCGGGGTCGAAAAATAGCCGTTCTTGGGGACATGCTTGAGTTGGGAAAGTATTCCATAAAAGCCCATGAAAAAGCTGGCAAAGAAACCGTTGGGGCCACGGACATTTTGGTAACTGTTGGCCTTCGGGCGCGCGATATAGCCATGGGCGCGCTTGATAACGGCATGGATGAAAAAAA
>JAUSEN010000029.1 GCA_030650025.1 Candidatus Magasanikiibacteriota bacterium | reverse complement strand
TAGATATTTTAAGGTGCTTTGCTAGTTGAACGCGGATCGTCTAGTCGTTCCACTAGCAAGGGGATGGGTGCTCGAGGGTATTTTAGCAAAAAACAGCTCGCTTTTTCAAGGGGTTTGAAGGCTTCTGTCAAGCTCGCTGGGGTGGTTGACTTGGAGTCATTTTTTCGGTATTCTAGAGGTATCATCTATTTTCGAAAAATCTTCGAACCGGGTCACGTAAATTCGACCAATCAAGACATACAGAGTCGTCACTCTGCCAGCAAGTGGATAATTATCGGAGCGGCCTTTTTTTATAGTAATATTGACTGTTATTTTGAAAGTTAAAACTGCTATTATTTAGTGGGTTTAGCTGTCGAAGCAATCAGGAAATATTGCTTCGCGCGGCTTTTCAAACGTCCAGCGTGCCCGAACGCATGGACATCCGGCGGTATCCGCCAAAACAAGGAGAAGGAACCATGCGTCTCGTCATTGCCCTGCTCGTGATCGTGTTCTCGGCGTGCTCGAACTCCAACAACACCGACCAGAAGACCAGCAACAAGATCAAAGCACCGCACTCGACCAGCGCCCCCAAACCGGCTATCGTGCCGGTGACGGAAGAGCAGGTGGTCAACGAGTTCGACCGGCTCGAAAGCAACCGAAAGACTAACGACCCGCAACAGAGACAGGTGGTCGAGAACATGCGGCGTCGGACGATTCAGCAATACGGCAACAAGCCGATGAGCCTGGTGCTCGCCGGAACCGATTCCGTGAGCGGCGGCCTCGACGGGTGGCGCACGTGTGCCAAGTTCGGGCTGAAGCAACTCGGGCTTCCGGCCGGCTCAATCGCAACCTTCAACGATCAGAACGGCGTGTCCTGCGAGAAAAACCCGAACGGGTACGTATCGCAGATCGTCATCATCGGTCCCGAAGGCATCGAGGAGAAGATCGGAACTCCGACCTACAAGACCGAGAAGATGACCGTCATGATCGGCAGTGTCGTCTTGATCAAGGGGAAGTGATCGCAACCACGGCGCGCAGTGCGAGTGGGGGCGGTCGATCTTTCACAAGGCCGCCCCCAACTCGTTATAATTATCATTACTGGTAATTAGAACGAGGGTGACCTTAAAAACAATAAAACACCCTACAACTTCGTGGGGTGTTTTTAGTTTTGCGATATTGCTATTATTTACAAAAATTTAATGTGCGGTTATAGTATCTGCTACAAACTGATGCTGGATTAAATACGTTCTAACTTCGTCCCACAACCCCGACAAAACGAAAACAGCTTTTCTAAAAAGGCTGTTTTTGGTATAATTGGTATAATTAGATTGTTGAACTAATATTTACTATTATTTATGACCAATCTGCCTATCCAGGGGCTACCTCAAGCTAATACCCAGTTTACTGCCATCAAAGGCACGGGGCCGGTGCAACATAATTTAGAGTCACAACTCCACCACCGCACTCTAACTGGATCGAGCCACCTCCACCCCCTTAAAGAACACATCAAAACCATTTCCCAGGCTTTTAACGCTCCGGTTTTTAAACGCGCGATTCGAGGCGGCGGGTTAAATCTAGGCGAACAAAAACTTTTAAAACAGCACATTTTTGCCAAGGACAAAGAACTGGCCGTGAATATTTTAAAGAAAACCAGATTAAAAGAATTGATTGCTCACTATGCGGCCCCAGGGCATGGGGGCGGGAGCGCGAGTGGAAGCGCCAATCTCCATGGCAAACAACCCCTTACCAAAGTCCAGATTGTGGCTCGGCGAGCGCGGATGCGCGAGCAAGGCAATGAGATTTACCAGAGCCATAGCGCCGGAACCGCGTCACAGCTTGGCCAGCACGCCGTAAGTTCCATCTCGCAAACCCAAAAATCTAGCTACAGCATCGCGGGAGATAGACGCGGCGGATACGCGTCTGATAATACCAAAAAAGCCGTAGGCAGTATTACGCAACTGGTGAACGCGCCTAAAACAGCCGCGGCTACGCCTCCTGGAAAAACTTTTACAACTCCAAAATTAACTATTTAGTAATTTAGCAAGTTGAAATTTGATTGGTGGCTTTAAATTTAAATTTTAAGCGTAGTGTGGTCACCCAGGATATAGCTCTCGGCCACGCCAGAAGGAGCGGACGTGATATTGACAGCTTCGCCAATAATGCTGTCTGTGAGACTAACTCTCGAGTCGATTGTAGTGCTGGAGAGGATGATGGAATTGGCAAGAGTACAATCGCGCAAAGTACAGCCTGGAGCGACCGTAACATTGGGTCCGATGGTACAATTTTCTAAAGTGCAATTAGCGGCAATCATAGCCGGGCCAATAATTTTTGAGTTCGCGTTGACAGTTGTGCCGAGGCCAATCTGCACGGGGCCGGCCAAAGTAGCCCCGGGCGCGATAGTGCCTTCTGTTTTATACGTTTCGGGAGCCCGCTCGGAAAGTAGCAAACTATTAGCAACCAACAAATCATTGGGTTTGCCTGTGTCCTTCCACCAGCCCGTGATTTCGCGGTGGGAAATGCGATAATTATTTTTGATTAAATAAGAATTAATGCTAGAGATTTCATATTCACCACGCTCGCTGGGCTCAATATTATCAAAAGCTTTAAAAAACAATTTTGGTCCATACAAGTAAATGCCGGTCTGGGCCAAATTGCAAGCCGGCAGAGGCGGTTTTTCTATAACATCAATTAATTTTTTCTCGCTATTGAACACAGGCACGCCAAAACGCTCGGGGTCGGGCACGGCGGCAAAAGCAAACATGGCATCGGCCTTTTCGCTAACAAACTGATCAAAAAACGGCTGGAGGCTTCCCAAAATCATGTTATCCGACAAATAGAACATAAAAGAATCGGAACCGATAAATTTTTCGGCGCATTTAACAACGTGGGCAATGCCCCGGGGCCCGCCCGTTTGCACAAAAAATTTAATACTAACGCCCCAGTGGCCGCCATCCCCCACTTGGCGCTGTAATTGCGTTTCTTCGGGGTTAACATTTATAAAAATTTCTTGGACACCAGCGGCCACGGCTTTTTCAATAGCATAATAAATCATGGGCTTATTGGCCAAGGGTATCAGGTGCTTATTAATGGTATTGGTAATGGGCCGGAGGCGCGTCGCCCTCCCCCCGCCGGTCAAAATGGCTTTTTTGATCTTCATACCTATTGTTTAGCTACAATTTTTCTCCTGACCAGAATCATGGTAACAAGAACAGAGTCGTTAATCAATATTGTTATCGGAAATAAAGCGGTGGTTAAATTAAATGATTTAAGAGCAAACAGCTCTAGTATAAACTTTATCAAATCAATGCCAAAAGCAAAAGCATTTTCTTCAAATGGCTTAATATAGGCCTTACGAAAAGTGGGGTAAATTGCAAATAAATCCGTTAAACTAACTAATATTACGGCCGTCAAAGGATTTTTGGTTAAAATCCAGCCGATGATGCCGGCGCTCGCTCCCACTAAACTATACCAATCGCTCTTTGTTATATTTTTTTCGCCTCGGGAGAGAGCTAGAACCATCACCAAGGTGCACAAAAATGCATTCGTGGCCGTTATCCAGGCACCCGCGCCACCGCCTTTAACAATTTGCGCGAAAAAAGCAGTCCAATTTATGGTCGCCCATACTAACCACGAAAAAATATGTGGTTTGGTTTTGTTGGTAAAAATTCCGTGGAAATAAGAGGCGTAGGATACGAACCCTATCACTATCCCAACCGCGGCTAAAATTATTTTATAATCCATATAACTACGCGCATACAACTTACTTCTCTTCGCTTACCACCATAAAATTAAACGCACTATTTTCCAGTAAACAAACAAGATGGGGTTGGCGATGTAGCGAAGGAGCGGCGAATTAATTGACCGCTCGGGGAAAGAAATTGTGCTGACAGCGGCGGCTAAAAGCCGGCGGTCGGAAATTGTCCGGTTGGCTTGGCGCTGTAAACGTTTTTTATACCAATGCGCCACTGTCCTGGGGTTTAGCCAATACAAATAAGATTTTAACTTGGCGAGTAGCCAGCCCTGGCGAACCGCGAACCAGAGCATGCCGAGCTCCCAAAAAATTCCAGCCGGCAAAAGCAGAAGAATAGTCGGGAGTTTATAATACATGAAGATAACACCCAAACGATTACGCTCGATATAATAAAATTTTTGTTTATTTCTTGAAAAATTATATTTATGGAAAAAAATCGCCTCACGCGCCACGACAATTTTATATCCGAGCGACTTTAAACGCAGTGAATACTCAATATCTTCGTGATATAAAAAAAAGTCATCGTCCCACAGGCCGTGCGCTTTAAGCAGGCTGGCGCGAAGCATCACAGCCGCGCCGCTTAAGTAGCCGGTTTCCGATACGGCGGCAATGTTTAACTGGCTTTGGGGAACGCGAAAATTACCGCAATAACCTATTCCTAAATAATGATATGAGTTGCCGGCGCTGTTAACCAGATCGGTTTCCGGGTATAAAAGCAGAAGGGCTTGAGCGGCGCCAATGGTTTTGTCTTGCTCGAGCACATTCACTAATGATTCCATCGCGCCGCCGGCCAAAAAACCATCGCTATTATGTAAAAATATGTAATCGAAGCTGTGCTCCAAGGCCCACTTCATGCCAGCGTTGTTGCCACCGGAAAAACCCAAATTTGTTTTTTGCGGCAAAATGGTAACATGGGGCAACACGACGCCGGAAAGCGGCAAAACCGTTTCCTCAATAAAACGCACGGAAGATCCAAATTCCGGATGCGGATTATCGACAATAATAAGTTCGAGCCTATCTTTGGGATAGGTAATTTTTTTAAAAGCCGCCACGGCCTCGCCGAGGTCTGGTTCGCTATGGAAAGAGAGATAAATAATGGCAATTTTAGGGTATGACATATTGTTAATCAGCGTAATATTTATAGTTACCGCGCCACTTCCACATATATTTTAGCCAACTAATAACATGAACGCGCGCCATTTTATTTTTCAGCAAGGCTTTAAAGATGCCCGGGATTTTGGCCGAGAGGCGGCCATGGACATGAGTAATAACAATATCATGAACATAGTAAACCGGCCAGCCCGCTTCCCAAAAACGGCGGCATAAATCCGAATCTTCATAATACATAAAAAAACGATCATCAAACAAATTGACTTCATCGAGGGCCACGCCGCGCGCAAACATGGCCGAGCCCATTATCCAGTCAACGAGTTCGGTTCGCTCGTGGCTAAAATCTTTCATCATGGCGTGATCGTTGACGATTTTGCCACTCCCCTTCTGCCCTAAATTAGTGCGGCTAAACAGCGGCTGCCAAAAGGTGGGGAAGCGATAACAGGAATATTGAATGGAAGAATCCGGATATAAAATTTTTGGGCCGACCAGACCGATTTTAGGATGAGCTTCTAAAAAATCGTATAGTTTTTTTACAGTGTGTTGATTCGGGAAAAAATAAGTGTCAGGATTTAAAATAAAATAATATTTAGCCGGGGCGGATTTAATGCCAATGTTAGTCGCCCCCCCAAAACCTAAATTCTGATTGTTTAAAATGCATTTTACCGACGGGTACTTGGCTTCTAAAAATTTGTCAATTTCGTCCCCAGATAAATTATCTACAACCGTGACGTTGACAGATAAGTTGTCATCGGCAAAATCCGGCAACAGCGAAGCGAGGCATCTCTCAATGTCGGCTTTCATTTTATAATTTACAATGACGATGTTGACGTCGAGCATAAATTAATTAATTCCACCATCTCCTAACTTCTCTCCAACTGACTGTGCGCATTTTCTTGATCTGTTTTCGTTTACTTTTTAACTCGCCTTTCTCTCGCCACAAGTCTGATAAACCCGCTAAAACAGGGCGATCAAAAATTAAAAAATACACAAACTTCTTGAATTCATACCATAAAATCCAGGGAAGATCAAGCAGTAAGTTTTGCCAATACTCGTTTTTGTATAAAACAGCTAAATGATTTTTATAGCTGTAATAACGCACAGTTTGGTTGTGAGTGGATTTATTTTTGACTGCGGCTAAGTCCGAGAGTTCGCGGGGGCCGGCGCCGGTGCGGTCGTGATAACAAATAGCATCTAAAACCACGGCGCTCTTAAAACCAGCGGCGCGTAATCGATAAGCTACATCCACGTCTTCTTTGTACATAAAATGCGTTTCGTCAAAAAAAGTGCCATCACTAAAACTAATCGCACTGATAGCGCTACGACGATATACCGGAAAAGCGCCAGAAACGCCAAAGACAGGGAGAGTTACACCCTTCTGCCGCACGTCTTCCCACTTCTCTCCAGTATATTGCTCAACAACACGCCGATTTCTAAACACCCGTAGCCCGAGCGCATCAATATACCCGCTTAAACTATTTGATAATTGGGACAGAGATTTCTCACCCGCCGCCGGCGGATTCGAAATGACAGGTTGTGCCATTTGTTTAAAATCCCAACGCATCAGGCGTGGAGCCACGGCCGCGACATTATTGTTACTATCTAAAAAATTTATTAGTTTTTCTAAACAATCTGGCGCTAAATACATATCCTGATTTAGCATCAGCACATATGGAGCGGAGCTCTCTTTAATTGCCTGATTATGCCCACCAGCAAAACCAGCGTTGGTAGAATTTTTGATTATTCTCGAAGCCACCGGAAAATTTACCAGCTCTGCTTGCATTAGCGCCACTGTGCTGTCGGACGAATTATTATCAACGATCAATAACTCCCAGTCACGAAAGATTTGCTGACGCAAAGAAGAGAATAAATATGGCACATACTTACTGCCGTTCCAACTAACGAGATGAACAGCCAGTTTCATAACAACAAATCATTAACCCAGGCGAGGGCAAGGCCGACGGGACGAAGCAGAGCAATCCAAATCCATTTATACCACGGTTCCCATTTTTTAAAGTACGTGAGCATGCTCTTGGTAAATTCACGCTGTTTCCAGAGCGTGGTGCGCTGTTTAAAACTTTGCCCCACATAATCAACACAGCTAATAACCGGCGTATGCATTACTCTGTATCCCAGGCGCTTAACTTCGCGGCAGAGGTCAACATCTTCGAACCAAATAAAATAACGGGGATCAAAAGCCCAGCCGAGATTCTGATAAACTTCTCGACGCATGATCATAAACGAACCGCGGATAGAGTCAACTTCTTGTTCCCGCTCCGGGTTAAAATTTTTAAACAAATACCGATTCAAAACTCCGGGGAACAAATGCGGAATTTTTAAAATCAGCGCGAGCTGATCGAAGAGCCCAGGGAGGCGCCGCGGCCTAGCGTCAGTATTTAAGGCTCCATTTTCGTCGACTAATTTACAACTCGCGAGCCCAACATCGGAACGCGCTCGCATCCACTCGACTATAGTATCCAAACTCCCTGCCGCCACCCGCATATCAGGATTTAAAAACAATAAAAATTCGCCACGCGCCTTGGCAGCCGCCGCATTATTGGCAGTGGCGAAACCAGCATTTCGGCCCATGGGCATGCACTGTACACTAGAAAAATTTTTTGTCACTATGTCGAGCGTGGCATCCGTGGAGCCATTATCAACTATAATCTCTTCGTAACTAATATTTTTACAACCCAAAGCTACTGACTTGATTTGCGCGGCAATCAGTGACGCCGAATTCCAAGTAACGGTGACGACGCTCAAATCCATAGTTACGTGCGATTATAATCATCGGAATAGCGTTCGATATCGTCTTCGCCAAAATATTCGCCGCGCTGAATTTCGATAAAAATAACGTCTTCCGCGGTGTGGTTGCCAATGCGGTGCTTGGCGCCAACGGGAACTTCAATACTATCACCCGCCTTCTTAACCCAGGCGACATCATTCAATACTACAGTAGCTGTGCCTTGAACAATTAACCAATGCTCGCTACGGCGCTTATGTGATTGGTAACTTAAACGGCTATTGGGTTTAACTAATATTTCTTTTACTTTGTATTGAGGCGTCTCGAGCAAAATTTTAAACCAGCCCCAGGGCCTCTCTTCGATATAGTAATTATCAGCCATATGATTTAGAAAAATATTTAATTATTCTGTCTTTCTTAATTTTACTACAAAAAAACTTTCAATTTCTTTCGTGGGCTCAACGCGTAAACAATTACTGACATCTTTTTTTAATGGCCTTTGTTTAGTACCAGTAAAAATAGGCCCGGTTTTGAGACCTGGTAAATAAAATTTTTCTATTTTTACGTTTTTGAATCTCTCCACAAGACGAACAATTTGGAATTCGTTTTCTTCAGGAGCCAAAGTGCAAGTAGAATATACCATTATTCCTCCTGGTTTTAAAGCTCTCCAGGCCGAAAGCAGTAGTGCCCGCTGTTTATAGGCCATTTCTCTGATTTTGCGTTCACTCCAATAACCATAAGTGGTTGAATCTCCCGCAATAAAACGCGCTTCGGCGCTACAAGGCGCATCGAGCAATATTTTATCAAAATAATTTTGGTATTTCTTTACTAAGGCCACGCCGTGCTTCAGGGATAGTTCGAACTCCCAGGCTGGCCGATCTTCTAAAACTCCAAGCAGTTCTAAATTGTGTTTGAGTTTGAAAAATCTAATTTTATTATTGTCATTAGCAATGAGCTGGCCAGTGGCGTTCATGAGTGCCGCTATTTGGCTAGTCTTACTACCCGGGGCCGCGGTTAAATCTAAAATTTTTTCGCCGGGCTCGGGGTTTAAAGCGAGGGGCGGAACCATACTCGCCAAGCTCTGTAGATATATTTTGCCCTCTAAATATAAACTGGTCTCCATTAACTCTCGCTTGGTTTTATTCTTGAGTATAAAAGCGTCTTGATACCAAGGAACATTTTGCAATTTAAAGGCCAGTGCCCGCAAAGCCTCTCGCACGGCGGCCGCTGATGATTTTAGAGTATTGACGCGAAACGTCGTCGGGCGCTCGTTGGCTGTATGGACGAACGTGTTCAAAAAAGAATTCCCAAAATATTCGTTGAGGCGATTTAAAAAAATCTCTGGTAAGTTTTTAGAACTTTTATTAGGCATGAATATTTAAGGGGCGGGATTGGTTTTATGGCGCGCGTATTCGGACATTACAACGCGCAGTGATTCGTGAACCTCTGGCATAGCAATGCCAAATTTAGCTAAATTCTCCGACTGCAAAATATTGTTAGATCTTTTTTTATTCACTAACCCTTGTTTTAACAAATCGCCTTCTTGAATCCATTCGTTATGATGATTCTGGTCTACTAATTCCTCGTAAAGTTCCAAAATTTCTTTATGTTTAAGCGCGCCCGGGTTAGTGACGTGAAAAATGCCGCTAGCTTTCTGCTCTAAAAGCGCACGAAATACTTTTATCATATCGGGAACAAGAGTAACGCTGTTTACTACGTCAATGACTTTAGAAAATGACGCTAATTTATTTATTAAATTGCCAGGATGGGGAATACTATCAATCGGCATACGGATTCTGGCAATGCCAATGTTTGGCATAGTGGCCAAGACTAAATCCGCGGCATATTTGGCGCGCGTGTAGACCGCCACGGGGTTAGCGTAATCCGATTCTTTCCAGCCGTTTTTATCCTCCGCATAGCCATAATAAATACACCCCGTGCCCATGTGAAGTAAATAAATATTTTTTTTCTGGCAAGCCTCGGCAATTATAATCGGCAAAATTGTATTACCCTGGATCGTTTCCATCTGATGTGATTCGCACCAATCTACATTAGGCTTACCCACAATGCCAGCGGCATTTAAAACTACGTCTGGCTCATGAGTGTTTAAAATCTTCAAAACATCGTCTATAGACGCGATATGGTCGTTAGAAATTACAGAATCGCCCCACTCGGCGTGGCAACGTGACCCTAAATAACCTTGGCCGATGATTAGGATTTTCATAATAGTTTGAGTTAATGTTTTATTAAAGCTGATATTATTTCTGCGGATACTGTTTTTTATAATATTCTTGATATTCACCAGACTTAATTTTTTGCCACCAATCCGTATTGGCTTTATACCACGCAACTGTCTTCTGCATGCCATCCGCAAAACTAGTCTTGGGCTCCCAGCCCAGTTCGTTTTTTAGTTTATCAAAGTTAAGCGCGTAGCGCCGGTCATGCCCGGGGCGATCAGCGACATGCTGAATATAACTCTGATCCAAATTAAGCAATTTTAAGAGATGTTCGGCAATGGCTAAATTTGTTTTTTCCGAAGCGCCGCCAATACAATAGCTCTCCCCTAGCCGGCCGCGCCGCAGTATTAAATCAATGGCTTCGCAGTGATCCGTGGCATATAGCCAATCTCTGATTTGCAAACCATCGCCATAAACTGGAACTTTTTTGTTTTCTAGTAAATTGGTAATAAACAATCCGTGCAATTTTTCGGGGAATTGATAAGGGCCATAATTGTTGGAGCAGTTGGAAATAGTGACCGGTAAATTATAAGTAGTAAAATAGGCGCGAACTAGTAAATCGGCCGCGGCTTTGCTGGCGCTATAAGGACTGCGCGGCGCATAAGGAGTGTTTTCGTTAAAAGGAGGGTCATGGGGCAGGAGACTGCCAAAAACTTCATCGGTGGAGATATGGTGAAAGCGAATGTTGCCGGCTTGACGCGCGGCTTCGAGCAAAATCTGCACACCGAGCACATTGGTTTTAACAAAGGCGGAACTGTCCATGATAGACCGATCAACATGGGTTTCGGCGGCAAAATTTACAATGGCATCGGGAGCGAGTGCCACGGCCTCTGATACAGCGGCGGCGTCCGTAATATCGGCTTTAAAAAAGCTATAACGCGGATTTTGGGCCACAGCGGCGAGGTTAGCTAAATTACCGGCATAAGTCAAGGCATCAAAATTAATGATAATATCCTCGGGGTGATTGGCCAAGACATAGTGAATAAAATTGGAACCAATAAACCCGGCTCCACCGGTAACTAAAATTTTCATATAATTAACTGGTGGCTAATTTTTTAGATCCGCGGCTGACGCTTACTACCAAAGCCCAGCCAATCAACATGGCAATATAGGCGCTACCGCCATGCGAAACTAAGGGCAAAGGGACGCCCGTCAAGGGCAGAATGCCAACCATAGCGCCAATGTTAAGAGTAGCTTGCCACAAAAACCAAACCGTGACGCCAAAAACCAAATATTTACCAAAGCTGTCGCTAGCTTCCCGCGCGATTCGTAACCCGCGCCAGCCGATTAGGAAAAATAAAATGACCAAGGCCGAGGCAATTAAAAAACCATTCTCTTCAGCAACCACAGCGAAAATAGAGTCAGCGCTGGTTTCGGGCAAGTATTGGAACTTCTGCCGCGAGGCGCCATAACCGAGGCCCCAAAAACCGCCCGAACCGATGGCGAGAAAAGCCTGGTTGATATGGTAACCAACGCCCTGCGGATCAAGTTCGGGATGCAGAAAGGTGGTGATGCGCTCCAAACGATAAGGCGCCACTAGTATCAAAATTACTAAGCCCGCTAAACTCAAACTACCAAGAAGAAGCAACAACCGATACGGGATACCCGCCACAAAAAACAGGGCGCAGATAATAAATACCAAAATAGACAGTGTGCCAACGTCTGGCTCGGCCAAGACTAGTCCAAGGGCCGGAGCGAGCACGGCGAGCATTGGTAAAAGGCTTTGCGACCAATTACCCCAATTGATTTGACGGCGACTAAGTAAATAGGCGGCCATAATTATAATTCCTAATTTGGCAAATTCGGAAGGCTGAACAGTGAAACCGCCGAGACTTATCCAGCTCCGGGAACCATTTAAAACCGTGCCGAGGCCAGGAATAAAAACGCTGGCTAAAAGAATGAGCGAGAGAAAATAAATTAAATAGGCTCGCTTGGCTGTCCACTGGTAATCGCGGCGCGACAGGTATAAAAAAAATACCAGCCCGGGCAATAACCCATAGGCAATTTGGCGTTTTAAGAAAAAATAACCATCATTGAATTTAGCATATCCTTGAGGGGCGCTGGCCGAAATTAATACCACCAAGCCCGCTAAAACCAAAATTGATAAGTAAATAATTAATTGGCGATCGAGGAGGCGCTTGGGGACCACAAGGCGCATATTAACTATTTATGCCTACCAGCATATGGGCGGTAATAACTAAGCCCAAAAGAAAGATGGCGGCCGCCACCGAGAGAGCGCGAGATAAAAATCGGTCGCGATTATACAAAAATAGACCCACACCAAAATTTAGAGCGATTAGGATTAACCCCCCGAGCGGCGCCAAAAATACCTGCCACCACGGCCCCACCAGATCCACCCCAAAAACGCTGTTATAATGCAAAAAAAACTGCTCGGCAGAGGGCTCGAGATGGGCGCTTAAATACCACCACAAATAACCTTGGGTTAAAATGCAAATCGCCATGGGAGAGGCGACCCACCAATCTTTAATAAATAAACGGGGTAAATACATAGATCTTTAAAATAAGGCAAAAAATGGCCTTGACAAGTACCATGTTTTTATATTATACTATCCGGACTTAAATTAATCAATATTGCGCCGCGCTTTAAATGTCGTTGCGCGGGCCGAGTTTAAATAGTCGTCACTCGGCACGATTTCGTTAAATCGCATTATTTCGAATAATTCATATGTCACATAAGAAAGCGGGCGGCTCCACACGGCTCGGGCGCGATTCGCAAGCCCAAAGATTGGGCGTTAAAATCCATGATGGCCAGGTTATTAAAGCGGGCATGATTATAGTGCGCCAGCGCGGCAGTAAATGGCATGCTGGCACGAATGTTAAGCGCGGCGGCGATGATACTTTGTACGCTAAAATAGCCGGCAAAGTGAAGTTTTATCACCACAAACGTCTGCGCTTTGATGGTAATTTGCGTCCGGCTAAGTTTGTGCAAGTAGTCGCGGCGTAAGATTTTTTTGTTAACTTAAAAACCTCTCCCTAAACTGGAGAGGTTTTTTAATTTGAGCGGGAACTGATTAGTCCAAATGCCACTCCTGTTTAAGCCGCGCGATACCCTCGGCCAAATCAATGGTCGGCTGCCAGCCCAATAACTCTCGCGCTTTGGAATTATCGGCATGAGTAAACTTCATCTCACCAGGCAAAGGATCCACAAAGACAAAATCACCGCCAATTAGTTTAACGATTTCATTGACCGAGTGAGGCTCACCATAACCAATGTTAATAACTTCTCCGTGGCCCACGGTATTTTTAGTCATAGCTAAAATGTTCGCGGTGACAGCGTCAAAAACATGGGTGTAGTCGCGAAACATTTCGCCGTCCCCTCTTACCGTAAGCGGCTTGCCCTCTTGGCGCAGTTTTAAGAAACGCCCAATTACCAAAGCGTAAGCGCCCTTCGGGTCAAAATGCGGGCCGTAAATATTAAAATAGCAAAGCGAGACGGTTTCTAATTTATAAAGTTCAGAAAATAACCGGCAATACTCCTCTCCCACTAATTTATGAAAGCCATAAGGGCTGACTGGTTTTTTGATAATCCCGTCTTCTTTAAGCGGGTAAACTGCCTGGTCGCCGTAAGCGGCCGAGGAAGTGGAAAAAACAACTCGTTTAACGCCAGTATCGCGGGCGGCTAAAAGCACATTAAACGTGCCATTAATATTAACATCATGAGTGGCAAGAGGGTGCTCTACCGAAAATAACACGCGCGGTAAAGCGGCCAAATGAAAAATGCCGTCTACCCCCTGGCAAGCTTGTTTGACAGCATTAAAATCACGGATATCGGCTTCGATATATTCAGCGCCGGCCAGGACTCGATCGGGCAGGCGGCCGGACGCGTAATTGTCAATGACAGTGACAACGTGGTTGTCTTCTAAAAGTTTTTTAACTAAATTGGTGCCGATAAAACCAGCGCCGCCGGTAACAAGGTATTTGGCCATAAATTATAAAGTCCAATAGTTAAAGCCGGCGGATTCAGCCGCCGAAGCGGTAAACATTTTTTTGATATCAAACAAAAGCGGGTTCTTTGTGCAATAGGCGCGCCAAGCTTGCAAGTCAAGCTCCTGAAATTTTTGGTGAGCGACCGCCATAATAATAGCGTTGACTTTAGGAACGGCGTCTAAATTCGAGAGCGTGAGGCCATACTCGCGCTCAACTGATTCTCTGTCCGCCTCGGGGTCAATCACATAGACGGTGATGCCCTTGTTTTCGAGCGCTCTTACTAAATCGGCGGCTTTGGAATTGCGCACATCGGGAATATTTTCTTTAAAAGTAATTCCGCCTACTAGAACAGAGGGCTTTTGACTTAGAGGGTGTGTGGTTAGTAGTTTAGCAGAAATTTGAGAGGCGAGCCACTCTGCCATACTATCGTTAATTTTACGACCCGATAAAATAACTTCTGATTTATAGCCAAGCTCGGCGGCGCGGTGCGTTAAATAGTACGGGTCCACCCCAATGCAGTGGCCGCCGACTAGCCCGGGTTTAAAATTCAAAAAATTCCATTTAGTATCAGCGGCGGCCAAAACATCATAAATGCTAAAACCCATTTTGTTGAAAATTATGGCCAGCTCATTCATGAGCGCGATATTTAAATCGCGCTGGGTATTTTCGATTACTTTGGCCGCTTCGGCGACTTTGATAGAGGCGGCACTGAATACTTTGGTGATAGCGCCATAAACTCCCGCTACCACCTCTAGTGATTCGGCATCTTCGGCCGAAACTACTTTGGTAATTTTATCAATCGTGTGCTCGCGATCACCCGGGTTGACGCGTTCTGGCGAATAAGCAATTTTAAAGTCTTGGTGCGCTTTGAGGCCTGATTCCGCGGCCAGAATGGGCAGACAAACATCCTCGGTGACGCCCGGGTAAACGGTTGATTCGTACGAAATTATGGAACCAGCACTGAAATTTTGGCCGACAATTTTTGAGGCGCTTACGACCAAACTTAAATCCGGGTTATTATTTTTGTCAATGGGCGTTGGTACCGCGACAATAATAAATTGGCATTGGTTTAATTCCGTGGGGTCCGCGGTATAGTGAATTTTGGCTTGGCTTAATTTTTCGGGTAAAACTTCTCTGGTGTAATCCACGCCGGATTTTAAATCGGCCACGCGGCGCTGACTAATATCAAAGCCGGTCACAGCAAAATGTTTGGCCAATTCCACGGCCAATGGCAAACCAACATAGCCAAGGCCGACTATGGCCACGGATTCTGATTTATTTTTAAGTGCCTCAAGCGTTACCATAAAGTTATTGGAGAGCACGGATAAACGGCGAACCCACGGCAATAATGCTAAAACCAGCGGACTCTAAATCCTGGTAGCGGTGCTGGAGCATGCGCCGGCCATCCATAATAAGAGGGCGGGCGGTAAACTTCGGGCTAAGCAAAACATCGGCTAGCCCGCGAAATTGCGGCCAGTCAGTGGCGATAATAATAGCACTCGCCGACTCCATAGCTTCTTCGGCAGAATCAAAAAAATTAAGTTTATTGTTGCCCTCTAGAGCGGCTTTAAAATAAGCGGCCGCGGCCGGATCGTAGATATTAATTTTGGCAACGCCCTCATCTCCTAAGCGGCTAACAATTTTAAAAGCCGGGCTATGGCGCACGTCATTAGTGTCGCGTTTAAAAGCCACCCCTAAAATAGTTATGGTTTGGCCTTGAAAAGAAAAATTTGCTTCCGTGTTAGCACGCTTCAAAAATTGCTCCAGCTGGCGTTCGTTAGCCTGGTAAGTATTTTGGACTAAAGGCGAGGCCGCGCCGTTTTTTTCGAACTGGGTAGCTAAGGACCGGGAATCTTTGATAAAGCAGCTGCCACCCGCATACAGGCTGTCATAAAACCCCCACCCGCCAATGCGGGGGTCAGAGGTTAAAATACGGCGCAGGCTTTCAAATTTAATATCTTTAAAAGTCTCGGCAGTGCGCCCGATAACATCAAAACAAACTGCCAACCGGTTAAACAAATAAAAGTTGGCCAGGAGCTTGCCCGCCTCGGCCTCGGAAGGAGTAACTTCGAGATACTCGGTAGTTGGTGAATCGGTAAAACGCTGGTAAATGCCGCGCAAAATAGCGAAATCCTCGGGGGCAGAAGCCCCGACCACGATACGATCGGGTTTAAGAGAGCCCAAGATAGCTTTGCCTTCTACTAAGAATTCGGGGTTAGCCGCGATACCAAAATTTTTAACGCCTTGGTTTTTAAAAAAATCTTCAATTGTTCGCGCTGTGCCAATCGGCACCGTGCTTTTATTTATAATGGTGATGTGGTTGCTTTGCGCGCCTTGAGCGCGCTCGGCCATCGCTTTAGCCAGCACCTCGCACGCGGCCCAATAATAACTCATATTACTCTCGCCTGTTTCGGCAATTTCGGGCGTCGGCAAACACAAGAATACAGCCGCGGCCGCGGCCAAATACTCCTTTACTTTAGAGTAATTTGTGGTAAAATGGATACGCTCGCTATTGCGCACCAGCAAATCACTTAAACCTTCTTCAAAAAGACAGGATTCGATCCGGGCGCGATCGCCAGAACTAAGCAAGTCTATCTTGTTCTGATCAATATCATAAACCAGAGTGTCGTGCCCGCTCCCCGCCGCTACCGCGGCGCTGCAAGCGCCCACAAAACCGGAACCGATATAGATAATTCGCATATCCTTAAAAAGCGTTAATACTAACTGCGTTATTATATAACTTGGCGCTAAAATATTCAAGCTTTGGCAATTATGAAGGTTCTGCTATTAATAACTAAGGGAGAGCTCGGCGGCGCGCAACAATCGGTCTTGGTTTTGGCCACGGGGCTCAAAGCGCGTGGAGGGGACGTCGCCGTAGGGTTTGGCGAAGGGTGGTACCTGGAAAATGAACTGAAAAAATCCGGAATTAATTTTGTTAAATTTAAGCATTTAAAACGCACTCTCAACCCGATTACTAATTTGCTATTTATTTGGGAGCTACGGCGATTTTTAATTAAATCCAACTATCAGGTACTTCATTGCAACAGCACTAACACATTATTCGCGGCTCTTGGCGCTAAACTTATAAAACCTGGACCAAAAGTAGTCTTTACGTGGCGAGGTTTATCAATACTAGACGAAAATTATAAGAACACTTTAACGCGCGGGGTTTATAAAATACTGTTTTGGTTATTGTTAAAATTTTGCGACCACCAGGTCTTTGTTTCGGAAGTTAACCAAACCGCGGCCCGTAAGCTGAACCTAGCCAAAAACAGCCGGGTTATTTATAATGGCGTTAACTTGCCAAGAGAAGGGTGGGGCAAAGAAGAAGCGCGCGCCGAGCTCGCCGCGATTATCGGAAAAGAATTTGTCAATAATAAATTTCTGGTCGGCTCAATTGGCCGGTTAGCTTACCAAAAAAACTACGCTTGGCTATTAAATGCTTTGGCCCAAAATAAAGCTCTGCCTGCCGAAATGGTATTTTTAATTATTGGCGATGGCCCGGAAGAATTAAATCTAAAAAATTTAGCCACTAAGCTCCACTTAAATGACCGCGTGATCTTTACGGGCGGAATCGAAAAGGCGTCCCGATTTTTGCCAGCGTTTGATATTTTTGTGCTCCCCTCCCGCTATGAAGGAATGTCCTTAACGCTCCTCGAGGCTCTAAACGTTCAACTACCAATTATTGCGAGCGATATCCCCCCTAATCGAGAAACTCTTCGAGAGGCCGCTTTATTTTTCGGGTTGAACGACAGCCCGGGCCTGGTTAACCAAATTAATCATCTGGCAATGAATCCTTCGGCCAGGATAAAATTATCACAGCTAGCCGCGGAGCGGGCTAAAGATTTTGCGGTGACAACGACAGTGGCCTCTTACCAAAAACTCTATGCTTCTTAAGTAAGTAATTATATGTGCGGAATCGTGGGAAAATTTAATTTTAATGGCGTTCCGGTTGAAGAACGCGAAATTAGAATTATGGCGGAGAGAATTGCCCACCGCGGACCAGATGATAGCGGTGTTTTTGTGTCTGGACCCTTAGGCCTCGGGCACCGCCGCTTAGCGATTATCGATCTCTCCCCGGCCGGCCACCAGCCTATGAGTGACGCGAGTGGAAATTACCGGATAACTTTTAACGGCGAAATTTATAATTTTCTGGATTTGCGGCGCGAGCTCGAACAGGACGGCGTCGTGTTTAAATCGCGCTCGGATACTGAAGTAATAATCTATTTATATATAAAATATGGCGCGGCCTGCCTGATGAAGCTCCGCGGTATGTTTGCCTTGGCAATTTGGGATACTAACAAAAGAGAGCTGTTCGTGGCCCGTGATCGGGTGGGCAAAAAGCCGCTTAAATATTACTTGGATAAACAAACTTTTATTTTCGCTTCAGAGTTAAAAGCGTTTTTAAATAATCCGGCCGTGGCGCGTGAGGTGGACCCTGCGGCGCTAGATGAATACCTGTCGCTCGGCTATGTGCCCTCCCCGCGCACGGGCTTTAAAAATATTGCCAAGTTAGAACCGGCGCATTATTTAATTGTTAAAGAGAGCGGTGAAGTTCAAAAAAAGCGTTACTGGGATATTGATTTTACTAAAAAACTCACGCATACAAAACCCGAGTGGGAAGAAATATTACTCTCTAAATTGCGAGAAGCTGTTAAAATTCGCCTCATGGCTGATGTGCCGCTCGGAGCGCATTTGTCGGGAGGGATTGATTCCAGCTTAATTGTCGCACTAATGGCCGCCGAGAGTAGCACACCCATAAAAACCTACTCGGTTGGTTTTGCCGAACAAACGTACAACGAATTGCCCTATGCCAAACTCGTGGCCGACCGCTACGGCACGGAGCACCACGAAATTATACTGGCAATGAACGCGCTCGAACTGATTCCTAAACTGGCCTACCAGTACGAAGAACCGTTTGCTGATAACTCGGCCGTGCCCACATGGTATTTATGTAGGGCTACGCGGGATGGGTTGACAGTGGCACTCAATGGCGATGGCGGGGATGAACTGTTTGGCGGCTACTACCGCTACCAGGCCATGGCCATACACCAGCTACTTCGCCGTATCCCCGGTAGTAAAACTCTCGCTGGGCTCGCCCGCGCCGTAGGGGCGCGCCGCGCCGCTCGGCTCTTGGCTCTCGCGAACGCTTCTCCTGCCGAGACTTATGATAGCATTACGAATATTTTTACGGCTGAAGAAAAAAAGGCTTTGTGGCCGGAGGCTTTTCGCGCGCCAAGAAACATTGAACTGAACAAAAATATTACCAACGAACTGGACCAAATTCTCTACGCGGGGTTTACCGCTCATTTACCAGGCGGACTCATTCCCAAAGTCGATATTGCGAGTATGGCGCACTCGCTAGAAGTCCGCTCCCCGCTCCTCGACCAGGAACTAATCGAACTAACCGCTAAGATGCCAATTAATTTAAAATTTAATATCTGGAATAAAAAAATAATTTTTAAAAAAATCGCGCGGCGCTTCCTGCCCGGCGCTTGTATTGATCGGCCTAAGCAGGGGTTTGATTTTCCAATTAAAAACTGGCTTAAAGCCACGGCGCTCGAGCAGATCCAAGAAAATTTGCTCGAGAGAGTACTGCCGCGCCTCGGGTTTAATAACGCCGCGCTCCAAACCATTGTAAAAAAACCAACGGCGGGTAATGACAAGAAAATTTGGTCTTTAATTATGCTCGCCGCGTGGTATGACCAATTTTTTAAAAACCAGTAAATCTTATGCTAAATTTTTTTAGAAGCAAAATTAAGGCATTCTTGCTGTGGAGCCAAAAATATACCAAAACCGACATGTTGTATATTACAAAAAGCGGTTTTTGGATTACTCTCAATAACGGATACGCTATTTTTGCCGGGTTAACGACATCCATACTTTTTGCCAATTTGTTGTCTCCAGAAAATTACGGAGTTTTTAAGTATATCCTCGCCTTATCAGCGACTATTTCTGGATTTTCGCTCACGGCCGGAATGAATAAGGCGCTAATTCCAGCGTTTGCCAAAGGTTTCGATGGCATGTATAAAAAGGCTTTTTGGGTACGTTTAAAAGGGAGCCTAATCATACCGGTGGTTGCCGCGAGTACTGCTATCTTCTACTTTTTACACGGACAGACGCTGCTCGGTTCAGCCATGCTAATTATCGGGCTATTTTCGCCGTTCCAGGAATGTGTGGGAATTTATATGCCGTATTTATCCGGCAAAAAAAACTTTAAATTAATCAGTATTTATAATATTATTCAAACCAGCTTGTATCTTTTAACAATTACTGCCGCCCTGCTCCTGACAACCCAGATTTTGGTTATCATTTTTCTTTATTTTTTGATTAATACCGCGGTAGTCAGTTTTTATTATTTTTATACTCCCAAAATTATAAAACTGGAAAATAATCTTATCGACCAGGAAACATTTAATTTTGCTAAGCATTTGACGCTGATAAATGTACTCACGAGTATCGCCAATCAAATTGATAAAATTCTGGTATTCCACTTTTTAGGGCCGGCCAAACTCGCAATTTACGCCTTTGCCACCAAACCGGTGGATATGCTATCGGACATCACCAAAGGGCTCTTAAAAGATATCAGTTTACCTAAATTAAGCGCTAAAACTATTCAAGAAATTAAAGCTGGTTTGACAGCCAAAATGCTTAGACTATTTATATTGAGCCTCATGTTAATCATAATTTATATCATAGCCGTGCCCTATGTCTTTAAGCTCATTTTCCCACAATACCTGGAGTCAATAAAGTATTCACAAGTACTGTCGTTGGCAATAATTTTGACGATGGACGTCTTGATTGCGCAAACCTTTTTTGCTCACGCCAAAAAGAAAGAGCTGTACGTGGTAAATACAGCGAATTCAATTACCAAAATTGTTTTGTACTTAGTACTATTGCCAATTTATGGCCTGTGGGGGCTGGTGGCCTCGAGACTCGCGGCACAAGGAGTGTACTTTGTGCTACTACTCTTTCTCTTTAGAAGATATCGGTGAGATTTTTAATTCGATAGCTGATTTTTATTCGAATTTGTATATTTTTATTATATATTTATGGCCGAGGTGATTGAAAAAAGCGGGGTAGTTTTCATTATCAACAACTCGGAACAAATTAAATTGCTCGGCGATTGTTTTGTTTACGTCTAATTCGCTGTCTTTAGGAGTGCGCCGCGAATAAAAAGTCGCGGCGCCAGCCTGCCTCTGCCCAGTAATCGCCGGGTAGGCGAGAACAAAACGCTTAACTAACTCTATTGATAGTCGCCCCTGGGCCTCTTTCAATTCTTTATTTAATTCATACCCCGCAAAATGAAGCGTGTCCTGAAAATAAATCGGGCCGTTATCAACTGCCGCTTCCGCTTCAAACAGCGACACGGGTATGTCATTTTTTCCATCTAAAATTTGCCAGGTGAGCGGCGACCAACCCTTGCCCGCGGGCAGAGCGCTTTCATGAATTACAAGATTGTGTTTATTTTTTTTGAGCGTCTCGGATTTTACTAGTTTTTCACACCCCAAAAAAAAGGCGCAGTCTCCCGCCACAATATCTTTTTGATTGTGGACAAAATATACCGTGTGGCCAAGAGAACGCAATTCTTCTGCTGCCTGCTTAACGTATGGGATAATCCAACTTTGTGGATTATCAGTGAGTAGATTAATTATCATATGCTTCGGCGTGATTTTAAATAAGCAATCCCCTCGGCGACGGGCGCGACGTGCGCTCGATACTGCTCAATTTTTTTCTTGTCAACCAAAAAATACGTCCGAGCGGTTTGTTGACGTCCGCTTGGTACATCGTCCCACTTAATTTTTGCCATCTGATTCAAAATGCGTCCCGTCCAGTCACTTTCTTTAGCGTACTTTAAAAAAGTTAGGAAAGCACGCATTTGATAATATATAGAGCCAACTAATATTAGCTGGCGCCAATCATTTTTTTTGGCAAGTTGGATAACGTGCTCGGCTTGTTCGCGCGTATTGAGCGGATCAGCATCAACGGTAATATCTGGCGGCGCTACCCCCCGGGCTAGCAACCAACTACGCATGGCATTAAGTGAAATATTACTCTCTTCAAAACGCTTCCCTTGGCCAATCAATTCATCATTTCCAGTTATAATAATCCGCGGCGCAAATTTTTCTTGGTATAACTCGAACACTTTTTTGCCTCGATCATATTGATCGCCTTGTAACCAAACAATAGCATCGCTCCGACTAGGCGCCTCGTTTTCCAACATTTCTTGCAATTGATCAGCAGCTTCCATACTTTACTTTATTGAATCTTCCTTATTAAATGAAAAGCTTCAGCGTATTTAAGCTGTACTTCTAATCCTCGACATTGAGCCAAAATTTTCGCTCCTTCTAACGAACGTGGGTGCGGATATGAGCGCATTTCACCGGCATAGCAGGCTAAGGCTTTTAACTTTGTACCAATAGTAGCGGTAATATCTTGATACACTGTTGGTTGAAACTGTTTATGATCTTTACTCTGCCATTCTGTGGAAGAAAGTGTCTCGAACGTGTACAGTTCGCGCGGGCAATACTGATTGCAAGGCCGGCAGGCAGTAAGGACAGCCTGGAAAGTTAGTCGGTGATCAATATTGAGATCATATTCATGATGAGTATACACTCGGTCTGGCGCAATCTTGGTAAGATACTTTTCGACCTCCTGAGTAATCGTAAGTAAACTTACGGAATCAAAGGCATTGTCAGGAAAATCTGCAAAAAAAACTTCTCTAAATCCAATTATCTTGCTGGCCTGTTTGGCCTGTTCGTGCAATTTAGTAACTGCGGCTGGTTTGGCTCCGCTTCGCGATAATGCTCCTTGCCCTAAAATAAGAGCATACACGCTATCCCCTTTTCCGCTGTGATACGCCACTGTTCCCCCAACTCCAAGGAGCTCATCATCCGGATGAGCGGCAACAACCAAAATTTTTGACTTCATATTTTAAATATTAAGAGTAAATATTTTTCCATCTGATCTTATAACGGCGTTGTCTTCCGTGCTCAAAGCGCCCAGGTACTGGCCATATCCAGCCCCTAAATCGACGTTGATATACCCGGGATAAATAGTCGGGGTGTCTGACAAAAAAGTGTGACCGGCCACTACGGCATGGGTACCGAGATATTTTTTATCCAGCACCATGCGCTTGGGTCGTAAAAAATAGTTAAGTTCGCTCCAAACGAGCGGCTGCTGATTAAGCTGGTCCGGCGACAGCCCGGCGTGAACCGCCAGATATGAATCGGCTAGAAAATAATCCTGCGTGAGCGCTAGAAGTTTCAAGTAGTCTCGGAAAAAAACTTTGATCGCGGCGACATCATTATTTTTAATTAAAACCTCGGGGGAACCACTGTACTGCCGCAAAGATTCTGCTGAACCGTACTTGAGGAGAAACTCCTGCCGCGCGTACTCCTGATGGTTAAGGTACCTGTCCCATACAAAATCGTGATTCCCTTTGAGAAAGACACAGTGATACTCTTGGCAAAGCGAAAGGAGAAACTCTACGGTTTCCTGGGTTGAAGTATTTTTGTCAATGTAGTCACCTAAAAAAACGAGCTCGGCTCCGCCTGATAAATTGAGGGTTGCCAGTAGTTTCTTAAGTTCTTGAATATTGTTGTGAACGTCGCCAATAAAATACATACTCACGCGCTAATCTTTAACGAAAATCTCGATAGTAGCCAACGTAATCTTGACGCAATCCTGTTATGAGCGAGCTGGGGGTAAAACCAAGTTGCTTGAGTTTGATGTTATCACAAAAAAAATTTTCATTCGCAAAAGGGAATTGACGCTCGTCAAATTTGTCACCATCAGCGGCCGGGTTAAATTCAATCTGGGGTGGTACCCCCACGATACGCGCCATTTCCTCAACTAAGCCAATTAAGGTAATACCTTCGGAGCCAGCGCAATTAAAAATGCCGGTAATTTTTTGTTCAACTAACCTTGCGTAGATCCGAGCGATATCCTGCACAAAAATAAACTGAATGATGGCTGATCCATTACCCGGCAGTGTGAGTGGGGTGTTGTTTCTTAACCGAGAATAAATAAAATTTTCGCGATCAACCGGATTGTGCGGGCCTAAAATATATACCGGGCGAACAATCGCATGCGCCGCGCCGCTGTGCTCGAGCGCTTCTTCACACTCAATTTTTCTCGCACTATATTCCCCCCACACAGGCCAGGGCCCGCGCGGCGAATTGACTTCGGTTAAAGGAAAAACGTGCGTTTTGCGATACACTGCTGCCGTACTTACGAATAGATAATAATCGAACTGTAATTCGCCGAGTGACCGCTTGATCTGCTCTTTGGTGTACGCGCAAGTGTCGATTACCGCATCAAAATGATCACGGAGGTTAAACCCGCTGTTGCGATCCCCTTTAATAAAGCGAACCTTGGGGTCGTGCCTTTCGGTAATATTACCGCGATTAAAAACCGTCACCTCGTAATTTTTTTTAAGCAATTCGGCGACAATGGCCGGGCCGGTAAAGCGCGAACCGCCGATCAAGAGTACCTTCATACGCGTTTTAGCTTGGTTCGTGAAAACTTAAAAAAATTTTCTTCGTATCGATACAAAAAAATGCCACTCTGTACCGGGAGTTGCTTTTTAATAACCGCGCGATTAAAACTATGGATATACAGCTCAACCTCATTGCCACAAGCTTGGTCGGTTAACACCGAGGTTGTTGACAACCGAGGATTAATCTCAAAAATATAAACCTTGCCTTTATACAGCTTTAACTGCACGTTAAAGGGACCGCCAGGCGACATTTTTTTAACAATCATTCGGCATACGCGATCGATGACATTATTTTTAACCACCACCGCCGCCTTGGTTATGCCGCGCTTGAGCAAGATTTTCTTGCAGACTATTGCTAACAATTGATTCTTATTATTTACAATTACCGAAACCGTGTATTCGTCACCGGCAATATACGGCTGCACTACCAGCTCGCTGAATTTTTTATTGTATAACGCCAGATAACCGGCTAACTGCCGGCTATTATGAACAATGTGGAACCCACGGGATCCGCGGCCGTACATAGGCTTAACAGCGGCCGGGTACGCAACCGAGCGCCGCGTGGCAAAAGACAGTAAAGAAGAAATTGACAGCTTCGCTAAACGTTTCATTAACTCTTTTTTATTAAGGCAGGCCGCAATAAAATCTTTGCGTGGAAGTACTGCTTGTAAATGAGGAATCTCTTCACACAATTTTGCAACTGCTAACAATTCTTCATCCGCGCCCGGCACAATACATTGTATATTCCAGCGACGAATCAGGTCTTTTACAGCCGGCAGGTATTGCTGGCTATTGCCAAACGGCATGAGAGCAAACGGAAAACCCAAAAACCGAGCTATCGACTCGTTGCTGCCGTCAGAGAGGTACACGTGGTACCCTTTTTTCTTAAGTTGTTTAGCCAAATACAACGGCCCACTGCCGCCGGCGCAGGTGATAAGAATATTTTTAATAGCGGGGTGGCTCATACAATTACCTAGACACTATTTCCCAGTTTAGCGGCGTGCCGCGCTCGATATCGCAGGCCGCGGTTTTGCCAATAATTTTATCGAGTTCGCTGGGCGGCAGGCCGTGCGAGGGGCGTATCGAACGAACATTTTTTAAAGTAAACACCTCTCCTTTTTTAATGGCTTCGACCACGAATAAAGACCGCCGAAAATAAAGATTCTGTTTTTCAAAATCATTCTGCGGCCCATAATGCACTGCGCCTAAAATTGCTTCAGCACGACGAATGCGTTTTACCATTTCGCCAAACTCATCAACTGACAGAGAAAACCTATCATCAAGCGCGCCGGTGCCGTGTTCGAGCACCAAGTGCTTCTCAACAATCGCGGCGCCGGCAGTCACCGCCATTACGGGAATTTCTATGCCGCCATTGTTATCGGAAAACCCGACTACCACACCGTACTGCTTTTGCAAATCCTGCATGGTGCGCAAATTAGCGGTAACATAGTCAGAGTTGTCTGCGTATGAGGTAAGGCAATGGAGGAGCGCGATATCGCCCCCGCCGCCTGAACGCAAAGCCTGGACCGCCTCTTTAATTTCGTCCTGCGTCGCAAAACCCACCGATAAAATAACCGGCTTTTTGGTTCTTGCCACCATATGCAACAAAGAAATATCCACTGCTTCGTACGACGCAACTTTATAGCACGGCACCTGTAACGTTTCCAAAAAATCAACCGAGGCTTGGTCTTGGGGCGTAGAAAAAAATACTATACCCTCTTCGTGGGCAATTTTTTGTAACTTGGGCTGCCACTCCCAGGGCATGGTGGCTTTTTGGTATAGTTGGTAGAGAGTCTGCCCGCCCCACTCGGCCGGGTTATCTTGGCTACGCTGTGTAAACCAGCGTTTATCAGAATCAATCGTGAGGCTCTCCGGCGTAAACGTCTGCACTTTAATGGCATCAGCACCAGAGCGCGCCGCCGCGCGCACAATTTCCGCCGCCTGTTCATAATTCTGCTGATGATTCACAGACATTTCAGCAATAATAAAACACGGTTCTCCCGGCCCAATTTTCTTTTTTCCTTTTGGAGTTTGGATAACGATTGGCTCCATGCTGTTAGTTTAATTAAATATTTACTTGCCGGCTTGTAAAATTTTATATTTCATTTCCGCAATCTTCCAGTCTTCTTCGGTGTCGATATCTTGCACTTCGGACTCAGGTATGATAAGCGGCGCGGTTTTATCCATATATAATTTTTTTTGCTCCAAAAAACTTTTAATATTTAAAGCATAAAATTGTCCACAGTCATGATACGCGGGCATTAAGTCTTGCGAGCGGATATTTAAATTTTCTGGCCAGATCATCTTGACAAGATTGCTCTCAATTTTTAACGCTCGTTGAATGGGAAAACTAAAACGGGTTACTGGCAACACGGCGTCCGAACCAGTTTGGTCTAATAACTTTACTGCTTCAACCAACCGGGCCGAGGTTACGAAGGGAGCGGTCGGATATAAACAACAAACATAATCAAAATTTTTACCTTGTTTTTGATATTCAGCTAGCACCTCTAGCATGACATCAGCGGTAGTGGCCTGGTCTCCGGAATTTTTTTCGGAACGGAAAAAGGGCACGGTGGCGCCGGAACTTTCTGCCACGTCAGCGATGGCGCGATCGTCCGTAGATACCATTACTTCCGCAAAAATACCAGCTTGTAGCGAGGCCCCGATAGAATATTTAATAATTGGCTGGCCTAAAAATAATTTAATATTTTTGCGCGGGATTCTCTTGCTGCCGCCCCGAGCGGTAATGATTGCCAAAATATTTTTCTCCATACAAAAGCTTTATTTTTGCAAGCTTTCTGCGAAATCTTTAACGGTTTTTATGACATAATCTTGATCCGCCAGTGTTAAATCAGGATATAGCGGCAAAGAAATAATTGATTCGTACCAGGCCTCTGCCCGTGGGCAGGCACCACGCAAATACCCAAGTTTCTGATAATATGGATGATAATACGAAAGCATATGATGAACTTGAACTCCAACCCCAGACTCTTGCAGTTTTTTGAACATCTCCGCGCGCTGGCCTGATAATTTTCCTTGCAACTGAATAACATACAAGTGCCACGCTGATTCTTCTGAAGTAGAATCAGCCGGCGGAGTGACAATAGCGGCCTGATCTGCTAAGGCGGCGCTATACCGCGTAACTAATTCACGACGGCGAGCCACAAACTGATCAAGCTTTTTTAATTGGCTGATGCCGAGCGCGGCTTGTAGGTCGGTTAAACGATAATTATTACCCAATAATTGCATTTCAAAATACCAAGCACCGGGGGAAGAAATCGTAAGATTATCCGGTGCTTTTGTTACGCCGTGGGTAACAAACATCTTCATTTTTTTGTACCAATTTTCATTGTCAGTCAGCACGGCTCCACCCTCGCCCGTGGTAATACTCTTGACAGGATGAAAACTAAACACGGTTAAATCACTAATAGAACCGATTTTTTTGCCGTGATACGTTGCGCCGAGCGCCTGGCAAGCATCTTCAATAACCACCAAATTATGCTGCTGTGCCAATTTTTTAATGGCAGCCAAATTAACCGGCCGACCAGTATAATCAACCGGCACAATGGCCTTGGTTTTGGAAGTAATGCTGGCTTTAATTAAGTCAACATTGATATTCCCGGTTTTTGATTCTACATCCACAAATACTGGCTTAGCGCCCTGCCAAAGCGCGGCATTAGTAGTAGCCGGAAAAGTAATAGGCGAAGAAATAATTTCATCTCCGGCGCTAAGCCCGACAGCGGCATACGCGGTATGGAGCGCGCTAGTGCCACTACTGGTAACGACGGCAAACCGAGCGCCGCAGTACTCGGCAAGCGCCTGCTCGAACTCTTCCACCTTGGGCCCTTGGGTCAGCCGATCCGATCGGAGCACCGCCTCCACAGCGGCAATATCATCGGCCCCAATGGATTGTCTACCGTATGGGATAATCATAGCCTAAATTCCCAATAATTTTTTAAGCGATTCCGCGGTAAGCCAATCGGTATTATTTTGACTGCTAAAATAAAAATCGTGGGGCAAGACTTTGCCTAATTTATCGTATTTATCACGGTGCGGCCAATTAGCATGTTCCGGCAAAATAATATAATGAGTATCAAAATCTTTGGCATGGCGCGCTTCCTCGGGAGTAACCAAAATTTCATGCAGTTTTTCTCCGGGACGAATACCCATAATTTTAATTTTAGCGTCTGGAGCAAAAGTCTGTAAAAATTCCTTGACGCGCATGCTCGGCACTTTCGGAATAAAAATTTCGCCGCCATGCATTTTTTCTAGCGCCAAGAGCACCAAATTAACGCCCTGATCAAGCGTAATCCAAAATCGGGTCATGTCTTCATGAGTCAGCATGACCGTGCCAGTTTTGCGTTGATCCTCAACAAGCTGAACTAGGCTCCCGCGGCTCCCAACGACATTGCCATATCGCACGACTCCGAAAATTGTCTGGCGAGCACCATAAGCATTGCCACTAATCATCAAACGCTCGGCGCACAGCTTGGTGGCGCCATATAGATTCGCCGGGTTGGCCGCCTTATCGGTTGAAACAAGCACCACCCGAGCGACTCCCTGGTTAATAGCGGCGGTAATAACATTTTGAGTGCCAATAATGTTAGTTTTGATAGCTTCAAATGGGTTGTATTCGAGCAGGGGGACCTGCTTAAGCGCGGCCGCGTGTATAACATAATCAACTCCGTGGAAAGCCATCTGTAGGCGATCAAGGTCGCGCACATCGCCTAAAAAAAATCGTAAACGACGCTCCGGGTCGGATAACTCACTGGCCATAACCGACTGCTTAAATTCGTCGCGGCTAAAAATAATAATACGCCGCGCCGCGCTATTGGCAAGCAAAGTTTTAATGAATTTTTGGCCGAAAGAGCCAGTGCCACCGGTAACTAAAACTGACTTTCCTTTTAAAAATTCCAAAATCATAATACAATTATTACGTTATAAATATTGGTAACTATAACAAAAAATCCAAAAAAAATCAAGTTTTGAAGTCCCGATGTCAAAATAACCAGTCGGAAGCTTTTCGGGGCGATAATTTTTCAATTTCATTCAGTAAAATTGTCAAGATATTATTTCTATTTTCTATTTCCGTCAACTTTGTTTGACTATGCTGATATGTCTGCAAATAACCATGAAATGTGTGGCAATCAATAAAGTAAAGAAAATCGATTATTTCTTGTTGAGAAATTTTATAACCCGATTGCAAATCGGCAAAAAATTGATGACAGTCTTCGACGCTAGAAACACGGAACGTGCCCGGGCAACCCTGATACCAGGGCGCGCCAAAAATTAACGACGGTACATTGCGCAGAACTGATTCCCAACCCGCGGTGCCGGTTACAGTTACAACTGCCTGGGCGCTTTTAATTAATTTAAAGCTACTCTCATTAGCGGAAATAAGAGTAACATTCCGAATTTGTGCCAAGCGTTCGTAATAATCCGAGGCCCGAAATTGAGATGGCCTGCGACCAGATAAATACCACTGGGAGCGGTGCTCTTTTACATAGATATTCCACCCGGCCGGCAAGGCGGCGGCCACGGTACGCACCATTAAAATTTGGTCCATAAATACTCCACCCTGTGGCATAGTCGTGCGCTCGGGTTGATAATGAAGAGGGACGTAGACATATTTACTATTGTAATCTACTGGCTTTTGCAGTTGACAATATTTTTTGATCATATCGTCACCGAAGCCAATATACGTCGCCAGGTCACGCAAATTTCTTTGTAAGGGTCCGACGAGGTCCATTTTGACTAAAAGACGAGGCGCGTGCATGAGCTTGCGTTTTAATTTGCGCGCCCAAGAAAAGTACGCGTCCTGCTGTTTCATATAAATTGGAGTGTTATCAACCGCGCCTGATGTTTGATTTTTATAATATAGCGCGATGTCAACACTCAAATTCTCGAGGCGCGCGTTTTGACCGGGCTTAAACCCCGTGGTAAAGCCTTGGTCGTAGTCATAGGCGATATAACTCCGGTCGCCGATGACTGTAGCGCCAAATAAAATAACCGGCAGACCTAATTTTTTGGCAACAGAATAAATCATGAAATCCACCACACGATGCGGGGTATCGGAGAAAACAATGACATCAGGCTTTTTTTGAAAAATTAGCCCATACCAAAAACGAAAATAATCATGATAAATTTCGCTCTTTTGAGTAGCGGAATATTCCGGGTAGTCGCGGTCGAGCAGGCAAACAGCCAAAAGTTCCTCGGCCGCGAATTGCGCTAGCAAATTTTTACTGGGTACTGGAAAGGCTTCTTTGTCTATCCCCTGGGGCGCCCGGCACGCCATGGCATCGTTCCAATCCTGAATAATGGTATGGGGGTATTTTGAAGCATCAACTCTAAAATTCTTATTAGAACGCACCCAATACAAAACTTGGTGACCTTGTGTTTCTAAATCATGAGCAATGTCCGCGGTAAGCGGTTCACGATGACCCCAGTTAATTAAAAATAATTTCATATAATTATTTTTTAATAAAAACAATCATGCCTTGGCTAAATAATTTAGGAAAAATTTTATTGAGAACAGGCAGACCCTGATACAAGACTAATTTCTCTATTTTTAAACCGAGCGACGCGACCCAAAAACGCATATCGCGCACGGTCCAAAAACGAAGATGTTCGCCGGGATGCGCTACCCATTGGAGAGGAAAACGACCAGACGCCAGGCGCAAGCGATGCGCGTAATAACCGGTGTTTGGCACGGAAAAAATGAGCCCCTGCGTAGCCTTCTTGAGAATATGCGCGATAAATCTTTCTGGGCTGGGCATATGCTCTAAAACTTCAAAAGCTATTATATAATCAGCTGCGGGAAACGCGTCGACAGCGGAAAGATCATTAATATCCGCGCAGACTGTTTGAACACCTAACTTTTTGGCACTCTCTAAAATTGATGAATCAATATCGACACCGATGCCTTTGATACGGGAGGCTGAACGCATGAAATCAAGAATGGCGCCATCGCCACAGCCAATGTCCATAACCGTGGCGCCGGGAGTAATAATTTTAAGAGCCTCAGCCGCGCGTTGTTTCTGCCACGCGGTTAGTACGGCCGTACCACTATCGCGGCGACGCTCCCAATATTTTTGGTAATCAACCGAAAAATCCTGGCCATACGCGCATATGGGGTAGCCAAAAATCTGGCTGACATCATTTTTTAATCTAACCAAAAACTGCTTCATACCCTAATTACTTTTTGATAAAAATGAGGATTCCTTGAGCAAATAATTTAGGGAAAACTTTGTTTAAAATCGGTATCCCTTCATATAAAATTATTCGCGCTTGTTTTTTTAAACCTAAAGAATTTAACCAAAATCTCATATCGCGCACTGTCCAAAAACGAAGGTGCTCGCCAGGGTGCGTGCGCCACTGCAAGGGAAAACGGCCAAACAGAAGGCGCAGTCGATGCGCAAAATAACCGGAGTTGGGAAACGAAACCAACAGGCCTTTGTTAGCTTTCTTAAGTAAGTGGAAAAGAACAGTCTCGCTATTGCCCACATGCTCTAAGATATCAAAACCCAAAATATAGTCCGCCATTCCCAACTTATCAATGGCTTCAAGGTCAGAAAAATTGATACCAACGTTACTAATACCAAGGCTTTTGGCGAGCAATAGAACATTTTCATCAATACTGGCGTCAATACGTTTATAACCCCCTTGTTCACATAAAAATCCCACCACGTCACCGTCCTTCCAACCAACGTCAAGAATGGATGATCCCGTTTCGAATAAACTTAACGCCCAAGCGGCCCGCTGGGTTTGCCATGGGCTTAAAGATACGGGACCAAGGCCGCGCCGCTGTAACCAATATTTTTGGTAATCCACAGTATAATCTGTCCCATAATCGCATTTTGGATAACCAAAAATTTGTTTAAAATCACCGCTAATTTTTTTTACTAACTTAATTAGAGACATACTAACTAAATATTTTTTGATATGTTTCGTTAATTGACGGCGCCGATGGCCAAACTACGTTCTTTTTTGACTGGAATGAATCAATCGCCGAATTAATATATTCGGTTGTAAAATTTTTAGGCAAGGCAATTGACAGCGAATTATCTCTTAATTGATGCCCCAAATCAAAACTGGACTCAATTTGAAAAACCGGCAAATCATAATACATCAATTCACTAAGTAACGTACTATGCACACCCACAACGGCATCAAGCTCGCTTATAATTTGAGCATCCAATTTACTTACCACTTGCACACTATTATTACCAACTAAGCCATAACGCTGTAATTGCGCATTTTTAGGCAGGTCGGGACGCAAACTTAAATATAAAACAAACCCACAATCCAATAGTCGATTGATATAAGGCTGAATTTCGTTTTTAGAAACAAATGACTCAAATAAAATGAGCAGATTTTTTGGTGACGCTGGTTTATCGCGCTTTTTTACTTCGCCAAAAAATTTCTTAGGTGCCCCCGAAATGGCTGTGTTCTCTAGGGTATATTTAAGACTATACTGGCAAAGAATATTTTGCCAATAGGAATTCCAGACAAACAGGGTGTCAAAGGTTACGCTGTTTTCTGGCGGCATATCATAATGCATCCAACCGATATGATACTTCGTAAATTGCCCATGCTGAAAACCAAAAGTGGCGATACTATTTTCGCGGCAAGCAATAATGAGCTCGTTGGTGTACCTCATGTCATCCAAAGCCGCCAATTTTTTTACATTACTGTACTTAAATATAAATATCAATTTTTTAATTAATTTAGCGCTGTGATTACACATGCGATCCACTTCTTTCAAAACCAAACCCAAAAAAAATCTTTCATAATCAGGCAAATTTGGCCAGGATACCGCCGCAGGATTAAAATCTGTTTTGGAGGTAAAAAATACTAAAGATTCCAAGTATAAAACGCCGCGCCAGCGCCGCACAAAATTTCTGATAAAATTAAGCCCGATATTAGTATGAAATATTTCTTGAAATTTAATTTTTCGCGACATTAAAAATTCGTAAAGTGAGGTTAAGCGAAAATCGCAAGCATATTTTCCAACGGCAATATCCGGAGAATAAACGAGGTAGGGAGTTTTTCTTAGCCATAGGATTAAAATTGCCAAATGACTTATAAAAAAACCAAATACTTTTAAAACCAATCGCGCGGGATAGGCTAAAAAATTCTTTTTTGATTTTACCTTCAATCCGGGCAGCATTTGTAGCACGCCCGCCAACTCTCGATTATTAACTAAAATATGAGTATATTTTTGCTCCGTGATAAATTTAATTACTTCGGAAAACCTAACAAAAAAATACAATCGTTTCCAAAAAATAAAATCCTGAAAAAAACTCCAAAGAGAAATCGAACCATATTTTCTAGAATCGTAGATGGGAGAGCCGTTTTTAAATTTAAGACCATTTATCATTTTCAATTTTGCCAACATCAAAGATAAATTTTCGCGAATAAAAAAAATCTTCTGCATTTTTCCCGCAATTACACGCACCTCTTCGCCAATAACGCTAACCTCGATTATCATGCTGATTGTATTTTTGAAACAAGGGATCATTACTCATAATTTCGCTCACCAACTCTAGATCTTTGGGTGTATCAACGCTATAAAGGCGCTGCGGAGAAAGCAACGCTGACACGGGAATGCCGTGTTCCACAAAGCGAAACATATCCACCGAGTTGACCTTTTCAAAATCTGTGGATTTAAGCATGGCGTAAGAAAGCAAGGCCTCTCTCTTAAAACCAATAATTCCGGTCTGAATTTTTACCGATGTAAGTTCGTCAATACGTTCTTGCCAAAAAAGACTGGGCAAACGAAAAAACCAGATAATCCTCCCCTGCTGATCAAGAACGGCTTTAACAATATTTTTATCTAAAAAAATTTGCCGATCGCGAATATTATTAACGATATTTACTACTCCGCTGGCTCTTTGGCTGACAGCCGCGGCTAAATCATTTACTGTCTCCGGAAAAATTACCGGTTCATCTCCTTGAATCATCAAAATATTTTTAATCGTTTCTCCGGTGGCCCTCTCGATCTCTTGCAATGCCGCCGCGGTACATTCCGTTGGCCGTTCGAATTTTTCCTGTAAAAGAACGGCTTGCCCGCCTATTGATTCCACATAATCTTTAATGGCCTGGTCATAAGTAGCGACATACACCGCGTCTACCCCGCTCATTTTAGTTCTTTTATAAACATGACCAACCATCGGCATACCGACTATTGGTTTGAGCGGTTTACCGGGAAACCGGCTTGAGGCCATACGGGCGGGAATAATGGCAATGGTTGTTAACATATTAAATTTTTTTAAAAATTGCCGATAAAAGTTCCGCCGTTGTTTCCCAATTTATACAGGGATCGGTTACCGACAGCCCCCCCCGATCAATTGATTCTGGATAACGCGGATCAATTGTTTGCGACCCGGATTTTATAAAACTTTCGATCATAAACCCCTTCACTAAATTTTTTACAGCCAAGTTTGACTTAAGTTCAGCGATTGATTCCTGAACGACCTTAATTTGTTGTTCAGGATTTTTTTTGCCATCAACTTTGGAGTTATCGTGGCTAGCGTCAATAATAATAGCCGGATTTAAAATATTATTTTTTTTCATTAAGTCCCCCGCTTCCAGCACAAACTTGGTCGCGTAATTGGGGCCACTTTCTCCACCGCGCAAAACTAAGTGGGCATATTTATTGCCGCTGCTTTCAATTTGGTGGCCGTGAAATACGGCGACTTGAGATGTTTGCGCCGCGATAATGCTATTAACGCCGATTTTTATGGATCCACTGGTGGGATTTTTCATTCCGACCGGGCAATCAACCGCCGAAGCGTATATGCGATGTTCCTGATCTTCACTGCTCCTCGCGCCAATCGCCATCCAAGAAAGTAGATCCGGGAAAAACTTCATGCTATCATGAGTGAAAACCGCTTCATTGGCGATGGGCAGACCCATTTCTATAAGCTGGACCATTAATTTTCTGGTATATTTAATACCACCGGCAATATCGGGTTGGCCCAGCGGATCGGGTTGATTAATGGGGCCGTTCCAGCCAGTAGTGGTGCGCGGCTTTTGGGTATAAACGCGCATGATAACTTTAAATTCTTTTTCCAAATTCAATTCTTTTTTTAAAGAAATTAGACGAGTGGCGTATTCAATCACCGCGTCAAAGGGCCACGCCGAGCAAGGTCCAATAATTAACAGCAGGCGATCGTCCTTCCCGGATAAAATGTCACAAATTTCCTGACGATCTTTTAAAATAGCCGTGTAACCGACAGCCGAAAGGGGGGCGGCTTGTTCTATTTCCTCTTGGCTGGGAATTTTTTTGATGATTTTAATAGCCATATTATTTCAGCAAGGCGCACAAATGTTGCATTAATTCATCACGATTTTTGGCATATTGACCCTTAATGCCAACGGCTTCGGCCGGAATAATGTCAGAAGAAAGAGAATCGCCGAACATAATTGCTTCATTAGCTTGAGCGGCCAATATTTCTAAAACATTTTTATAAAATTCCTTATTTTTTAGCATGCCCATTCTGGTGCTATCAAAGACAAACTCTTCTTTAATAATTTTGGGCAAAAGTCCAAGCACTGTAAGCACTCTTTTGCCGGCTGGATTGTCGGTGAGCGCCGCAATTTTATAACCCGCGTTTTGCAAATTGCCTAAACAAGCGACTAATTCAGGATCGGACTTTAAGAACTGCTCAGGTTTATAGCCGTTCGGGCCATTGCGATGAGTAGCCAATTGGTCGATGCCATACTCTTTCCCTGTCTTGATAAAAAGAAATTCTAAAAGTGACTTATCCATACCCACTTCTTCGGCGCGTTTTTGCCGGTAACTACGCAATCCCGCCAAATCTTTCGTTAATATCACGGCCCAAGCCTCATCAGCGTTGCGCATACTTTGTTTGTATTCCGTAAAACTTCCGTCTGGATTTAGCCCATTATACAGGCAATTATCAATATCTAATAAAATCCATTGCAGGGGCATAATTTATGGCTTAAAAACAAGAATACTATATAGGTTTTCTTGAAACTATGCAAGATGCCAAACGCTTGCTTATTATAATAATTAGCTACTAGTAAAGTGCAAAAATTTGTTGGGAAATTTTGCGACGATCGTGAGCCTCTGCCCAGAGTAAACAATTTTGGGCGTTGATGCTGTGTTTATTAAGAATCAAATCAATTTTTTCGACAACTTGCCGGGGATCCGACGGGGTCACGACATACCCGGAATAACCATCTTTAATAGGTTGAGTAGTACCACTATCATTCGGGCCAATCACCGGCACACCAAAAGCATTAGCCTCGAGGTATACCAACCCATAACCTTCGAAATGGTCGCCATCCACCCGCGAAAGCATTATGAATAGATCGGCATTTTTTAATTTTTCATTCTTCTGACTTTCCGGGAGTAACCCGCAAAATTCCACATTATTTGTTAGGCCGTTGGCAGTGATGTAGGCGTTTAGTTCCTGCCAATATTTTTGATGGCGGTCGTATTGCCCGATAATAGAAAAAATAAAATTACTATGGTAGGTATTTTTGTAAAGGCTAAGAGCCTGAAGAGCCTCGAGCACTCCCTTGCGCTCTTTAATTTGACCGGTAAAAACTATCGATATGGCTGTCTGGGGCGTCTGTTTGGTGGCCGCGGCGGCGGACTTAAGATCAGCCCAATTAATACCAGCGGGAATGACAATGACTTTATCTTTAAGTTTTGGCAAAATTTTAAGTAATCGGCTCGCGGTATATCCGCTTATAGAAATAATAAAATCGATGGAGCGGTAATATAATATGCTTAATAATTTTGTTCGTAATTGGTTATATGGCAAAACCGCGTAAGTGCCGCAAACAGTAAGAACCTGTTTGCAATTGAAAAAAAGTTTTATAAAATAAGAAAAAAATGCGTATGGCTCAACTAAAAAATGAATGACATCGGGTTTTTCTTTTTTTATTATCTTTAAAATTTTAAAAAGATCTAAAAAAATTAAAAAAGGATATCGCAAATACCGCAGGGGCTTGCGTAAAATTGCGATCTGTACTACTGGTATGGCGGGGTTAACTTCGTTAACTATTGCTACGCACTGCCTACCCATGGATACCATGGGCTCAATAGTATTAAGGGCGTTAACACTCCAACCGTCTTTGCCAAACAGATGGTGAACAAAATATAAAACTTTCATAGCCTCGAGACAGGCTCTCCTGTGAGCTCCGCCTCCATCATGATCGCGAGCAAATCTTTAAATTTGACTTTTGGTTCCCAACCCAGTTTTTGTTTGGCTTTAGAATAATCGCCCTGTAATAAATCCACTTCGGCGGGGCGAGTATACTTTTGGTCAAACTCCACGTGCTCTTGCCAATTGAGTCCCACATAAGCAAAGGCCGCTTCGACAAATTCTTTTACCGAATGGGTTTCGCCAGTCGCGATAACATAATCATCCGCCGTCTGTTGCTGGAGCATAAGCCACATGGCCTCAACATATTCGGGCGCATATCCCCAATCGCGCCGGGCGTCTAGATTGCCGAGGGTAATCTTTTGGCGTTTACCACTTTTAATCTCGGCGACGCCTTTACAAATTTTTCTGGTCACAAAGTTTTCGCCGCGACGCGGTGATTCGTGGTTAAAAAGAATGCCGCAACAAGCAAACAGACCGTGGCTTTCACGGTAATTTATAGTTTGGTAGTGCGCGAATACCTTGGCACAAGCATAGGGACTGCGGGGATGAAAGGGCGTACTTTCGTTTTGGGGAGTGGTTTGAACTAGCCCAAACATTTCGCTCGATGAGGCCTGATAAAATTTGGCCTGGCTGTGTGAATCGCGAATGGCATCGAGCAGGCGCAGAGTGCCTAAACCATCGACATCAGCCGTATAAAGTGGAATATCAAAGCTAATCCGGACATGGCTTTGCGCCCCCAAATTATAGACCTCGTCCGGCTTAATACGATTTACTAATTTGAATAGCGAGGAACCGTCCGAGAGATCGCCATAATGCAAAAATAAATTCTGGCGATTAACCTCTGGAGAGATAAAATCCAGCCGGCTACGAACCACGGTACTGCTCCGCCGCACGATGCCGTGCACTTCATAACCTTTTTTTAGCAAAAACTCCGTTAAATACGAACCGTCCTGGCCGCTGATGCCGGTAATAAGAGCTTTTTTCATATTAGAGAAAAGTGTTATTGAACTGTAAATAATAATCGTAAATATCATCAAGCATAGCCGGATAGCTGATTAAATTATTCCAAACTATCAAGGACTTGAGTAAACTAGTGTCGCCGTAGATATTGAGAGGTTCATTTTTACGTAGCAATTCTGGCGCTATCTCGACCGGGAAGCTAATCCGGGACTTAATTTTAATATAATCTATCACTTCTTGCAAGCTAATCGACTCACCGCGGCAAACATTACAAACTAAGCCGCGCTGGCGTTGCTCCATAAGGAGCCGGTAGGCACGGACCACGTCGCGAACATCGGTAATGTCGCGCCGGATATGGCTGTTACCCATAAGCAAAGATTTTTGCTTCCCTTGCTTGATAGCCACCACGCTTTGGATAATTTTGGGAATAATAACAGTGGCCATTTGCCCGGGGCCGGTATGGTTAAAACTACGAGTGATAATAAGCGCCAAGCGATCGGTATAGGTTAAGGCGGCTTTTTCTTGCGCTATGCGGCTGGCCGCATACGCGCCCGTGCCAGCGAGGGGATGCTGTTCGTTAATGGGTAAATACTTGGGATGGCCATACGCATACGATGAACTTACAATTAAAATTTTAGTGGTAGGAGAAAATTCAACTAAGGCATCTAATAAATTGATTGTGCCATTGACATTAACCTCAAAAACTAATTCCGGGTGGCGCTCGGCCTCTTGGGGCGAGCTAAACCCGGCCAGATGAAAAATATAGTCAAATTTATGAGCTTTTATTATTTCCGCAACTGCCGCGCGATCGGAAATATCGCATTTGAAAATCTGATTACTAGCGTCTGCTTGAGCCAGAGACAAACCAAAGACATCATACCCGTTATTGGCAAGCTCGGCTTTTAAATAGGGTCCGACAAAACCGTCAATGCCGGTAATAAGAGCCTTTTTGGTAATCATAAATTCTATATTTCTACTATAATCTTACTAACAGATTTCTAAAAATTGAACAATATTTTGACAACGATTTTGCCAATCGTAGCGCGCTACATCACCCAGCGCTTGCTCGGCTCGTTGTTTAGCGGCGACTGGATTGCTCAACACGTTTTTAATTTGCGCTATACATTGGCCAACATCCCCCGGGTCAAACAACCAGGCGTTTTTCTCGTTGGCGATCTCGGTAATTGACTGCGATCGCGAAACGACAAACGGCGTGCCGCTGGCCATATATTCAAACAATTTGAGCGGCGAAGTATAATTAAAATATGAGAGTTCTGTAGTGTTCGGAAGCAGTAAAATATCAGCAACCTTGAGATAACTAACCACTTGAGGTTGCGGCACACGGGGAATAAACAAAATATTTTTAAGTATACAACTTCGGGGTCGTTCTCCGCCAAGACACGCAAAAATAATGGGGGCATTATTTTTGGCAAAATAATCAGCCAATAATAAGATAACATCCAGCCCCTTCCCTGGTTGAAACGTGCCAGAGTACATGATAACAGATACGCCATTCTTAACGCCAAATAAATTTTGTTTAATTTGTTCTCGATTTTTGATCGTGCCCTTAAAATCATTGGTCCAAACGCCATCATGAGCAACATACAGATTTTTATCTAATAACGCATACCGATCAGTTACCATATCTTTTAAGGCCCGAGAAATAAAAATGATTTTAATTTTGCTCGCGAATAATCGAAATAACGCTTGGCCTGCCAGGGTAACAAAAGGTTTGTGCATTTCATAACACACTCTAAAACCAGCCAAGTGATACCACGCGGCAACACCGATATCTCGCGTATAAATACAATCCGGTTTAAAGGCAGCCGAAACTTTACGCGAACGGAGTATGACAAACAGGTAACGAATAATTCTTGGCTGCATTATCGTTCGCAATTGGATCCAACGATACCCGACTTTTTCCGTGGTGTTCCGTACCGAACGGGGAGAAATAAAAATAAAATCATTATATAATAATTGGGAAAAAGCCTGAGCCATGGCGCTTATCTGCAAAGATTGCGCGTCATGCAAGGACATGGTGGCGGTGGTAATATAAGCGAGGCGCACAAACTAAAATTAATTACGAATTAAACGGGCGCGTTCGCCGATGGGCTTGGCGGGCACGCCGCCAACGACTGTCCAAGGAGCGACATCATTAGTAACAACGGCTCCCGCCGCTACGATGCCACCTTCTTTGACTGTCACTCCCTGTAACACCGTACTATTAAGAGATACCCAAGCATGATCCTCAAAAACTACGGGCTGAAAAATCGGTTCAAACTGTGGCGAGCGCAAGTCTTGCGCTTGAGTACTAATGGTGGCGTTACAAATGTACACCCGATTGCCAATTGTAACTCCTCCGCGCGATAAAAAATTTCCATGAATATGGGAGCCATTGCCAATTTTGATTGCAAATGGCGCGTTAATAATGGTGCCGAGTCGAATAGTACTTTTTCTACCGACGTTTGCTCCAAGGAGCCTCCATACCAACGTATTGAGCCGATGGGACCATAAAAACAGCGTTAACGTCGGCATAATGTGCTGAGAAATTTTAACAATTATTTTTTCTCGGAGCGTGTAGGGGGCTAAACGCATACTATAAAATATAATTAGTTTATTTGATACTCGGCAATAACAGCTTTAGCATACCGTTCCCAGGTATAAGCTTGCACTTTGGCAAAGGCACGCGCACCTAAGACCGCCACCACGTCTTTATGTTCATATAAAAAACGTAATTTATCCGCGAGTGTTACGGGGTCGGCTAGGGGAATAATATAACCATCGACATTGTCCTCAATTAGGGAACCGGCATTGGCCGTGGTAATTACCGGCAACCCATAACTCATGGCTTCATAAACAATCTTAGCGGAACCCTCGAGCAAAGTAGGAAAAACAAATGCGTGGGCAGATTTTAAATAATCATTGATATTGGAAACAAAACCGGTAAACTGTATGGTAGCTGATTGATATTTTTTAATATCCCCTTGGATTTCTTTATAGACCCGCCCACAGATGATTAATTTTGCGTCTGTTAGATTGGCCCGACGCCAGGCTTCGAGCAGATAGCCAAGCCCCTTGCGATAATTGGCATTGCCCGCGAATAAAAAAATCATGGGTTTTTGTTTAAGACGGGATATGATATCCGTGACCGTAAAATTTGTGGGGCGCGCCACTCCAAATGGTATGCGCTTCATTGGAACAGCTCCAAGCCCGACGCTTACCAAAGTGCTCGCCACAAATTCTGACGGCACAATTACCTCATCGGCAGCTGCCAAAGCCGCGTCCAAATAAGCTGGGGCGGGGCGCACATCGACGCCGACAGTTATACCCTGTCTTTTTAGCGCCACGCTGTACGAGTCATGGCCAATGGGCATATCAAGCAGAACGCGCGCTCCCTGATTTTTAAGATACCGAGTAACGGTCGGCATAAATTCACCGAGATGCGCCACGGAATATTTCGCGCCCGTTTTTTGAAGCGCTCGCAACACAAACCTTTCAAAAAAATATACATCCGAGCGGCGCGAATCAAACTTAGGAAAAATATAGATACGGATGGCGTTTAAAACTCGCGCTAATTTATTCCCTAGCCAAGGTTGCCTCACTTTTAGGGAGGAAGTATAGTTGGCGCGCGCGATAATATCAACCGGGATACCTTGGCGTATCAGTTCGATGGCAATTTTTCCAAAACGAAAACCAATGGTATTGCTACGCCCAATATCGGAGTTTACACATAGTAATATTTTTCCCGAACCCATACCAAATTATTTAAAAGCTAGGCGGCGAAGTGGCCGTGGGGAGACTGCTACATACAAAGTGCCAGTATGGTTCTTGTTCGGAAATAATTACCTCGGCAAAAGTATCGCGCAAGCTCATAATTTGATTTCTGGAAACGCGCTGTTCAATGCTGGTAAAGAATCTATCATAAACATCCTGACGAATTCTGGTGAGTGATTTGTGGTGATAAAATTTATAGAGCGGCACGCGGTCGCCGAGGCGCCAAATTTGCAAAACACGCCCCAGGCCAATACAAGGATAATAAAAGATGATCGCTCCAAGAAAAGAAAAAGCATTTCTAAAATTTTCACTACGAATTTTACTGAGGCGCTGACGCCAGAAAGTTACCAAAGACAGCAACCTGCGAAAATACCATGGCCGATTGTCTAGGGCATAGTATAAATAAATAAGAAGTTCCGCGGCAAAGTTTTTGAGACGCCTGACGGCCTGCAAACAATCAGAGGGAAGATGATGCAAGACACCGATACTGAAAAGAAAATCAAAAGCGCCTGGCCGAAATGGCAAATCCAGGATATCGGCCATCACATATAGAATGTTCTCGTCTGACCCCAGGTTATGGCGCGCGATAAAAATCGCATCAGAAAAATCCACGAGTATAAGCGCGCGACACTTGCCTTTCAAAAAAGCGCTCCAGCGGCCGCTCCCGCAACCTAGATCACATACTTTTTTGGTCTTAAGACGCTCAAGGGGGACCAGATCAAAGTAAGCCTTAAATTCTTTGGCATATTCAGGCAGGGGTTCTTGATACGATTGCCATTCGTGACCAAAAGAATACTGAATATCTTCGGCAAATAATTCTGACCGCCGAGTTTTGGCAATAGCACCCAGTCGCAATTTTTGTTTTACCGCAACCGTGTATTTTTCGGGAGGCAGGGCGATAATTACTCCGTCAATTACCGGATAGCGCCGGCCATCCACTACTACCTGACTGTCTTCGATAACGACCTGGCGAGCGCCAAAAATATCTTTGATAATCTCTGGATTAACGGTTAATGGCGAAGGCATAGAATTTTTATCGGTGAGACAATTGGGCGAGGTAATCGTGGGTTCTGTCCGCGTAATGGTCCCAATTAAGCTCGCGCTCAACACAGGCGCGAGCATTGTGGCGCATTTGTTTGAGAAGGTTAGCGTCGGTCAAAACTTGGCGCGCAATCTCGGCAAAAGATTGAGGATTATTTTGAGTAATATAGCCATTGGAGCCGTTTACAATAAAATCTTTAGCCGCCCCCGTGTCGTAGGTAATTACCGGAGTGCCTGAAGCGAGGGCTTCAACATTAACGATGCCAAAGCCTTCACTCTTGGAGGTTAAAAAAAATAAATCAGCGCACGCGTAGATAACACGCAACTCTTCATCAGTCACAAAGTTATTAAAAATAATATATTCAGTAAGACCCGCGGTCGCCACGCTGTTTTTCAGCTCAGTGAAATAGCTCTGGTCATTACGATCTGGCGTTCCGTTGATAAGCAAAATAACATCACAATTTTGCCCACGCAAATACCCTATGACCGCCACCATATCGAGTAAATTTTTTCGGGGGCTAATACGCGAGGTGGTTACGCAGACAAACTGGTGCCCGCGAGCCAGCTTGGCTTTGGCAACGGGGCTAAAAAAACTCGGCGCAAAAAAAACTTGATCCGTACCCTGTTTAATGACGACGACTTTGTTGGCGGAGCCAATATATCTTTGAATAAATTTTTTATTATCTTCAGAAATAGTCAAAATAAAATCGGCTAGTTTATACACCAACCCCGATACATAATTAATGTATTTGGGGTGGTGCTGGTAGTAATCGGCGGGATTGTCAATGGTTACCTTCATTTCTGATCCTAGCCCAAAATGATACTCTGTTACCACCAATAATTTTTTTGAAAACAAAGCAAACAGAATGGAGAAAATTGATAAGGGAAAGGCGTAATGCACATTAAAAATATCAAACTTAGTGCGGTACAGCTTACCAAAATAAAGTTTGGCAAAAAACCATTGAAACATCAAAAATTTTATTACTTTATTGGAATAACTTTTACCAATTCGATACACATGAATACCGCTCAAAAATTCATACGCGGGGGCGTTTTCCGTATTAATAGTAACCAAATGCACCGTGTAGCCATGACGTTTTATTAAACGGCTAAATAGCTCAAACACCGTGCGCTCGGCGCCTCCCATGTGCGGGTAAAATATTGGACAAAAAGCTAAAATGGTACGTTTCATAGTCCACGAATAAATGTATTGACCGCGTCGGTTACTTGCGTAATTTCAGCGTCTGTTAAGCCAACATACGTTGGCAGGGTCAACCCCAGGTTGTGAAGCCGGTTAGTGTTGGGGAAATTAAGCCTTTGATATTCTGGGCCTAAGTATGCGACGCTACTCATTGAAGAAAAAACTCGTCTCGTGTCAATACCATTTTGCTCTAAAAAACCCCCTAGGGCGGTAATGTCTAATTCTTTATGATTAAACATTCGGGTGTAAAGCCAATTAACGTGTTCGGCCCCGGGCATGTCTTTTGGTTGGTAAATCAACCCGGCAAGCCTAGCATCATACAGAGACTCGATGTGCCGGCGAGCGGCAATAAAATCGTCCGCTTGAGCTAATTGGGCGAGGCCTATGGCGGCTTGAAGGTTTGTCATCCGATAGTTATACCCCAAAACCTCATGCTGAAAGATTTTGTTAGTTTTGCGACCTTGATTTTTGTATAAGCGTACGCGATCCATGAAGGTGGCATTATCACTGCTAACCGCTCCGCCTTCGCCCGTTGTAATTATTTTATTACCAAAAAAACTATACGTGCCGATATCGCCGATAGTGCCTAATTTTTTTCCGTTGACACTGGCACCAAATGCTTCGGCATTATCTTCAACCAAAAACAGGCCGTGTTCTTTGGCCAACGCGTTTAATTCGGTAATTCTGCACGGAAACCCATATAAATGTACGGCCAGAATGGCTTTGGTGCGTTTAGTAATTTTGGAGCGAACCTGTTCGGGATCAAGCCCCCACGTATCGAGTTCAATATCAACAAATACCGGCTCTGCGCCAGTATACAGCACGGCGTTTAACGTCGCGATGAAAGAACAGGCCGGGACTATCACTTCATCACATGGCCCAACACCAAGAGCCAAGAGCGCCAGATGCAGAGCGGTTGTGCCGTTGGATGTGGTGGCAACCTGCGCCGTACCGAGGTAGCGAGCGAGGCCTGCCTCGAAAGCAGAAACAAATTCTCCAGTTGATGAAATCCAACCGCTATCGAGAGCCTGAAGAACATTATTTTTTTCTTGACCGGATAACGTTGGTTTGGCAACAGGAATCATATTAGTTGATGATCATTAAGAGCGTTAATAATAGCGTTAGTTGACTTCTGCATAGTAAGCCCGCGGATTGTTTGGTAGGCATTAGTAACGAGCTTGGTTCGCAAATTATTATCCGCAATCAGGATATCAATCGCTTCTGCGATTGCCTCTCTGGAACGTGGTGGCACTAATAATCCGTTGATACCGTTAACAATAATCGCGCTAATGGCTGGAATGTTGGTAGCGACCACCGCGACGCCGCGGGCCATCGCTTCGAGATGCGCCTTGCCCTGCGTTTCATACAAAGAAGGCATTACCACAATATCGGCTTGATCATATTCGGCAAAAAGTTTAGGGCCATAAGGAACTTGCCCCACAAAGGTAATGTCATAATAGGCTGATAACGACGCCACGCGACGCTTAACCTTAGCAACGTCGGCTGGTTCGCCAAAACCGACAATCCGTACGCTGATTTTAGATTTTACTAAAGGTATGGCGGCAAAAAAATATTCAAGACCTTTTAGTGTATCAAATCGCCCCACATACTGCAAATTTTTGGCAGTGGCAAATAGCGGCGGGCGCACCTGAATATCGCTCTCAATAATATTGGACGAAACGATTGAGTACGCAAAATTATTTGTATAATACACCTTTCTCCCGGTATAGATTTGCACCACTCCTTTAAAGAGCCAGCGCATAAAAAAGTAATACGGCCATTTGAGCAATAGATACAATATTTTACGCACTAACCGATGCCCGCGAACCTTTAATTCTTCTATCTGGTTGGCAGTAATCCGCACAAAAAAGGTGGCGTGATGTAGTTTTAAATAGATCGCGGCGATAAGGCCGATGTATGAATCGGGAATAAAAACTAAAAATAAAGCGCCGGGGTGAGCGGCGTATATGGAGCGCACGCTCTGCCAATATTCACGGCGGCGATGCCAAAGCTCGCGCCGACTCTCATGGTGTCTGATAGCAAAAGGCCGGACAACTACCTGGCTACTAAATTCAAAACCAAAAAACGTAAGATGGCTCTGGGGTGAATAGTGATAGGCTTTACGAAAATGGCGGGCTAAATCCTCAATTTGCTGTTCTAAACCACTACGAAAATAGCAATGCCCGCCTTGCACCGAGTATTCATTAGAGCCGATGACTACCAATTCACGATCAAACACTCTCATATACCTGTTTAAATTTTGCACAAATTTGACGCACGGCTCGTTCTGTTAAGCCGACATAAAACGGCAAACTAATAATCGACGACGCTAGGGCTGAAGAAACAGAAAAGTCTGCGGGGTTATAATTGGCGGCGTAATGCGCCGTGAGAGGACACGAATAGTCGTTCGGAACCCCAACGGCTATCCCCTCTTTAAATAAGCGTTCTTTGACAATGGCTCGGGGCTTTTTAAGAAGTACCCAGTAGTGGCTAAGTTCAACATCCGGCGTCAGTCTGGGGATGGTAATGTCTGAAAAATTTCTTAGATTGGCATCATACCAGGCGGCAATACGCCGACGCTCCGCGAGGATGACATCAGCATTTTTGAGCTGACCTAAGCCTAAAATGGCTTGCGATTTGAGAAAACTTTTTGAATAACTCTTATCAAGAGAGCAATCTCCAAGAGAAAAATCGGTAACATTAGCCGAGGCCGAACCAAACATTTTCAAAAATGAATAAATACTAGGGCGGTAGAACCACCAAAAAAAGAACGACTTAAAAACTTGCGCCACTTCGTCCCAAAAAGTGGCGTGGTATTGAGCGAATACTTTTAATTTCTCATAAATATCACGGCGATCGGTGACGGCAATGCCACCGCCAAAACAACTTAGCTGTTTGGAGCGATTAAAACTAAAAATGGAAACATCACCGAGTGTCCCGGCGGCTCGCCCCGCGATTTTTGAGCCAAATGCCAAACAGGCGTCTTCGATAACCAGAGTATTAGGTGATAATACTGGCTGGTCCCGCACTTTGCCAAACATGTGCGTTGGTATACTGATCGCCGCAACCGCCTGAAGCGCCGCCGCTGTGGTGCCAAACTCCCCAACTTTTGGCTCAACAAACAATGGCCGGTTGCCGGACAATTCAACAGCATATGGCACAACCAGGCAGGTATACGATGGCATGGCCACAGTTTGATTTTTTATTTCTAAGGCTTCAAATACTTTTTGAATGGCCACGCGCCCTCCCGAAAACGCGCAGGCATAAGCGCGCCCTACACTGGTCGCGAACTGATTTTCAAAATCCTCGACTGTTTGGGCGCGATATTTTAAAATATTCAGAAGGGCGCACAGTTGACGAATAGTAACGTACGGCCGCGCAATTGGATACATATTTTTAAACAATTTTTCGAGCGGTAGCTAAGAGCGTTGGGCCCCAAGCTGGCGAGAGATAGCGCGGAAAATTATTGATGGCCGTCCTAATTTTTAGTTTTAAATTTTTTTGATCACGAGCGGTTTTACGAACATAGCTTTTGACGCTAATTAATTCTAACCCACTGCCTATAATCAGCGCGGCTAACGTGGCGCTACTAAACAGATTCACTTCCCCCAAGGTGGACTGCCCGGTTAACTGAATTGGTTTAAGCTTCGCAAATTTTGTGGCATTGCGCATGATCTCAATAAGGCTGTAGGCGTTGGGCACTTCCACTAGCATGATACCACCCGGCTTTAAAGACCGTGCTAAGTTTGTGATTACACCAATGGGTGAAGCCACAAACTGCAAGACACTCGAAACGGTTACCACATCGTAGTGTTCGGAACAAAAATAGCTTTCGGCCGGAGTCGCTTCGCAGGCAAAACCAAGCGCTGCCATTTGCGCGATTCCCTCGGCATCAATATCTATCCCATAAACCCCTCGCGCTCGTTTGGTTAAAAACCGGTGCAAGGGAAAATTATTGGCGCCGATGGCTCTTGTTCCCACGCAGCCAACATGTAATACTCGAGCGCCCAAAACAGCGTCGTTCATGACTTTGTAAAATGCGTTATTCATCATACTATCCCTAGCTTTGGCTAAAGACGGAGAAGATTATTTTTGAGTCAGGCTCTGCCATATTTATTTGGTAGCGCCTAAAATTTGCGTGGCCGCGGCCGCTTCGCTCGAATTAAAAACTACGCCCCGCTCTTTGGCTGTGGCAATTATTTTGGCGGCTTCGGCCGGCTGTTTAGCGGTGCTGTATAAATAGGCCAGGCGAATATACCCTTCGGCAATTTTGGGATTATCAACAATCGACTGCTCTATGAGCTCGACAGCTTTTTTATTGTTACCAATCATGCCATATAATTCGGCCAAAGAATATACCAACTGCTGGCGGCGGGGAGAGTGCACCAGAGCTTGTTCATAAACTGTAATGGCTCTCATTACTTCTTGCGGGTCGCGATCGAGCGTGGCGCGAAAACGGTATAATTGCCCCAAAAGCATATACACCCTTATATCTCCGGGATGCAACCTAGTATTCTCGAGTAAAGCTGGCTCTAACAAGTCCATTAGTTCTTTGGCTTTATCAGAACCAAATTTTTGAGAGACATCAGGCACGGCATTTAGGATAATACGACCGATGTCGTTTCTGACATCATCGATGTGGGGCGAATTAAACGCCAACGCCGCTTTAATTTGATTGCTAGAACCAACCGGGTCTTGGCTGATAGCGCGCAGTGTTTTTAAAGCCAGAGAGTTAGCGCGGGCGGGCTGGACGTTAAAGACATAAATCCACAAAATCAAGACTAAAGCGGTAGCGCCTAGGGCGCTCTTCGAGATAGGGCGGCTGACAAATGGAGCGCGAAGAGCGGATTGATCCGCAGACGCGGTTGTAAAGCGATTAACAAAGGCCAACCAAACCATGAAGTAAAGATACGACGTGGGGTTTTCAAAAACAGTAATATTTTGCACGAGGTGTGCCACTAAAAAAGCACTGCCAAACAAAACAATATTCAATTCCACGGCGCCGCGGCGATACTGCCGCAAGAGAACGCCTACCGCCATAGCGAAAATGCCTAAATAAGTAACTAGGCCAAGCCCGCCCTGCACCGAGAGAGTATTCATAATGATATTGTGGGCATTGTCGAACCAAGTTTCGCCGTAACCAAACTCTAAAGAGCGCGGATTATAATGTTTGTTGAAAGCGTAGAAAAAGTTATTGGGACCCCAGCCAAAAACTGGGCGCTCGACAAAGCTCTCCCAAGCAATCGCCCAAGCTACCCAGCGCGGGCTGCTTTTAACACTAGAAAGCGAAGTGTTGACCGCGCGCCCCACAGCCGGAATATTTTGTACGAACGTGGTATGCCGCCAATTGTAAGCGAAACTAACTAATACCAAAAGGCTGGCTAAAACAAGGCCCGATGCTAAACGAGCTTTAAAATTAGTTTTACTAAAAATCCCGTAAATAATGAGGCTGGAGAAAAGCCCGGCGATGAACCCGAGCATAGAACCGCGCGTACCACTATAAAACATCCCGAGGAGCGCGAAAATACCGAAGAAGGCGGCGGCCAATCGCCACGCCAGTTGGCGTTCTTTGGCTATGAGGAGAGCGGCGACGAATGCCAAAAAAAGACCGTAACCACCAACATAAATAGGGTTGCCGAGCGTCGAGGCGACGCGGTCACTGCCTTGATTCAAAAGCAGATCGGCATTACCAACTTGCAACATTCCAACGAACATAACTGCCGAGCCGGCTATTAAAAAAACCCAAAATAACTGCCGCCATTCGCTCCAAGAGCGAAAGATGGCTGTGATTACCAAAAAATAAATAAAATAGTGCAAAATAGTGAAGAGGCCGAGCATGCGCTCGTGGTTGTCCCAAAAGCTGTGGTAGGCATCGACGCCCGCGAAGGTGCTAATGCTAAAACTTAATATAAACAACCCCAGAGCTACCAAAACCGGGCTAAGGCGCGGTAAATATTGGCGCGGGTTACTGACACAGAGGAGCAGATACGCCCCAAACATTAAGATGGAGAGCGAGCGAAACAACAAAATTTTCGGGACAATAAATGGAAAAATAAACGACGATGGTAAAACCAATAAAGGTACAAAAAAACTTAAATATACTAAACCTTTAATAAAATACTCCAGGTTTTTTTGCATAATATTTGTAAAAAAATTAAGCGTTAATAAAGCGCGACTGGTGCTTATTATACGGATTTTGTTCTAAAGTGTCAAACTAAAAACCAACAACCCCCCACCCGCCAAGGGCGGAGGGGGGTTGTTTGGTTAGGATTGTAAGCTATCCTGAAACTAATTAGGTGCTCTGCTTAACCAAGGTGCCAAGCGATGGCTTACCTTCCATGAAGGCACCGGTAACGGTGTCCTCAAGGTCAGCGTCGCCATTGTTGGAGTAGCCAAGGTTAGATTCGGTGATGCTATATTTGGCATCACTGAAGGCAGGGAGCGCCAAGGCCCAAGAATTACCAGCCGCAATATTGCCGGCAGTGCTGATCGCGACAGTGATGTAGCGATAAGAATTGCCGTTGATGGTAAAGTTGGTCATGCCACCGCTGAAGTCAAGTACGCTCGAGGAGAAGTCCGTGACCGTAGTGGTCGCGGTATTACCAATATAGTTGGTAGACCCTTCATCCGAGTAGTACAGCTTGTAGGTGGTGGTAGTGCCAGTATGGCTGCCGTTATCAGTAAACCGCAGATCCGTGACAGTAACCTGCCCCGTACCGTTGTTCATGATTTTGAAGCGGCCGATCTGGGTGCCAGCGCCAACTGTTTGAGTGAGCGAAGTGCCGGCGGCCGGAGCTTCGCCACTGATTGTTACGTTCCAAGGTGAGACGATCGTTAAGCCAGAGGCGATCGGAAGACCAGCCACAGTGGAAGTAGCGCCGCTAAAGGCTCCTTTGAAGACAACATCGGTAGTGGATGAAGTCGCAAAGTAGAACTTAAACGCGTTGGTAACCGCGGCCGAGCCGGGTTGACCAATGTTGGCTTTGACATAGACAGTCGCGGGGAAGCCAGGTTGAACAGTTTCTGGCAAGACATTGTCTGTGTTAGTCCAGGTAAAGGTACAGACACTGCTAGCGCAGGAGCCAGCGTTGGCCGAAGCAAACGGCGTGGCCGAGTTGTTCAAATAGAGGCGCACATTCACGATGTCGTTGCTGCCTAAGGTATTGCCAGCGGTAGAAGAAGCGGTCAGTACCAAAGTGGTAAGTTTCTGCGCTTCGTTCTGGGCGCTCATCTTGAAGCCAAAGACTGAAACATCGCCCGTGCCGACAGTGACCATACGATCATTGGACGGCGAGGCGGTGGGGCCAGAAACCAGCGACAAGTTGAGAGTGCCGGCGGACACTACGGTCATCGCCTGGCCAGAACCAGCAATGGTAATGGTGGCGGTGTTGCCGAATCCTTGGCCATAAGCAGTCACATCAGCGGTGCCGCTCACCCGGTAGGTGTGCGAACCAGCGGTACCAGCCACGACATCACCTTTAACGCTAATCACTACTGGGTTAGCGCGGGTTACCACGATAGGCGTGGAGAAGGTGAAGGTGTTGGAAGCGGCGTTAACCGCGGTGCTGTTGTTGGTAAGAAGCGGCTGACCATTGGCATAGAGCGTCAGGTTAGCCACGTTCGTTAAGGCGGCGCCGCCAGAAATGACGTCGCTGACAACGATCGTGTTAACACGGATGTCTTCGCCAGAGGGGCCAGCGTTAAGCTCAATACGAGCAAACTCGTGGCTGTTAGTGCCAGCGACCACGTTGGCGGCGACTGGAGCGGACATGGTGGTAACCGCTAAAGTCGTGCCTTGAACCGCGATATTGTTGCCAGCCGAAAGTGAGGCGGGCAATACCGTGGTGGCGTCAATCGTGATATCGTTGGTAATCAAACGCTTAACTTCGGACGGGCGCATGTATACCTTGTAAACATTAGTGGTGCCAGCGGAAGAATCAATATTAGCTTCTACTGTCACATAGCTGTTTACACCGGCTTTAAGCACGGGGTATGAAGAAAGCGAAATGGACGCGCCAGCCATAGTAGTGACGACGCTCGAAGCGGCCACACTGTAGACAGTAGCGCCATCTACTTTAACATACGCGGTGCCAGCCAAGGCCTTAGGACCGGAGTTGGTAATACCAAGCATCATCTTGCGTAGTTCCATATCTTCGCCCGAGGGTTTGATAAAGAACTTAGCTAAGACAACATTGTTGGCGCCAGCAATAACGGCGTTGGATGGGGAGTCGGAATTCTTGTTGAAAGAAACCGCGCCCGAACCAATCGTTACTTTGTTGTAGTTGGTAGCATTACCAGCTGGGAACGCCGTAGCACTGACGTTACCAGTGGAGCTGTCTGTGGTCGGAAGGACCAAAGAACCAGTGGTAGTACCCTTGACCTCAAGATCGTAGTTGTTATAAACCACGAACTGAATGGTACGAGCCGCGCCGTTCATTAATATAGCGCGCACCAAGAAATACTTGGTTTGGCCTTTGCCAATCATGTACCCAGTGCCAAGGTCGAACATTACAACCTTGTTTTTGGGTTGAGCCGTGGCCAGAACTTTGTTGGAAGACTGTTCAACGAGCTGAACGTCTTTGTAGTCTGAATCCGCGGCGGTGCCATTGTTGTAAAGAGATAACTTCATTAAGTTAACCTCTTCACGGCTGGAGGTTTCCTGAATGCTAAATTTGGCAATGTCTTGCAGATTGGTGCCGTCAGCATTGAGGGTCATGTTAGAACCAACCAATTGTGGGTTGATTTGAACAGCGGCCACTGAACTGGAACCATCTTGCACGTTGAAGGTGTTACCCGTGATTGGGAAGGTACCGCCAACAGTGCCGTTGGAACCAACCGAACCAGCCGCGAGAACGGACATCGCGAAGGTGCCGGTGAAGGCGCCCGCGATTAAGTTAACGCGAACTAAGACGGTTTCTGGCATGCCTGCTTTTACCACAATAGGTTCAGAGGCAAAACCAATGTTCAGATCGCTGTCCGCGCTCAAAGTGGAAACCACGTTGCCATGACGCATACCCTTGGAGTCTGTAACATCAGCACCAGTAATATTGGTGTTGGCGTAGAAACCGGATTTGCGAATTTTCAGGCTGGTGACAGTGGTATCGCTCGAAGCGGACAAAGAAAGCTTCAAGACCGGGTTTAAAGCCGTGCCTGAAGCCAAGTAGGTGGCGGCCGGGTTATCGGCAGCCAAGGAAACGGTTAAGTTACCGCCGATTGGAGCCGGGGTGGAGGTTGGGGTGGGGCCAGGAGGATTCACGGGTGGAGGGGTGACGACAACGCCACCGCTTTGCGTGCGATCTACCAAGGCCGCCACTTCGGCGGAAATAACTTCACCACTGGTGTAGCCCGCGACCATCGCGTCGCTCACCGGGTGAACATACCGAGTCTGGAATTTGTTGGCGGAGAAACCGGTGCCATTTACTTCACGCAGTTTCATGCCAGCATCCACATACCAATTCTTACCGCCGTTCGAAACCAACATGCCTTCGTGCGGCTTGGCTTCGGTGATGTCGGTGGCGGCGCGGTTAACATAGTGAGGGAAAGCGACGTCATCAACAACTACGGCGGTAAAATTGGCGCCATAGAGCGATTTGGCAGCCTCCACGGTGATTTTGGCCAAGGTGTTGCCTGGCAAAACCGCATAGAGCTGGTCAGACGCGATCCGCTTTACGACCATAGTACCAGGGCGATAGCCAACCAAGGTCGGCAACATCGTCGGCAGTTTCTGTTCGTCAAAGCATTCTTGCGAAACGTAAAAATGGCCGCTGTATTTGTCGTCAGCAGTCCAAGTCTTGTACTCTCTACCGCTAAAGTATGAGAGCAATTGATTGTTGTTATTCATTATGTAGAGAGGGGGACGCCCAACGACCTTAAGCATGGAGCCTGGGCCGAATCCGGCTGGGCAGGCGGCCGCGCTGACCATTGAAGGAACAAGCACGGAAACCATGCTGCTCCACAAAATGGTGGTCGACACTACACTGAAGGTGAAAACCTTTTTGATTGATTTTATAACAGTCGACATAATTAATTTAGTAATTTAATCTCGCGAGCGCCTATAGAGTGTGAACTAGACAAGCGCGGCGAGAGGTTACGGCCCAAACAAAATTTTGCAATTTTGCTTAAGTACCGTCACATGAATTTCGTAAGTCCTCATGGACTCTCGACCTTGAAACGAAACCCGATTTAATAAAACCTATTGTCTCTCTCCCCTATTTACCTCGAGTGTAGTCGAGAGGCGAATAGGGCAAAGAACCAAAAATTAATTTTAATTAGCGGTAGAGCTGATTTGGGGAACACTGGTAGCGGTAGCGGAGGGAAAAGCAGTGGAACTGCTAACAGCAAAAGCAGAATCAACTATGACATTATTAACATCAACCGAAGCCACTGGCAAAACCGACTGGGCTTGTTGCACAACCGTGTCCGTAAGTTGCTCCACGGTTTTAGTAATTTGAGCCACGTCTTTAATCGTGCCGACAGCCGTAGCCAAGTCACCATTTAAAATGGCTTTCTGGGCTTCGGTGACTTGAGAAGTAACATCGGAGCTGACTTGGATGGTCTGCTCCACCACAATATTGGTTTGGGTTGAAGCGACGGCGACCATTTTCGCAAAATCTTTAACTTCTTGGATGGTGGATGATGTGTTATCTGGAGTGGTCGTGGCGCCAATGATACCATTTTTAACACTATCCACGGCCACTTTTAAAGATTCAGCCGCCACTTGAGATTCCATAGCTTCGGTAGCGGCAGACTGCAGAGCTTTGCCGAGCACCTGCTTAACTTCTTCGGTCGTGACTGTTTGGTCTCCGGAAACTACTTTATTAACCAGTGTTTCCATGGCTTTAACAGAAGTGTCTTTGGCTAGATCTTTAACATCTTTAACCTGTTGAGCTAAATCTGGTGTGGTGGAAGCAGACAGTAGATTTTTCGCATCTTGAAGAAGATTTTTAATTTCTTTGGCATCTACGGCCACGTCTTTAATAGTTTCGGCGCTGGAACTTTTTTCAATTTTGGTATTAACGGTGGTGATCTCTTGTTTTAAATCCTGAACTGTTTGCGCCACATGCCGGGCTTTCTTTTTATCATGCCCGGCTAACATTTTTTTAACTTCATTGGCGCGAGAAGAAGCAAATTTTAAATGGAGTTTAGCCTCGTCATCACTGTCGCCAACTAAAGATATAACCGCGACTTGGGTTTTTTCCAGGCCGCGTTTGAGATAATAAGCCACGCCGTCTCCGGGGAGAGCGTCATAAGCCGCGTCCACGCTCGCGATCCAGCCGCTGGTGCCGACCAAAGCCACCACTACCAAAACTGCCAAAGGCCTGACCACGTTAAATACTAAACCTTGAGGGAGAAAAATAGCTAACCAGGACCAAAAATTAGCCAAGCGGTTAGCTGGTTCCGTGTCCTTGTCAATGGTATTTTTAACTTGAGTCAATAGCAACTGGCGGCTATTTTTTAGCCACTCGGGAGCAGGTTCGCTTTGCCCCTGCCGGAGCCCTTGCAGTTGTTTTATTAGAATTGACTTCATGTGATTAATTAAGGCTGGAGAATTTCTTTTAAGCGCTTCAACGCCCGATGGATAGTGACCCGAACGCTGATCTCGTTCTTACTAATAATTTCGGCAATCTCGTTAATGCCGAGATCATCGACATATCGCAGGGTCAGAACTTCCTGATACTCTTGCTTTAACTTTTTTAAAGCTCCTAAAATTCTGGCGTGTTCGATTTTGCTTTCTACTCCGAGAGCCAAGTCTGGCTCGCTCGCGAGGTCAAATTCCGCGTCTATTATTAAAGCTTCGGGGCGAGCGCTTTTACTGCGATACAAGTCAATGATGGCATTGCGCGCTATTTTGTATAATAAGCCGCTAAAGCTTTTGACCTCTTTGTTTTCTTGCAAATAGTGCCAGGCTTTGAGAAAGACTTCGGAAGTGATATCCTCGGCTTCTTCGCGGCTCGCGACCTTAAAGTACACGAAGCGATAGATTTGCTTTACAAACAAATCATAAAGCGTCGCGTAGGCTTCGGGGTCGTGTTCAATTTGCAGGCGATACAAGAGGCGTTTTTGTTCTAAAGAGCTGTTCATAGTAGAAGACGCTGGTTTGGCCTATTTGTTACACTAATAAGCCGGGCCGCCTTATATTTACATTATAACCCAAAAAAAGCTGTAAAACAGCTGTGCATTAACGCTCTTCATTCTACCATAAATTAGCTAAATTTTCAATAGTGTGGATAAAGTGACATGCTATATACCTCACGCATAATTAATCTGCCATTCCGAACCCCGACGTAAGTCGTAGTTTTGTATAGATTAGTGTATACAAATTAAATACTTTGTTCATTTAAGCTTATTCTTAGCCAAATTTAGGTAAATAATCACTAAAAATTACTAAATTTGTATAGATTGTTGTATACAAACTTAGTAATATAAAATTTTTAATAAGCTCTTTTATTAGAAAGGCTTGACTTTTTAATCTAACTTTGCTATAATTGTATAGACTACAGTATACAAAAATATATAATTAAAGTTAAATGCGGTTAAATATGGTCGAAAATCAACAAAATAACGTAGATTCTAAGGAAATGATCAGAATTTCTGTGTCAGAAGCGGCCAGATTGTTTGGTGTTAATAACCAAACTATCAGGCGCGCGATTAAAGCCCAAGAAGTTACTTATGTAGTGGTATCAGGGCGCTATAAACTTAACTTTGAAAGCTTAATTAAATGGTCGCAACGTAATATTACGATACGAAACAAACTGGCAAAAAGAGGAATTGGCCAGTATGTGGATCGCTGGAAGATTAAAAACCCCCTCTACTCCCCTAACCCCAAATCTTTATCTAAACCTAAAGCCGTGCCTGCAGAATAAAAATATCAAGAAATAATGATAATTAACATAACTAAACTTAATTGTTTTAAACCCCTTGGCTACGGCTTGGGGTTTTTTGACATTTTGCTTTTAGAGCGAGTATAATATAGGTATTCAGAATGACAGAAAAAGTAAAGTTAAGATAAAATATGCTTAAAAAAATAAACACCCACCTTAACCGTCATTATCACCGAAGATACCATGGCATTTATCGCCATGCCAAACAATTGTTTGTATTTGACATGGCGCTTTTAGCCGCCGCCGTGTCGCTTTTGGGGGTGGCGATATTTTTATTTTTTTGGAAGCCGGGTTTACAAAATCAAATTGCGCTCTCCCTATCTCTCGGAAACGGCCGCATTAAAAGCGGCGAGGCTGTCCACCTCACAGTGGACTACGTTAATAATAGTAAGTTCATACTACAAGAGGCCGCGCTCGCTTTAAGACTCCCCAAAGGATTTTTGATTGACCGCACCCAATCTTCGGAATCGTACTTTTCTAAACAAAATACCGTGGCTCTGCCGGACGTTTTACCCGGGGCCGGCGGCCGCGTGGATTTATACGGTTGGCTGTGGACAGAGTTCAACGCTGAAGAAAATATAATCGCTTCGCTATCTTACGTGCCAGAAAAAACTGACCGCCGCGAACAAAAGCTGGGGTCATATTTACTGAAACTTCCCGAAAGTATTTTAAGCGGCCAAATTTTAACAGCCTCCAGCTCGCTCGCGGCTAATGCTTTGAATTATACTTTTAACTTGACAAATAATTCGGAACATAAAATCGAGCGAATTAATCTGGTAAAATCTTGGCGCGGCCTTAACGAACGACTATCCGATTGGAACAATTTGGCATTAGCGCCGGGTGAAACTAAACAAATTACCGGCTCGCTCATGACGCCTCTTAAACCCGATGAATTGATTTTAACCGTAAGCCCGGTAATAGAAATAAACAACTATCCAATCAAACAAAATCCCGCCACTGCCCGGGTTAAGATTATTTACCCAGACTTAGGCGTAGCTACGCGCTGGCTTAACCCGCCGAGCTACGGCGAACCAAAACAGGTTTTACCAATAGAATTAAGTTGGCGCAATAACAGCCCGTTTAACTTAACTAACGCGAAAATAATTCTAGAAACAACGCCGGGAGTAATCGACCTCTTTGCTACTGCCAAAAATAACAACTTAAAAATTGAGAACGGCAAACTCGTTATCGATGGTAAAGCCAAGACAAGCTTGGCCACTGCCGAACCCGGAGCTAGCGACATTTTTAACATCAATATATATTTGGCTGATCACTTTTTGCCCGGCCAAACAGACAGTACCGAGCTAGTTATTTCTCCGGTTATCGAGGCGGGCGTGCCGGCAGTTTCAGGCCAGCGCTTCGCCCAAGGCGGCACCACCGCGCGCTTAAAACTAGCGACCGATGTTCAGCTCTCCGTAGCGAGCCGGTATTATACTGACGAGGGCGACCAGCTGGGTCGCGGCCCTTTACCACCCCAAGTGGGAAGCGCCACGAAATACTGGATCTGGGTACAAATTTATAATAGCACCAATAAAGTTCGCGACGCCGCGTTTGCCGCCACCTTACCTTCAGGGGTAAGGTTTACCGGTAAACAAAGCATCACTTTAGGACCGCCTCTGAAATTTGACACTACCAGCCAGCGCGTGAGCTGGAGCCACTATGAGCTTCTGGCCAATAGCGTCACTGGTCTTTATTTTGAAGTGGAAGTAATACCAACGCCCGAGCAGGCGGGCAGTAGCTTGATTTTAGCGCGCGACATGTTTTTTACCGGCACGGATGACGCCGTGGGCCGAGAGTTCTCTTTAAGCCGAGCTTCGCTTAGCAATGTTTTGCCAGCGACTGACCGCGGCGCGGCCAAGGGCGCGATAGTGCGCTAATCGGGAAGTTTCTTTTCTAGAGTTTTATGAGTAGCGGGCACGGCTGATACGAAATTTTTAGATCGCGCTTTGTTTAACTTATTTAACTTGGTTTCCAAAAATTTTTGACGCTTGATTAAGCGCTGACGAAGATCATGGCCTAATTTTTGATTGGCATTGTCAGAATCTTTCTCAAGCTTTTCGGTAACAACTTCCAGACGTTGTTCGATTAACTCCAGTTGAACCTTGGTTTTGGTGGCTTTTTTCTGACGACGCTCTAAAACAGCGCTTTCCGCTTCGCGGCGGGCCAGCTTCTTTAAATAAAAATGGGCTTCCGCGGCCGGAGTTATTTTGGTTGCTTCTTCGGCTTTTTCCCAAGCTTGTTTAAGCGGGTAGAGCAGGGCGCCTTCGGCCACCTCCGGGCTCACATAAGCGTAAGCGTTGGTCAGGCTGGTAGCAACTAAAACAAGCCCGGCTACTACGCCACTTAAGCGGCGAACAAAAGGCGGTTCAAACCAAGCATAGGCTATTAAGTTAGCCTGTGGTAAATTCGCCTCGAGCTTTTTCCAAAGCGAAGATTTAAACGATTTAGAGGCGTTTAAATGGCGGCTAATTTTCCAAAATTTATAATGAATCAAGCGCATATTTTTAAATAAATTGCCGCAATTTCTTGAGAGCGCGGTGCGCGGCCACTTTGACAGCGGACTCGCTCATGCCCTTCTGATCGGCAATTTCTTTATAATTATACCCTAAAATATAGTGAAAAGTTACAATTTCGCGTTCCGACAGGCTCTCGAGCTGAGCGACAAGACTAGTAACCTCGGCCCGAGTGAGCTGCTGTTCTAAAGCGGCTAGGGCGGGCTTTAGCCAGTCTTTATCGGGAGCGTGCCCCTCTTCGCCTGCGTTTAGAGCTTCACCGGGCAAGGGTTCCGTGGGTTTGTGGTCTCGCCAATAATTTTTTAGGTGGTTAGAAGCGATGGTAAAAATCCAGGCGCTTTGGCCTCTAGCCGGGTCGTAAGAATCAAAATGTTCAAGCGCCTTTAAAAAAACTTCGGAGACCAGATCTTCCGCTAAGGCGCGGTTCGCGCCAACCCGAAAATAAACATAACGATAAATTTTATCAAAATGTTGATTGTAAAAATCCTCAAACTCTTGTTTGGATTTCCCGGCCATACGCTCCGCAAAATTAGTTTTTTACTACGCCACTCGGAGTAAGTTTAATTGATCCGGAAAGAGAATCAGTTTGGCCTTCTAGCTTAGCGAGAACCAGGTACGCTGTGGCCAGATTATTTTGATTATAAACCACGCTGTACTCATAGCTAAACGAGTTATCTAAAGGATCTTTGGGAACGGCCAGAAGGTATGGATAAGGGCAATCCGCCTGGTTGAAGCCGTCACTATTAAGACAGGCATAACCGGCGGAACCTAGTTTGATTTTAACGGCTTGAGGATAATAATTTTGATCTTTATAAAAAAATTGCAGGGCTTGTTTAATGGCCTCAAGGTCGTTAAGGCGTTGTTGATCGCGATTAACAATGGAATCAAGGTGCGCGACTTGTGAAGCGGTAACTCCACCCTCACCCCTAAAATTCATGGCGCCAGAGGGCGCCTGAACAATGACAGATGAAAGAGGAGGCGCGTCAGACTCGGGCACAGAAGTATTGTTAAAAGTAGAAGTAGTAGAAAAGGCTACTTTGCTTTCCGAGACGATTTGTTTGAGAGGAGCTAAAACATTAATAATGGAAGTGGTGGCTGAAAAGGTGGCGGCAGGCGCGGCGGCCGGTGGAGGCGTAGTCTGGGGAAATTTAAAATAACTAATAAATGATGATACCTTTTGAACTGTCGCTGGTTTTTTCTTGTCCATCTGTACTACCCATGTCAGTTTGAGGCCAGTTGGCAAACTAGTTACACCAGAAATAAATACCTGAACCTCGGCATAAGTAATGCCGCGTACTCTAGGCTTAAAAGTTTTAAGTTGGGCGGCCGTCAAACCGTTGATATCTATAAACGGCCAGTAGAGTTTGATAAATTCATTGGCTTGCGCCGAAGTGAGCCTTAATTTAACGCGGTAAATTACCTCTCTGCCATTTTGTTCAACCGTGAATTTAGAACGCCTGGTTAAGCCACTTTTTAGCAGACGGTTCCAAATGGCGAGCAATTGGCTAGTTTTGATATTATCGCGATAGGCCACGGCCGGAGACAGCGGCGCTTCTTTATACGTCACAACGCGCGTTGAACCGGCTATGACGGCCGAGTCATACAATTTAAGGCGAGCCGGCAAGCCGGAAATTATTTTGGAAAAATTTATTTGATTGGCGCTCGCGACCGCGGCGGCGGTACTGGATAAGAAAAATGTTAGACCAAAAACTGTTAAGAATAAAACTCCAAAAATTTGCTTCCGCATATTGTTAAAGCTCGTTTTTAATATTTTCCAGCGCCTGTCGCGCCGCTTTGCTCAATTTTTTGGGAACGCGCAATTTAACATGGACATAGTGGTCGCCGCGCGCGGAAGGCCTCCCCAGTTCCGGCACGCCTTTATTTTTGAGCCGAATAACTTGGCCGGCTTCGGTGCCTTCGGGAATTTTTAACTCGGCCGGGCCGTCGATCGTTTCGATTTTAACATGCGCTCCCAAAACCGCTTCGGCAAAACTAATTTCAATATGGCTATGAACATCAAAACCCTCGCGCGTAAAATTTTTATGGGGCCTAATATGGACACGCACGTATAAATCGCCGACGCCTCCATTATGCGGCGCGGCTTCACCGTGGCCAGTTAGTTTAATAGCCTGACCATTATCAATTCCGCCAGGGATTTTTATTTTAACGCTGGTATTTTTAGCGTGCACTCCCGACCCCCCACAATGTTTGCATTTTTTTTCTGGCTTCTGACCGCGCCCTTCGCAATTCGTACAGGCGACCACAGTCTGCATAGCGCCTAAAAATGTCCGCTGGACTTGCATTACTTGGCCCTGGCCTTTACAAGTGGGACAAGTATCTAGTTTGCTACCTGGTTCGCCCCCGTGTCCACGGCAAACATCGCAGGCGCTTTGTTTACGCAAACTAAGCTCTCGCTCCACGCCAAACGCCGCTTCTTTAAAGTCTACTTCCACATCAACTTGGATATCCCGCCCTCGGCTCGCCGAAGGTCGCCCGCGACGACCAGAGGCGGCCCCGCCGCCGAAGGCGCCGCCAAATAAATCGCCCAAGTCCAAATCGCCAAAATCAAAGTGGGAATTTCCACCGCCCTGGCCGCCCCGCGCGGCGCGCATAAAATCTTCCCAGCCCGCCCCGCCGCCAAAGCCGCCTTGCTGTTCAAAATCCGAGCCAAATTGGTCGTATTTAGCGCGCTTATCCGAATTACTTAACACTTGGTAAGCCTCGTTAATTTCTTTGAATTTTTTTTCGTCTCCGCCCGGGCGGTCGGGATGAAACTGAAGAGCCAGCCTTTTAAAGGCTTTTTTTATTTCGTCAGTGGTGGCATTTTTGTCTATGCCGAGTAATTTATAATAATCTTTGGACATTTTAAATTCAGTCTGTTATTTTTCAATAATTTTTGTCTCTGGCAATTCATCTAGCAACAACCTCTGCTTGGCTTCGTTCACCAAAAATAAAATGCTATCTTCTGGATTCTCCGAATTTTCCCAGGGCAGATATCCGCCTTTTCCATCGCCCAGCTGGGTAAGAGGGGTAAGCACTGTACGATACCAAGACGCAAATAATTTTTCACAACCATCCGCGCCGCGGCTGGCGGACCGAACTAAAACCTCAACATGCTGCACGCCGGTTGCCGCAATTGAGTCGGCCGATAAGGCGCGCAAAATTCCGGCCAGATAAAAAATTGCGGTCATCTCGCTGTGGCCAAACTTCTTGACATACTCTTCCTTGCTGTCGCTGATCTCCGCAAAATGGCCAGGCCCGGTTTTGTTTGTTTCCTCGATTACTTTTATCATGTACGCCCGGAATCGTTGCAGGAACTCGTTTGTCTCTTGTTCTGGAGTAAATATTTCTGACATAATAGTGTGGTTTAAGATTTTTTCTCATCCACCACTTCACCCTCAATTGGCCCTTCGTTTGGTTTTTCGCCTTCAGGCTGGCTGCCAGCGGCACCGCTAGCTGGGCCCTTCTTCTGCTCTTCCTGGTACATCTTCATGCCAACAGCTTGCGCGGATTTAGACAAAGCTTCAGAAGCTTTTTTGATTAGTTCTAAATCGTCCTTGTCTTTAACGTCTTTAACCCACACCAGACCCTCGGCAACGTTTTTCTTTTCATCATCAGTCAACGTGATTTTCTTTTCCTCCACGTCTTTCATCATTTTTTCGGTAGTATACACCATGGTATCGGCGATATTCTTGGCCTCAATTAACTCCTGCTTTTTCTTGTCTTCTTCGGCATGGGCTTCGGCGTCTTTTTTCATGCGCTCCACTTCTTCTTTAGAGAGGCCGCTCGAGCCCTCAATGCGGATGGACTGCTCTTTACTGGTGGCTTTGTCTTTGGCCTTAACACTCAAGATGCCGTTGGCGTCAATGTCAAAACTCACTTCCACTTGCGGCACGCCGCGCGGGGCCGGCGGAATGCCGTCCAGAATAAACCGGCCGAGAGTTTTGTTATCCGGAGCCATGGGCCTTTCTCCTTGGAGAACATGGATTTCCACGCTCGGCTGATTTTCGGCGGCCGTGGAGAATACTTGAGATTTTGAAGTTGGAATGGTGGTATTTTTCTCAATCAGTTTGGTCATCACACTGCCCATGGTCTCAATGCCGAGAGACAACGGCGTTACGTCCAGCAAGAGCACGTCTTTGACATCGCCCTTTAACACGCCGCCCTGCACTCCAGCGCCAACCGCCACCACTTCGTCCGGATTCACGGTAATGTTTGGTTTTTTATTGAAGAATTTTTCCACGCTTTGGAGTACCAAGGGCATACGCGTCATTCCGCCCACCATTACCACTTCATTCATATCAGCAGACGATAATTTGGCATCGCTCAAAGCTTGTTTCACCGGGCCAAAAGTTTTTTCTACCAGTCCGCCCACCAATTCTTCCAGCTTGGCGCGCGTCAATTTCATCACCAAGTGTTTGGGGCCGTTAGCATCCGAAGTGATAAACGGCTGATTGATTTCACTCTCTTGCGCGGTGGAGAGTTCTATTTTGGCTTTCTCAGCCGCTTCTTTAATGCGTTGCAAGGAGAGTTTATCATTGCCGAGATCAATCCCTTCTTGGCGTTTAAACTCATCAATTATCCAACGAATTAAGATTTGGTCAAAGTCATCGCCGCCGAGGTGGGTGTCGCCATTGGTAGATAAAACTTGAACTGAATCCGCGCTTACTTCCAAAACCGATACGTCAAACGTACCGCCCCCGAGATCGTAGACCACAATTTTTTCGTCTTTCTTTTTATCAAACCCGTAGGCCAGCGCGGCCGCGGTCGGTTCGTTGATAATGCGCAGTACGTTTAAACCCGCGATTTCCCCGGCATTTTTGGTGGCCTGGCGCTGGGCATCGTCAAAATACGCCGGCACGGTAATTACGGCATCGGTAATTGGTTCGCCCAAACGCTCTTCGGCATCGGCTTTCATTTTGCCGAGTATCATCGCCGAAATTTCTTCGGGAGTGTGTTCTTTGCCACCCATAGAAATTTTAACGCCTTCCCCGCTTTTGACGATTTTGTACGGCATCAGCTTAAGGTCGCGCTGGACTTCGGAATCTTCCCATTTGCGGCCGATTAAACGCTTGATGGAAAACAGCGTATTTTCCGGATTAGTTACCGCCTGGCGCTTGGCCAAGAGCCCCACCAACCGCTCGCCGGCTTTTGAAATCGCGACAATAGAGGGCGTGGTGCGCGCCCCTTCTTTATTTTCTAACACCTTGGGCGTGCCACCCTCAATAATGGCCATGCAGGAGTTTGTTGTTCCCAAATCTATACCCAGAACTTTAGACATAATTTTGTAATAAATTAAAAGTAAATAAATTAAGAATTAGTTGTGCTTCGCCTCGCCGTAGCTCTCGCGAGCGCAGGCGGGCCGAGGTCAATGCCTAATACTTTGGACATAGTGTGTGAAAGATTAGTAATTAACAAAAATCATTTTTTATTTTCTTCTGTACAAAACTTCTTTAACTCGTCCAAAACTAACAGGCGTGAGATCGTGGAAAACTTCTGCAACGCCAGGGTGGGCTGATGACCAAAGCCGATGTACTCTACGCCCTTGCCAAGCTGTTTTACTTTGCTAAACGCCGGTATTAAATCCGTATCCGAGGAAATTACGATCGCGTCGTCATACAAATTTTCATAAGCGCCCACCAATAAATCCGTCGCGATTTTAACATCCACGCCTTTCTCGTGATACACGCCATCATTTTTCATTAAATAACCTTTATGGACATCAACCTTTTGAGCATTCAAGCGATTAAACAAATTTCTTTGCGCCCAACGTAATTTTTGCCCTTTTACGTCGTTCAATTGCGCCCGCACCACTCCGATGTAATACCCAACTGCTACCAATTCCCTATCCCGCGCTAACCACTCGGATAAACCACGATAATCAAAATTGCTTAAATTACCAATCTTAAGATCACGCATTTTATAATAAAAATTGCTACCGTCAAATAATACCACCGCTCGCCTTTTTGTTTCTGCCATAAAACTTGCTCTAAAATAAAACCCCACCGGGCCCCTTACGGGGCAGGGTGGGTGGTTTTAGTTACTACTAATATAACACGTCGCCATAACGTTGTCAAGTGTATAATTAATTGCCACAACGCCTTCGATAATGGCCATGCAGGAGTTAGCGGTGCCGAGATCGATTCCGAGAACTTTGGACATAGTGTGTAAATAAATTTATAAAAAATGCCTAAAAAATTTTATTCTTCTTTATTTTCTTCGCTAGCCTCGCGCTCATCAGTGCTACCCCTATCTTCAACTAGTTGACTTTCAACAGATTCTCTTGCTTGAAGCTCCTGTAAAAGCTGCTCTGCGGTGAATATCACATGCTGACCGTCTGGTTTGTAAAGATTATTTTGAGGAATTATCTCATACCCCAAGGTGCCATCTGCATTTCGTAAAACAAAAACTCCTTCCAGTGCTCGTGGCGTGCCCTCAAATTCGCCAACTTTTTTCCATAAATACAACCTGGGTGGTGGGTCAGCAAAAAGAGTGTCTTTGGTAAAATCATAGGGACTTTTTTCTAATATTTTATACAAAATTGGATATTCTGCGTGTGCCACATCAAACTTCGCTTCCATATTCTCAAGCCAATATTGCTCATAGTCTTCTTGGTAATTTTCTCCAGCCCTTTCTCCTCTGGCCTTATCTTCATCCAACACTCGCCGTGCCTCGGCAATGGCATCTGCTTCGCGCATATCTTTGGGACGCTTCGCTACATCGGCTGATTCGTCCGTTACTCTTGGCGGGGTCTTTTTTTCGGCTCGTCTGCCGGCTTCAACGCCAACTAAACCGGCCAGGCCGACCGCCGCAGCAATCCATTTTTTCTTGCCTTCCAACATAGTTTTGAGGTTTATTCGCGCCCGGCCTTGACAAATTAATATAGTATGTTATACTAGTTTTATCACGACGATCTAGGTTCTTAGCGGGTTTTGTACCGCTTGGAGCCTTTTTCATTTTGGACGATATTCCAGCCTTACCCGGAGTTCACTTATGAAATCAAAAACGTTATTTTGTTGTGTACTTAAGCGTTTTAACAACCCTGAATATCGCGCCTGGTTAGGAATTAACACTTTAAGCAACTTATCTTGTTCCAACAAATACTGCGCCAGACAAAAGAAATCACCATCGCCGGAAACGAGCAGGGCTTTATCAAAATTATTGTATTGTATCATGGTGTGAAGGACCAACTCGGCATCAACATTGCCTTTTACAGTACCGTCTGGTAGCTCTAAGGTTGGTTTAAAAACACAAATATAGCCGGCCATCTGTAAGGCGGTATAAAGATGCTGATTTCCTGGTAGATAACCAATAAATAGGTACGCTTGCTGAATAGAATATTTTTCACGCAAATAAACGCGAAAACTGCCAAAATTTAACTTCCACCCAAGCGACCGAACGCTTAAGTTTAAATTTTGGCTATCAATAAACGCGTAATTGTTTTTTCGGCTCGCTATCATAATTATTTCTTATCACTCCACTTTTTTATACTCATTACTATTATTGACGTAATTTCCTTAATTTTTCTTGTTCCCTATCATATTGCTCGTCTTCTAAACTGCCAGTTACAAAATTTCTTTTTACTCCCTCCAAAACAGATTTTAATCCATCTAAACTATCCACATTTATTTGCGCAGCAAGTCCCCGGTTAAATTTTCCGCCATCTAGAGTAAAACTGCCATCGTCTTCGACCATAATATTCGCTAATTTAAATCGCCCACCTTGATCATCTAAATAAGTTACAGCAGGCCCATCTATGCTGTCGTCAAAAATTTTTAAACTCGGCACTTCATTTACAACTTTTGCAAAATCTTCTAAACCTTCGGCCCTCAACTCGGCTATACTTAATTCTTGTGTTTCGTAATGCGGAGTATTATCCACCGGTGATTGCGCAAACATGGCGTCAATCGCAGCTTTTACATTTACAATCTTTTCTTGGTCCCGTTCGCGGGCTCGTTCCTCATTTTGAAGACGCCCTGCATTATCTAACGCCTTCATATCTCTCGCTGCCTGGTCGGGGACTTCCGGTTTGTGGACTTCGCCCTGTGCATCACCACTGTCTGCCTCGCTTCGCCGTGAACGGCTCATGTCAACAGCCCCCGCCGTAATACCGAGCGCCGCTACACCAGCCGCTAGTTTTTTCCAATGCCTCGCAAGAAAATTACTCTCTGACATAGTAATATGCTTACTTTTTACTCTTCCACTCCGCGCTGATCGCGATCCCGCCGCGCGTATTAAAATTAACTTTTACGCTCACGCTTTTGGGTTTAATAAACTTCACGAAATCCCTGCCAATATCCACGGCCAGATGTTCGTGAAAAACGCCTTCTTCTCGATAGGTTTCTAAATACAGCTTCAGGGACTTACTCTCCACTACAAATTTATCTGGCACATACACAATGTCAATAGTGGCATAATCTGGCTGGTTCGTTAAGGGGCAGCGGCAGGTAAATTCTCTGCAATGCAAACTGACCTCTAAATCGCCCGGGGCATGATTGGGAAACGCTTCGAGCGTGCGAGCGGGCTTGGCTTTTTTATTGCCAAGTTCAGTAAGTTGCGAGAGGTCCTGTTTGGATGTGGGCATAAGAAATTAACAACTTGTTAATTGTTGTTTGTTCATTGTTAATTAATTTTCACCGGATTAAAATTGGTTTGATGATCGTAAACATCTAACCCTTCGGCCTGTTTTAAATAATTCACGACAATATAGGTAAATGGCGTGGCCACCACTTCAAACGCGCTTTTAAAAATCCACTGCGTTAAAACCAAAGTCGGGATAGCCACACTTGGCAAGACACCGCTAAAAGCCAGGACAATGAACACCAGGCTGTCCAAACCTTCACCAACCACAGTAGAACCAACCGTTCGCGCCCACAGATGCTTACCCTGGGTTCTGATTTTTAATTTTGATAGAATATATGAATTAGCGAACTGACCAACTAAGTAAGCTAAAAACGAAGCCACTAGTAAGCGCGGGGTGAACCCTAAAATAGCGGCAAAAGCGGGCTGATTGGCAAAAAACGGCGCGGGTACAATTTTGATGCTCAACCAAATGGCGATGACCGCCACTAAATTGCAGAAAAAGCCGGTCCAAATAGCGCGGCGAGCGGCCGCGTAGCCATACACTTCGGTTAAAACATCGCCCAAGATATAGGTGAATGGGAATAAAATAACCGCCACAGGCAAGAAATAACCCAGGAAACTGCCAATTTTTACGGCAATGATATTGGATACGACCAAACAAACGCTAAAAAGCGCGATAATAACGTGATAATATTTAGTGGTTTGCATAAAAAATTAAAATAATTATTTTTTAAATGGATGCGGGTTGTGTTTATCGAACTCCATACAACTAAAAATCATTTCGCAATAATCACCTTCGCCACTTTTATCACCCGCCCAGCCATAGTGTACCCTCCTTCCACCTCTCTGACGATTGTGCCATGCGTTTTGCCTTCCACCGCGTCTTCACCAACTGTTTCGTGAAACTTAGGGTCAAACATTTCGCCCACGGTTTTTATTTCGATTACATTGTGCGCTTTTAAAATATCCCCAAACTGTTTTTGAATAAAACCAATGCCGTCCGCCCACTGCTTAAATTGCTTCTCACTCTCGCCCGCAATCTCGGGTTTATGCCAATAGGCTTTTTTAAAATTATCATACACCGGAATAAATTCTTCCAGAATCATCTGTTCGGAATATTGCGCCCACTCCCCCCGGCGGCTGGCGGTTTCTTTTTTTAAGTTTTGATAATCCGCCAAGGCGCGCTGATAATTTAATTTATAATCTTCGTTTTTAATTTCAGCTGGTTTGCTTTTATCTAGATAGGCTTGAATCAATTTGTCCACAGTCGGAGAAGTTTTTAAATCTTGGCGCGCCGTGGCGGCGTCAACCCAGATGAATTCCGTAATTTCGTTAGAAACAGCCGGCTCGCCATTTTTTAATTCCGCGAGAAAGTCTATAAATAAAAAATGCTTGGGTTCGTGGTACGAGGGCGGATTGATCGCGTCTTGAAACTGCACAAACTCAACCTTTCCAATTTCAACGCTAATTTCTTCTTTAATTTCGCGGCGCAGAGCCTGTTCAACAGTTTCTCCAAGGTCAACTTTACCGCCCGGGATTGTCCAGAAATCGCCAAACTTAGGCCCGCGCACCAAAAGAATCTTGCCCGCTTGATTATAAATGAGGGCGCCAACGGCAATGATAGGGTATTTTTTTTCCACTTGGTCCATAAATATTTCTAAACAAACTGCAAAATATTATTTAGCAAAGCCCAATTGTGCTTGTAGTCCATGCGCTGGGGGCCGACGAGCGCGATAAGCGACTGGTCATCCTCCCCAAAACGCGTGGAGAGCACCGTTAGTTTTTCGCCAAACGGGTGTTCCGCTCCCAAAAAATACTTGGGTTCACCGGCAACAATATTAAAAAAATCCGGCAACACTTCGTCTAACGTGTCAAACATAGCCGACACATCAACCACCAAGCTCTGCTCGCCAAAATCCGGTTTTTGAAACAAGCTCGCGAGGCCGGTATAATACACTTTTTCGGACGAAAAAGCGAGGAGCACGGTTTCAGTAGAAAGCGCGACCATTGTTTTAGCGAGCTGTTTGCAGGCCGCCTCCCATTCGTCCTCGGCTTTAAAAGCTTTTTCCAATTCGCTGGATTCTTTTTTGGGCAATTCCAGCCCGGAAAAATTAAGTTTCTGAATATAATGGCGGTAGCCTTTGGTGGTGGGGATGCGCCCGGCCGAAGTGTGCGGATGCGTTAAATAACCAGCCTCTTCGAGTTCGCGCAGGTCGTTCCGTACCGTGGCCTCGCTCCACGCTAAACCAGCTTCGGTAACTAAAAAACGCGAACCCACCGGCTCGGCGGTTTTAATATAGTTTTCAATCACCAGCTGGAGTAATTGTTCTTGCCTGGTTTCCATGGTTATCACTCTATACTTATGAGTGATAATATACCAACGATGAAGATGGGTGTCAAGAGGTAAGAAAACCAATTTTATTCGGCTTTTTCTTTGAGGGGAGCGCTGGCGGCAATCTGCGAGATTTCGCTTAAAAGGACGTTTTCTACAAAAATACCGCGGGAGTAAAAAATGCGTTCTAGTTCGCTCTTGAGCTCGTGTTCAACATCGGCGCGGCTGACACCCACAATATCGGCATAATTAAAACGGCTAAAGACCATGCGCACGCGGCTCCGGATAGCCGGGCGAACAATTTTGGCGACAAAATCTTCGCCGATAGTTTGCCAAATAGCCGGGACCTGGTGGATATCAAGGCGCAGGAGAATGGTGCCCTCGATTCCGATGCGCTTGCCTTCTTGGGTAACCGCGGCAATGGGAATATCGCCAAGAGCCCGTTCGTGCTCCAGGCTAAACTGGCGCGAGATGCTATATTCGAGGGTTTGGACGTTAAACAGCTTGGCTTTTTGCCAAAAAGGAATTTTAAGGTGGAGGCCGGGGGTTAAAACTTTTTTAAGCACGCCCCGGCCTAAATCATAGACGCAAGCCACATAACCCGGCGGGACATAAATAAAAAGACCCTTGAGAACATCGTCCACAACGAACGAATACATTATTTTGTCTAAAGAATCAGTGGACATAATAACATGGCGAAAAATTAATGCTTGGCAACGGCGGCGGGCTTAAAGGCGTATCTTATCGCGCTCCTTATAAGGCTGATTATATCAGAAAACACCATAGTTGTCAAAATAAAGAGCGACTTTACCATGGGCAGGTACCAGAGGGCGGCAAAAGTGAAAAGCGGAAAACTTATCCAATAAAACACCTCGGCGCGCTGCCAGCCGCGACGGCTACGCCGTTCTAAATAAATAGATACTAACAAATAAATGGCGCAGATCCCGCTCCACCAAATATCGTGCGGGGTGCCGATGTTAAAACCATAAAAATCAACATTGATGGCGCCGGGGTAGTCCACCCCTGGGTATAAAGTCCGAGCCATCCGCGTGCCGCTGATGCCGCTAATAAAAACCTGATAGAGTAAAATTAAAACCAAGAGCTGGATGCCAAGCATTAGAACTTTGGCCCACGGCGAAATGTGATACTTGCGCATGATTTTGCGCGCGATTTCTTTTTGGGCCACGCGGTCATTTTTATAGGCGACAATTGCCTTCTCGGCCTCAACGGCGGCTTTTTGGCGGCGTACTTCGGTAAATTCGGAAATAATAGTAAGGGGCAATAAAGCCACGCGCAGTAGCACTGTTAACCACACCACGGCCCAGCCTAAATTTTGGCCGGCAATAGTGTTATAAAGAAAAATCAAAACATTGAATAATGGCTGGTAGAGGAAGTCGGACCAAATGAGGTTAAACATAGAAACGATTTTTATTAAAAGCCTAGCGGTGTGTATTATACAAAGTTCGAATGTATTTTGAAAGCAACCCTGATGCCGACTAATCGCACGCGCGGAGCGCGTGGTGGCTTGAAACTGCCCTGTACGCTCGTATCGTTCCGCCACTGCCTCGCTTCGCTCGGCAACCCCAAAGAAAAATGTCTCTTGCTTTTTTGATTTGGCGGGGGTGAAATTTTTCTTGAAAATGGAAAGGACATTTTTCTTTGGTGTTCTGCCCTAGAAGTTTCTGGGCAGGTGGCGGGACTAATGCGGACGAAGTTTTGGCAAAACTATTTTTTGGGGAAAGGATTTGCCAAAACTTCGGCTGATTTGTTTTTGAATTCGGAAGTCGCAAATGGAAAAGGAGGGGTTTGGGGAGGAATTTTCCATTTGCTCCACTGTTTTCTTTTGGCGAAATTCGGGCGGGATTTTTGGCGGGGCTCTAAAATCAAAACAGACAATTCAATTATTTGTCGAGCAAATCTTCCAACGAACTACGAAACTCACCCTTGAACAATCTGCCGTCTAGCGCGTATTCCGAAAATTCTGCATAGCTCGACGGACTCAAAAAATGGAAGAAGTATCGCTGTTTGATTTTATCCTTTTTCAATTCTTCGTTCAACGTTTCAAAATGTTGTTTTGCCCAACGAAACTTCGCTTTGTTTTCGTCCGAATCGTCATCGTCAGCTTTGATTTCAATAACAACGATATTGTCGCCAAATTTCAGGAAGAAGTCGGGATTAAAATTACTCTGCGTTGGATGTTCGCCTTTACGCCAAGAATACTCAATGCTGTAAAAATTCTGATCGCGTGATTTTATCCAAGCGTCAATTTTTTCACATATTTTTGAGCCTGTAATTGCCTCAACAAATTTTCGTTCCGGTTCTTGCTTGGTCAAAATCACACTCACCGGCGTTTTGAGACAATAGTGATTTACCTCTTTGCTTGCACTTCTCGGCAAACTCTCATCGGCGATAATATCTTTGAGAATATCGATCTGTTCTTGCGCGCACTCCTTTGCGAACTCGTCAGAGTAAAAAACAGTTGCTCCGTGTTTGATTGCACCAACGGCGATACTTTCCCGCTCCAAATCTTTCG
>JAUSEN010000025.1 GCA_030650025.1 Candidatus Magasanikiibacteriota bacterium | reverse complement strand
CAGAGGACGTTGCGCGGCATGATTTCGTCAAATCATATGAATACTCAAGTAATTTTCAAAATTGACAAAAAACTTAAACGACAAGCCATGGCCAAAGCTCAAGATGAAGGATTGGCCTTTGCTTACGTCCTTAAATTAGCCACCAAGGCTTTTGTGGCCGGCAATTTAACTGTGGGCTTAGTGGGGAGCGAAAAATTTAACACTACGGCTGGCAAAGAAATTACCGGTGCCCTTAGAGATATTGCAATAGGTAAAAATGTTTCCCCGCGTTTTTCGTCAGCTCAGGCCGCCGCCAGCTATTTGCGCGCTTAGGGTATGGAGGTGCGGTTCCACAAAAATTTTCGGAACTTTATTAATAGGTTCGCATCGATTGCTTATCCAATGATTGTCCAGAAGTCACAAAATTTGCTATAATATAAACGGGTTAATTTTTTATTCGTTTTACCCATATGCCAGGAGAAAAACCATCTTTAGGGTTTGATCCGAATGATCCGGATTCCGCCGCGAATGAAGTTAGGCGCCTGGTGGCCGCCGAAAAATCCCGCCGCGCGGCCGCGCAAGCGGCTAAAGACGCCGAGCTTCTTGATCAGTCGCGCGCGCTTTCCGTTCGCGGCGCGGCCGATTCCAAAAATCGCCAGGCGATCAGAGAACATGAACAAAAAATGAAAGCCGAGGCCATCTCCGCCGCGGCCGATGAAGTTGTGGATCTTATTTTTGGCAACAGAAAATTAGCGGCCGCCTACGCTGAGAACGAAAAATTACTCGAAGCCGGCGACCCCGAAGGCGTCCCCTCCGCCTGGCTGGAGAAAGGCCTGGAGCTAGACGCGGAGGCTCCCGCGCACAGAGTAGAGAGAGGGAAACGCTCTGAAGGCTTACTGCGCCTTCAGCGCGCTCATTATGATGCTGTCAGAGAACTGGGCGCGGTCACTAATGAGATTAACGCTTTTATTAAAAAGGCGATGGCGGAACTACAGCGCGATATGTCCGCGAGCGCAGAAGCGGCCGCGGACGCGGAATTGGAATTTGATAACTTTGCTAGAACTTCCACAGAATTTCAAGCAACGCAAAAGATCGTCGCGGAACGGCCCGTTGATTTTGCTTTTAGTTCTGTCTTATACGCTCTGCGGCATGCCGACGCTTTTCGCCTTACGGGCGAGAGGATTGCCGCCATATCAAACGACGCTTCCCCTGCCGAACGCGCGGCGGCTGTCAAAGCGGCCTTCGCGGATTTTGATAAAATTCCCGAAAACAAACTGCCATTTACGGACGATGATGTCGCCGCCGCCTTACCAGGTAAAATTGCCGTGCGCGAACAACATCTCCAACGCGAACTAGATGAACAAGCCATTATGCGCGAGGCGGATCAGAGCGACAGAGAAATGTCCGCTTTGATCCGTGAAATTGGTCTGCAACAGCCTAACATTGAACATCGTCTGGCCGCCGCCCAAGCATTTTTTTCGGGAGAGACGCCCGCCGGAGCCAAATTTTTGGAAACAGTCAAATCTTTAAAAGCAGAGTTAAAGGAACTAGCTCCCGACCAATTACCGCAGGCTAACCGGAAACAAAAGCAAGTCCGGGCCGAAGTTATGGCTCGCGCTAAAGCTCTGGCGGATAAGCTGGCCGTATTAGTTGGAGCAGAATTCAAAACCATAGTTTCCGTTGGCCTTGTCCAAACAATTGAGGACATGCTGGAAAATTTATCTAATCGCGACCAGGGCGTTACCATTAAACGATTAGGGAAAGCGTTAAAAGTCGCGGTAGAGGTAGATTTAATTGTCGACGGTTCTATTCCCGAGCATAGCGGCATGGGCCAGCGCCTTAAAGAGAGTGGTGATTATATCGCCAAATCAATCAATGGTATGTTAGCCCGCGCCTTTGATGTTTATAGTGGCCTCAAGAAAGCGGCGGACAAACTAGCCGCTTCACCGGTAAAAATTGACGCGGCCGCGGCTATCTTTACTGAACCAGCCGAAGTTAAGCAAAGCCACGATGATGTCGAACAGATTACCGCTAAATTTGAAGCGCTTAAAACTATCCTCATTAAAGATTTAGATGCCGCGGACGCATTTTTTAACGGCCAGACTCCCGCCGGGGCCAAATTTTTGCAGGCCGTTAAAGACCAAAAATCTGTTGGCATTAAAGACGCCAAAGGTTCTCTCTTGACCAAGTTTTACGAACCGGCCACGGTTCGTCGCGAGCGCCTGCTTCGCGCCAAAGCTAAATTTGAGGCTGTGGCCCAAATGGTTTCCGAGCAGGCGGCCAAAACTATTCCCAAAACTAACCAGGATCTTATCGCAATTATTGGGCCGATACTTGATACTAGCAAATTAATCGGCCTTGTTCTTGTTAACACCAAAGGGATCTCCAATATTAAGTTGATCGTCATTCCCATAGCGGATGGCCGCGTGTCCGCCGCGAGCGACGAAGGCAAAGAATTAATAACCGCGGCCTCTGGCCTAGAGAAAGTAGTGAATGATCTAGCTTTAAGCGTGGCCGCCCGAGTTAAAAAGTTGCAAGACCAAGCCGCCGCCCTGGCCCGTCCGCCTCTCACGGTAGAAGTTCCGCCCGAGCCGGTTGTTCCTCCCGCGCCTGAACAGCCAGCCGCGCCAGCCGCTGAACCAGCGCCTACTCCAGCTAGCGCTTTGTCCGGAGAATCGGCTCCGCCGCGTGTTACTCCTAGTAGTGTAGAAAAAATTCGCAGTCGAGGAGCCCTTGCCAAAACTGTAGTTGCCGAAGCGCCCCGTGGCGTTGAACCCAAGGTCGTTGTTAGTCCTTCAATGGTCAGAGAAGCCGCGGCCATGAAACCAGAGACAACCGCTGTTGTCCCTAAGCCACCACACGAGAGTAATACAAAACGTCGCGCCCGCGAGAAACGAGAGCGGAAAGACAAGGGTCGTGGTAAATAAAATAAAAATCCTCTTAGCAATAACTAAGAGGATTTTTGATTTTATTTTAATTCTAGCTAATGCAAATCATTTAATTTGATTTTGCTAAAATCTTTAATAAACCAGTTAGCCGGCGCTAGCTGGTTTTTAGTATAAGTCGTAGTGACCGCGACTAATTTCATCTTCGCGCGCCGCGCCGCCGTTACGCCATTTAGCGCGTCTTCAAACACCACGCAGTTTTGTGGTTTGGCCCCAAGCTTTTTCGCCGCCTTTAAAAATATATCCGGCGCCGGCTTGCCATGTTTAACGCCGGTGGCATCAATAACAAATTTGAAATATTTTTTTAGTTTTGTTTTTTTAAAAACCAAGGCAACATTTTTCGGCGGCGCCGAAGTGGCCAAAGCCATCGGAATTTTCGCGCGCCGGGCTTGTTCCAGAAATTTTTTAAGCCCAGGGAGCGGCTTACAATGCGGAGCAAAGCTATTCCTTCATTTGGCCTCTCTCAACTCATCAATTTTCCAAATTTTTTCCAGCGTCATTTTTTTACCAAAAATCGCGCGCATAATTTCCGGCGCGCGCTTGGCGTTTATTTTGGCGTCAAAAAATTTATCAGTAAATTTCTTGCCGTTTTCTTCAATAAATTTTTTCCACCCCGCTTTGTGGTATGGTATTGAATCCACCACCACCCCGTCCATGTCAAAAATAAAGGCGATGCGCGCTGGCATGGTCATACGCTAAGTTTGCGCCTCCATTTGGCGCAGGCGTTTTACGCGTTCCGTCACCTCCAAGCATAGCTCAATCGCCTCTCGAGTCCGCTCGCGGAGTTTTTCGTAAGTTTTTGCCTGTGTGACGCAACCCGGCAAAGCGGGCACCTGCGCCACAAAATAGCCGTCTTCGCCGCGTTCGATAATAACTTTATAGTTTTGAACTTTAGTTATCTTCATAAGGTTAAAGTATGCCAGGCGCCATGATTTTAGTCAAACAGATGCGGTTTTCTGATGTAATTTTGTTGTTCTCGGCTGTGCATAATTCGGCGCCAAAAATTGAGGCAGTACTTTTTAAGGGGAAAGTAGTTATTCTCTACGGCGCCAGGCAAGTGGGCAAGACCACGTTAATTAAAGAAATTCTTTAAATTACGAAACGTTGGTTTTTGTCATTTCGAGCGAAGCCAAAGCGGTGTCATTTACTCGGTTTGGACAAACAGTCGTCCTCTGTTGACTATATGATTAAACCAAACCGCGCCTAGCGGCGTGGTTTGGTTATCCACAATAGACGCTTGACGGGAATGTAATTAGTTATCGGGTGTTAACTACAGTCCACCAGTGGAACACAAAAATTATTTAAGTCGTCCCAGCAAAAACATTTTTCTTTTGGCAGTTTTTTTGCTTAGTCTACTTGTTGTTGAGTTGGAAGAAGATTATTTATAAAGTATCTTGCCAAATATGCGGAGCCAAAATAAAAGATTGCAAACAAAATAGCAATAAGAATAATCTTACTGATCATTCGTTTGCCACCCCGTTCAATTATAAAATAAGCAATGGCTACCACCAGAGCAAGCGGAAGACCTAGCACCAGCCACTCCGCCCAAGACGCATACCAAGCCCAAGACGCATATAGCCCAAATAGCCCGATGATTAAGGGAGCGAGCAACGATATTATCCAAAATCTGCGATTGTGTTTTAAATCCTTTCTGTTAATTATTTGTCTCAGCGCCTTTCCAATGGGTATAATATGTATTAAGAATGCAATGAAAATTCGCAGCATTACTATTATAGTGATTCTCACGTCGGGAACTCCTACGCTCATATAATTAGTTAGTAGAGTTAATTAAAAGACAGAATTTTACACCCCCATCTCTCGCAATCGTTTAACGCGTTCCGCTACCGGCGGATGCGAGGAAAATAGGGTGTGCAGTTTTTTACCCCCAAAAGGGTTAGAGATAAACAGATGGGCGGTGGCGTCCGAGGCAGTCTTAAGCGGCATATTTTCTTGCGCGATTTTTTCTAAGGCTTTGGCCAGCCCTTCGGGGTAGCGCGTTAAGAGCGCTCCCGAGGCATCGGCCAAATATTCGCGCCGGCGGGATATTGCCAGCTTAATCAGTTCAGCGATAATGGGCGAGAGAATAGCGAGAATAATGCCGATAATCATAAAAATCGCTCCGAGTTGGCCACCGCCACTGTTGCTATCACGTCGGCCTCCGAACATAAAGCGCGAGCGTAAAAATATATTGGCTAATATCGAAATCGAACCGACTAAGACTGCCACCAGCATCATAAATCTAATATCATAATTAGTAATGTGCGAGAGTTCATGCGCCAACACGCCTTCTAGTTCCTCATTCTCTAGTTTTTCCAAGGCTCCTCGCGTTACCGCGATACTCGCGTGCGCCGGGTTCCTTCCGGTGGCAAAGGCGTTGATGGCGGCATCCTCCATTACATAAATTTTTGGAATAGTCTTTACACCTTGAGCGATGCATAAATTTTCGATCATCCGGTATAAATACAAATTTTCCTCCCGCTTGACTGGTTTGGCTCCGCTGGTCCACAAAGCGATTTTATCGCCGCTAAAATATGATATCGAAGTAGAGAATAGCGAAAATATAATCGCGAACCAAACCCCCGCGTAAGTCGTATCGCCTTGGGCGTAGCTAAATACATATCCGAGGCCAATGATGATAGCGATAAAAATCATCATCAGCACTACGGACTTGCGTTTATTGGCGGTAATTTGGGAGTACATAATTATTTATTCCAGGGGCCTTGATAGCGGTAGCGGTTATCAAAAACTAAACCCCGGAATTTATCTTCAGCGGTCCATACCAAAAGCTCATCAGGGCCGCTATGATAATCAGTGGTAAACTGTTCGGATCGCACGGCATCAAAATGCAACTTACCTAAGTCAGTAAGGTCAAAAATTAATGATTGCGGGCGCGCCTTTTTACCGAGGTGTTTTAGTGGTTGAGGAAAAAAACCGCGTTGGAGAGTTTCCGATAACCCCAGCGAAATTACAGTCTTAGCGGTTTCTTCCGCCAGAGGCGCTTCGCTCGCCGCGCCTGGAACTTTTTTGAAAAACCCTCTTAAGCGTTTCAATGACATAGTTTTACTTTTTTTCTATTAACTTAACTCCTAAAAAATTTTCTATTTCATTATGCCTTGGCACGGTGGAAGTTTTGCGGAGCAGGGGATTAAAAAATACGCTGTGGTTGGCGCCTTCGCGAATAAATGCGCAGCCACATTTAAGCAGGTGCCGTATTAAATCATTCCGCTTCATACCCTTTGCAGAATCAGCGATTCGCGGATAGTTTTTTGAGTAGTTCCGGTTTCTCGTTTTAAAAGCAGCTGGTTAACATCCAAAATTAAACCCAACGCTTCCTGAAGATTCGCTCGCGCTTCGGCCAATGTTTTGCCTTGGGTGTTAACGCCACTTATTTCTTCCACCCAGCCCAGGTACCACTTACCTTTTTTTTGGTAGACAGCAGTGAATTGTTGTTTCATAGAGAGTAAAGTTAAACAGATTTTATACTGCTACAGTAACAATATTTTTGTTAAGAGTCAATAATGGGGGCGGCGTTTGTTGCTAGCGATTTGTGAATACATAAAAATTATTTTTTAAAATCTGGCGGGCGCTTAATTTGACCCAAGCAAACGACATCACTTTTGTGTTCAAAATTACCGCCCCAGTGGTCTCGTCCTTTGCCAACATAGAAATGGACTACTACAGTATCTTTGTCTGCTGAAGAAAAAACAACACCTGGAAAAAAATAAGCAAAATCCGCCCCGGATGGCCCGTGGGCCGCTATATCTTCCTCGACTGTGGTCGCATGATAATGAAAGCTGGCTGCTCCGGCGAACCCCCGGATAGAGCCTTCGTTGGTGGGGGCATAGCTTTCGTTCCCCTCAACTCGTTTGGTGGCTAGCAAAGATGGCTGATGTCCATCTTGTTGTAAAGGGATGACCCCGCCGAACTCTGTTGTATAATTCATGAGATCTGCATCACGCCCGGCAAACATCGCGCGTACAAATTGCGGATCGCTCATCTGCATGGCAACTACTCGCAAACGGTTGCGCTCAAACACGTCTAAAGTCGAGAGGTCATTGTAGTGTGAGTAGCATTCTTTGTTGACGTGAGTGGCTGGAAATTTTTGCCAATCTGGACGTAGCCGGTCGAGCTGGCGAGACATTTTTTTTGCATTGAGTCCCAGATCAAATCCGTCGTCAATTAAGTAGTATAAAATTTTTTCAAATTGGACTTCGCTTAAATCAAGGTCGTTTTCGTCTGCATATTTACACAGCTCCTCAACTTTTGCGTCAGTATCTTGCGCGCTAAGCTTTGCCATTTTTAAATAAGCCAAGGCGCAATTATGCCAATAGGTTAATTCGGCCGGCCGCCTGCCCAAACCACCAGATTTTTCTCGCAGAAGCACCCGTGCAGCTGCGAGTGCCGCCAAAGCAGTTTCGTTTTTCATTAGTTGATCAGCGTATTTGTTCGCTTCTTGCAACGGCTTCTCCCCTTGGCCGCCGCGGTAAAAGGTGAGTTGCCTTAAGCGATAATGTAGTGTGTCCTCCTCGGTATCCAGTTTTTGGTATTCTGGCGCGTCTTTTTTAAGCGTCCTTAGTTCGTCAACGAGCTGATTTTGACGGACGATTGCCGGTTTTACCCAGTTGGCATTTTCAATGCCCTGAGTGATCAGTTCACGCAATTTGATTTTTTCTTCTTCAATTTTTTCTTTTAATCCCGTTTTTTCACGCGCGCCCAGCCAATCAGCGAATCGTTCCATCGCTCCGGTAGTTTGGACGCCGGCCGCTGCGGCTGTCGTTAATCCAAGCGCAACCAAAAACTCCCTTCGGGTCGAACCTCTCCCGGGGGTTTTTGCAGGAGAGCGGTCGGTCTCACCAAACGGCATACATTAAAATTTCACCGCCACGTTTTGTTTTTCCGCTTCCGTTGCTTGGAAGAATTCGTAAGCTTTAAAATTTAGCATTCCGGCAAAAATACTAGTCGGGAAGACCTGGATTTTGGTGTTAAAGTCGCGCACGTTGCCATTGTAAAATCTGCGACTGGCCTGGATTTTATTCTCCGTATCGCTAATTTCGTCCTGAAGTTGCAAAAAATTCTGGCTGGCTTTGAGCTCTGGGTAATTTTCCGTCACGGCAAACAAAGTCTTCAGGGTGCCCGAAAGCATATTCTCGGCTGCTTCGCGCTGTGCCAAAGTGGCGTTGGGGTTGTCGTGCGCGCTCATGGCGCTAGTCCGGGCTTCAGTCAGCTTCACGAGCGTTTCTCTTTCATGGGTCATATAGCCTTTGACCGTTTCCACCAAATTGGGAATCAAATCATAGCGGCGCTTTAGCTGAACGTCAATATCGCTGTACGCTTCGTCCACGCGGTTGCGCGAGCGAATCAGGCCGTTGTACATGGCTACTAAAAATAGCGCCCCTAAAGCCAAAATGGCAATAATTACGATTGCAGTTGTGCTCATATGTATTTTTTAAATAAATTATATTCGAGGTTGCTTTTTTGTGAGGTTAGTATATAATTAAGTGGTAAATTTAGCAAGCCATGTTTACTTTTTTAATTTTTATCGCTGTTTTGGCAGTTTTGGTTTTAAGCCACGAATTTGGCCATTTTATTGTTGCTCGGAAGTGTGGTATTAAAGTAGACGAATTCGGCTTTGGCTTTCCGCCGCGTATTTTTGGTATTCGGCGCGTTAAGTATTCTACTGGCGAGAAACGCTGGCATTTTGTTTGGGGGCGGCGCGCTATTCAAAACGAGATTAAAGATACTGAAAAGCAACCCGGCACTCTCTATTCAATTAATTGGTTGCCGCTCGGCGGTTTTGTAAAAATTAAGGGCGAGGACGGCGCCGCCAAGAACGATCCGGACAGTTTTTCCGCCAAAGCCGCCTGGCAAAAAGCCTCGGTGATAGTAGCCGGAGTGGTGATGAATTTTCTACTGGCGGTGGTTTTTTTGAGCCTTGGTTATTATCTAGGCGCTCCGGCCGCTCTCGGCGAAGCTACCGGTGCTTACGCTCAAAATGTGCGCGTTCATATTTTGCAGGTCTTGCCTGGTTCTCCGGCCGAGCAGGCTGGCTTAGCCGGTGGGGATATTGTGGAATCGGTCGGCGAGGCCGCGGCGCCGCGCCTCGCGACCATGCAAGATTATCTGGCTTTACATTCCGGGCAAATAGTTAAAATTAATATTTTGCGAGACAGGGTTAAATTTACTAAAGACATTACGCCCATTTTCTACCCTGAAATTAATCGCGCGGGCATCGGCGTCGCCATTGCCGAAATCGGCACTCTCAAATATCCCTGGCATTTGGCAATTTATCACGGCTTTATTTCCGCGGGCATTTTTATCAAAGAAATTTTCCGCGCCTTTTATTTGCTTATCGCCGGCGTCTTTACGAGCGCTTCTATTGGCGGGAGCGTGGCGGGGCCAGTTGGGGTCGCGGTGATGACTGGCGAGGCCGCGCGCCTCGGGTTTAACTTTCTTCTTCAGTTTATGGCCATGCTCTCGCTTAACTTGGCAGTTTTAAATATTTTGCCCATTCCCGCTTTAGATGGCGGCCGCCTGTTTTTTATAATTATTAACAAAATATTTCGTCGCGGAGTTTCGGTGCGCGCCGAACAAATTGCCCATTCGATTGGTTTCGCGCTTTTATTGGTTTTGGTTGTGGCTGTTACCATTAAAGACTTAAGCCCTCTCGTCGGCGCTTTGGTCAATCAGTTTAAATAATATTATGATGGCCGAGAAAAAATTTGCTTTCACCAGCGGCCAGCCGCTAAGCGCCGAACAAACCGCGGCTGTAGCCAACGCTCGTAGCGCCGATGTTGTTTACCCCAGAGCCGACATGGAAAAATTTATTAGCCGAACAGCCGAGTACATTCTTAAATATTCATTTGAGAACCAAGAAAAAATTGACGACGACAAGGCTAAATACATTTTGCCGGTTGTTATTAAGAATATAGTGAAGCTGGCTTTTGACAGCGCTTTTGTGGGAGCAAACAGCCGCCTGCTTACCGCCAACGAACGCCTTAATTTAATTATTAAAATAGCGTCTGAAGGCACCGCGGCCATGCAAGAGTCCCTGGCGCGCAAAATAATGGCTGGCGTTGGCGCGCTCCTCAAAGATCCGGCGGACCAAGAAATTTATGAAACTGCTATTATGTCCGGGCTTTCGGATGACTATTTAACAGCCGGCGCCTTGGCCTGGTAATTTTTATGACCATAGATTTACAACAACTCAAAACCGAAGGGCTTTTGGCCATTAAAGCGGCTAAAGACAAATTAGAATTAGCCAATTTAGAAATTAAATTGCTCGGCCGCAAAAACGGTGAACTCACCAATATTTTAAAAAGCCTAAAAGATTTGGCGGCAGAAGTGAAAAAAGAAATCGGGCCGCTCGCTAACGAAGTTAAAATTATTTTAGAATCAGCTGTGGCCGCGCGCCACCGCGAGTTAAGCGCTAGCGCTTGGGAGAACGCGGCCGCGGGTGAGCGGCTAGATATTACGGAGCCAGCCCTACCCCATTTAGATCCCGGGCATCTTCACCCCATTACTCAAGTAGGGCGCGACTTAGAAGATTTTTTTGCCAAGCTCGGGTTTATGGTTTTAGACGGCCCCGAGCTCGAGAGTGATTACTATAACTTTAGCGCTCTCAATTTCGCCGCCGACCACCCGGCGCGCGATATTATGGACACATTCTACATCAAGGGCCACGACCCAGCCGCTCCGGCTGGAGCAGGCTGGCTAATGCGCACGCATACGAGCCCCATGCAGGTGCGGGCGCTTCAGAAATACGGCGCGCCGCTCGCGGCCATCGTGCCCGGCAAATGCTTTCGGAACGAATCCACTGACGCTCGCCACGAGCACACCTTATATCAGATCGAAGGTTTTATGTACGACACCGATATTACCTTCGCGCATTTGAAAGGCATTTTAGAAGCCGTTGCCAAGCATCTGTACGGCCCCGAAGTTAAAATGCGTTTTTCACCGAAGTTTTACCCATTTGTGGAGCCAGGCGTGCGCGGCGAAGTGACCTGTTTTTTGTGTAAGGGCCGGGGTTGCCGGGTTTGTAAAAACTCTGGCTGGCTCGAAATTTTTGGCGCTGGCATGACGCACCCGAATGTTCTTAAGGCCGGTGGGGTTGACCCGGCTAAATATCAGGGTTTTGCTTTTGGCCTCGGGCTCTCGCGTTTAGTCATGCTCAAATACGGCATCGAGGACGTCCGCCTACTCGAGAGCGGAAATATTAAATTTTTAGAGCAGTTTTAGCACTATGTTAATTTCTTTCAATTGGCTCAAACAGTTCGTCGATCTTCCCGATTCGGTTACTGCCGAGGAAGTTGCCGAAAAATTAAAACAGAGCACGGTAGAAGTAGAAAAGGTGGAGCGCCAAGGCCGGAGTCTTGATAAAATTATTATCGGCAAAATTATTGAGTGTGCCCGGCACCCTAATGCCGACAAACTTAAAATTTGTGAAGTTGATGTTGGTGCCAAGCTTTCCATCGTTTGTGGCGGTAGCAATGTGGCGCCAGGGCAGTGGGTCGCGGTGGCGCCGATCGGCGCCAGCGTGGTGTGGCATGGGCAGGGCGAGCCAGTCGTGCTCGAGAAAGCCATCATTCGTGGCGTGGAGTCGCAGGGCATGATCTGCGCGGCCGAAGAAATCGGCCTTGGTTCAATGTTTCCTAAAAAGGATGATAAAGAAATTTTGGATGTTGGTACTTCGGTAGGGAACGCATATATGCGTTCCCTACAACCAGGAACACCACTATCGAATGTTCTTGGTTTAAATGATTCAATTTTAGAAATCGACAACAAGTCTCTTTCCAATCGGCCAGATTTGTGGGGGCACTACGGTCTCGCGCGCGAAGTGGCCGCGCTTTATAATCGCGATATTAAAGAATACAAAACAGCCGTGATCCAAGAGGGTAAGGACGTGAAGATAAAATTAAATGTCGAGAGTGAGATATTTTGCCCCAAAATAATGTTTGTGGCCGTGTCCGGAATAAAAGTTGGCCCTTCCCCCGAGTGGCTTCAGAGAAAATTACTCGCGGTTGGCCAAAAACCGATTAACAACATTGTTGATATTACTAATTTGCTAATGTTTGAGCTTGGCAAACCCTTGCACGCGTTTGATGCGCGGAGTTTAGAATTCCTGCCTGCCGGTAGGCAGGGTAATAAAAATAGCCTAGAAATAAATGTTAGGTTTGCCAAAGACGGTGAGGAGCTGGTTCTACTTGATGGCACAAAAATTAAACTCTCGCCCGAATACGGCGTTATCGCGAACCACGACCGCGCCCTGTCGCTAGCTGGCATTATGGGTGGAGAGGGGAGCGGGATAAATAATGATACCACGACAATTGTTTTTGAAACCGCGATTTTTGACGCGGCCAGCATTCGTAAGACATCCACGCGCCTCGGAGTACGTTCTGATTCCTCGGCTCGTTTTGAAAAGAGCTTAGACCCTAATTTATGCGAAGTTTCGCTGGCGCGGGCCGTCGCGCTCACCCTGGAGCTTTGCCCGGGCGCTAAAGTGGCGAGTAAAGTGGTAAGCCTAGGGAAACCGCGGTTGCCGACCGGGCCCATTAATATTCCCAAAAATTTATTTATCCAAAAATTGGGGTTTGATGTCCCCCTTAACGAGGCTATAAAAATTTTAGAGCATCTTGGCTTTACTATTAAAGCAGGTAAAAAAGAATTATCCGTCAGAATTCCTTCGTGGCGCGCCACCAAAGATATCGCTATCGCCGAAGACATTGTCGAAGAAGTTGTCCGAATTTTTGGTTATGACAAAATCCCGAGTCTTTTGCCGCCGCGCTCTGGCGCCCTGCCCCTCCCCGATACTTTGCGCGTTTTAGAGAATACCGTACGCGCTGTTCTAGCCGGCACTTTAGGTTACACGGAAACTGATAATTATTCGTTCGTGAGCCGTGCCCAAATTGAGGCGCTCGGCGATGATCCGAACCTGTATTTAGAACTCGACAACCCCCTTTCTAAAGAAAAGCCGTTTTTGCGTCGGCACGTTGTTTTGAATTTACTTGAGAATGTTGTAAAGAATATAGAGTTCGCAGAGAAGCTGAAGATGTTCGAAATCGGCAAAGTCTATATTGCCGAAGAGCCGGGGGTCAGAGCCGCCGCGAGCGGCAGCGATCTATTACCGCGGCAAGATGTAGAAATGACCAGTATTTTTGTGGAGAAGAAAAACGAAGAGCCGTTTTGGGAAGCGAAACGCGCGGCCGAGGCCGCGTCCAGTGTCTTGCGTTTGCCGTGGCGCTATGCTCCGGCCGAAACTAAACCCCTCCACCCTTGGATGCACCCCACGCGCTCCAGCTGGCTGACCCTTGGTACAGACAACACAGTCGTTGGCACGGTGTTTGAATTCCACCCCGCTGTGGCGGCCGCTCTTGGGCTCGAAAGCCGCGCGGCTATTTTCGCGCTCAATCTTTCGGTGGTTGATACTCTGATTCTTGAGACTCAAAAAGCTCTTGTTTACAAGCCGCTGAACCCCTTTCCCGCAGTTACTCGCGATCTCGCTTTTATTGTAAAACAAGAAATTACCCACGCTCAAATTGTGTCTCTACTTAAAAATGCCGATCCGTTAATCACGGCCGTGGAATTATTTGATGTTTATAGCGGTAGTAAATTAAACCACGGCTATAAAAGCCTGGCTTATCACGTTACTCTGGAAAGCCAAGCCAAAACACTAGCGGCCAATGAGATTGGGGGGGCTGTAAAAAAAGCCGAGCATCTGCTTAAACAAAAATTTGGCGCGGAAATTAGGTAAATTAAAATTATTGCTTGGCAGAGTGCAAAATTGGCAACTGATTAATTTTGTGCTATAATAAAAAACATCGAACTAGTTTAAATTATTTAATTTAGGAGGGGTATGTTTGTAGAAAATTCTCGGGACATTTTATATATCGTCATTAGTTTTTGTGTGCTCTGGGTAACCATCTTTCTGTGTTGGACGTTCTACTATGTTATGAAATTGCTCCGGAGCGCGAGCCAAATTGTGGAAGAGTTTCGCGTGAAGATTCAAATGCTCACCGAAACCATTAATTTCATCCGCGGCAAGGTGGAACATATCTCGGATTTTCTCACCATGGCCACGAGCGGCGTTGGCAGTTTGGTCAAGAAAGTTGTCACCAGAAAAGCCGACCACTGGCTCGATGGCGCCACGGGAAGTTTTAACAGTTCAGCCAAAAGCGCGGTCGAGAAGGCCGTGGCCGCCACTGCCAGCAAAATGAGAACAGCGGCTCGGAAGATAAAAAAATAAAATAAAATTAAAAAAATTATTTGTAGGGACCCCGCCTCGGCTGGGTCCCTACGTTTTTTTAGGGTTGATTTTGTTGTCGTTATCTTGTAAAATGCGGTTAGTATGTCTAATGACTTTGTTCACCTCCATGTTCACTCGCATTATTCGCTACTTGACGCTGTTCCCAAAATTAACGAGCTTGTTAAGGCTGCCAAGTCTAAGGGTTTCAAAACTCTCGCGCTTACTGATCACGCTAATTTGTATGGCGCGATTGAATTTTATGAAGCCTGCAAAAAAGAGGGGATCAAGCCCATTATTGGCGCCGAGCTTTATGTTACTTTAGACGACTTAAATGCTCCAAATATCCGCGCTTTCCGTTCGTTTGAATTGGTGGTTTTAGCCAAAAATTATGTGGGCTACAAAAATCTTCTCCAATTGGTTTCGTTGGCGCAGACTATTGGCCGGCGCGATAAGCCACTTTTGAGCCGCGCTATGCTCCAAGAGCACAGCGCTGGTTTAATTGGGCTCTCGGGCTGTATCAATGGCGAGGTGGCCAATGCTATTCACAAAGAAAATAATTTAAAAAAGGCGGAGAGCGTAGCCCTGGAGTATGCTGAAATTTTTGGTGAGGGAAATTTTTATTTGGAACTAAACGATCTGCCCGCCCTGCCCGGCCAAATCGAAGTCAACGCCGCCTTGGTTGCGCTCGGTAAAACTACCGGCCTACCCCTGGTGGTGACACGCGATACCCACTATTTAGAAGATGAGGATGCTGAAGCTCAAGATGTTTTAACCTGTATTAGCGCTGGCCGCGTGGTGGAAGAGCCCAACCGCCCTACTATGGTGGGGGTGGATTATTCGCTGTGTTCCGGCCAAGAAGTCGCGAGCCGCTTTAAACATCTGCCGGAGGCTATCGCCAATACTGTCAAAATTGCCGAGCAGGTTAATTTGGAATTAAAACTTAACGAATGGCACTTCGCGGCCATTGATATTCCTACTGGGTATACGGCCGATGAATTCTTGCGCGCCGAAGTGTATCGGCGTTTGCCGAGTCTACTAGAAGTTACTGACGCTGTCCAAGAACGAGTGGAGTATGAACTTTCTATCATTATTAAGAAAGGCTATTCGCCTTATTTTTTGGTGGTGTCTGATTATGTTTTGTATGCTCGGGACCATGGCATTATCGAAACTACGCGCGGCTCGGCCGCCGGGTCTATTGTTTCCTACGCGCTCGGCATTACCAATGTTAACCCGCTTTATTTTAAGCTTCCTTTTGAGCGTTTTCTCACAGTGCACCGGCCATCACCCCCTGATGTGGATGCCGATTTTGCCGACGATCGCCGCGACGAGATGATTGCCTATGTCACGAAAAAATATGGTGCCGATAAAGTCGCCCAAATTATTACTTTTGGAACCATGGCGGCTCGGGCGGCCGTGCGCGACTGTGGCCGGGCTCTTGGGTACAGCTACGGATTTTGCGACCAGGTAGCCAAGCTGATTCCCTTTGGCGCGCAGGGTTTTCAAATTACCATCAAAAAAGCCCTGGATTTGGAGCCAGAACTAAAAAAATTATACGCCAAAAATCCGCAAGTGGAAAAACTTCTTAATTTAGCGCAAAAAATCGAAGGTTGCGCGCGCCACACTTCCGTGCACGCGGCGGGCGTGGTGATTTCCCCAACGCCCCTGACTGATTTTACTCCCGTGCAGTACGAAACCGATGGCGGCAAAATGATTACTCAATACGAAATGCATGCCGTGGAAGCGGCCGGTCTTTTAAAAATGGATTTTTTAGGCATTCGCAACCTGTCTATCTTGGGGCATGCGGTGGAAATTGTGGAGAAAACCACTGGGAAGCGCGTGGATATTCATAATCTCTATCCCTGGGACGATGCCAAAACCTACGAAATGCTAGCCCGGGGAGAAACTGTCGGTGTCTTCCAACTTTCCAGCAGTGGTATGACTCGGTATTTAAAAGAACTTAAACCAAGCAGTATTTTTGATATTATGGCCATGGTGGCGTTGTTCCGGCCCGGGCCAATGGAGTCCATACCCGAGTATATTCGCCGCAAATTACACCCCGAATTAGTAGAGTATCTTGACCCGCGCATGAAGGATTATTTGGACCAGTCACTCGGCCTGATTGTTTATCAAGATGACGTTTTGTTAACAGCCATAAATTTAGCTGGCTATAATTGGGAAGAAGCCGACAAATTTCGCAAAGCCATGGGTAAAAAAATTCCCGCGGAAATGAGTAAACAAAAAGAAAAGTTTTTTAAAGGTTGCCGCGAATTTGGCAAACTGGGGGAAGCTAAAATTAATTTGCTCTGGGAGCGCATCGAACCGTTCGCGGCCTATGGGTTTAACAAGGCGCACGCGGCGAGCTATGGCGTGGTGGCTTATCAAACCGCCTTTATGAAAGCCAATTTTCCGATTCAGTACATGACTGCGGTTTTGATCGCGGAGAGTGGTGATATCGACAAAGTTCCGCCCATTATTCACGAGTGTGAGCGCCTGGGTATAAAAGTTTTGCCTCCCGATATCAACCAAAGTTTTAAAAGTTTTGCGATGGCCCATGCTTCGCTTGCTTCTGGGCAAGCTTCGCAGGGCAAGTTAATTGCTTCACTAAATGAGGCCTTGTCGTCCGTAGTCCCGACTCAAATCGGGACGAAGGACGAGCACATCCGCTTCGGCTTAAATGGCATCAAAAACTTGGGCGAGCATATCGCGGATGTTATCTACCGCACGCGCAAAGCCGGCGGCTCTTATAAAAATCTAGAGGATTTCTTGACCCGCGTTCAAGACAAAGACTTGAACAAAAAATCCTTAGAAAGTTTAATTAAATGCGGCGCGCTCGACAGCCTTGGCCACGATCGGGGTTTGCTTTTGGCCAATGTCGAGAATATGTTGGATTTTTTACGCGCTAAAAACAATCACACGGCCGTGCGCCAGGACTCTCTTTTTAGCGGCAGTAGCTTGGACGCGGCCGGCACAGTGCGTTTAAACCCCGCTCCCAATGCCACTGAAGATGACAAGTTACATTGGGAAAAAGAATTGCTTGGGCTTTATGTTACCGCCCATCCGTTTAAAGATTTTCAGGAAAAATTAGGCGAAGTTTTAACGTCTGTTTCCGAACTTGGCGGGGAGCCGCGCAATACTTGGGTTGTGGTCGGCGGCGTGGTGGACAGTTTGAAAAAGAAAATTACCAGAAAAGGCGAGGCGATGATGTTTGTTACGATTCAAGATATCTCCGGTAGCTTGGAGTTATTAGTTTTCCCGCGTACTCTCGAAGCCACTAAAGACGTGTGGCAAGTGGGAGAAAACGTCTGTGTGGTCGGCAAAACCAGCGCCGAAGAAGGCGACGATAAGTTATTTGTGGAAAAAGCTTACCGTTTAAACGCGAGTAATATTGTGGATTTAAAAAGTACTTTAAGCCTAGGCCAGGCCTCTATCCGGCAATTTGTGCCGGCTAGTTTTGGCAAAATTGAGGCCATTCCAAAAAATGCCGTGGTTATTAAGCTTACTGCCGGCGAGATGAAAACGCATGCCGAAGAATTAAAAAAAATTTTTAGCTCTCACCCCGGCAATCAGGATTTGTATGTGTCAGTCGGCAGTAAAAAAATTAAGACGAGTTATAAAATTAGCACGCCTCCCGATATGGCCGCGGCCTTAAGCCAGGTTTTAAATCGCGCCGTCGTTATCTAGTTTATTCGGCAATGGCTAAGTTTGGATTCGCCTTGAGTTCCTGCCAAGGTGTAAATTCTTGGTTCCGCGCTTTCCAAAATCCGGCGGCCGCGATCATAGCGCCGTTATCCATGCAGTGTTTGAGCGAAGGGAGTAGGAAGTAGGGGGTAGGGAGTAGGCGAGCGATTTCCGAGCGTAAAGTTTCTCGGAGTTTCTGGTTGGCCGCCACGCCTCCCACTAATAAAACTGTTTGCGGTTTATACGCGGCCACTGCTCGCATTGTCTTTCCAACTAGGACGTCGACAATCGCCTGCTCCACGCTGGCGCAAAAGTCGTTAATAGTAGGCTCTTCTGGCATTTGTCCCAAAATACCAGCGGGCATTTGCACCGGGTTTATATGCATGGCGGCAAGTTTATGATCGCGTAAGTAGTATAAAGCCGAGGTTTTAAGGCCGGCAAAACTGAAGTCGTAGTTTTTATCCTTCAGCATGGGCCGCGGAAAATGGATTGCGTCGGCTGCGGCATTCTCTCCCAGCCGGCTTATCTCTGGGCCGCCCGGGTAGGGGAGGCCAAGGAGTTTGGCCACTTTATCAAAGCATTCCCCAGCCGCGTCATCGCGCGTTTTTCCTAAGATTTCGTAATCACCGTGGTCACGCATTAAAACTAATTCGGTATGGCCGCCCGAAACTACCAACGCCAGCGCGGGAAATTTAGTAATTGGTTTGCTATTGTCATTCTGAGGCGTAGCCGAAGAATCTAAGCGTTTCGAATCACTTAGATCTTTCGCTTCGCTCAAGATGACAGGTGGGTACTGCCCAAGCTCCACGCTATGAATATGCCCTTCAATATGGTTTACGGCGATAAGAGGAATATTCCACGCCGCCGCTAGCGTCCGCGCCGCTTCCACTCCTACAATCAAACCAGTTATTAGTCCAGGCCCGCTCGTTACCGCAATCGCATCTGGTTTCGTTCGCATTCCCCCTCCTTTCAAGGAGGGGGTGGGCCCGCCCGCAACGCTTTGCGTAGCAATGCGGGCGGGGGGGTGGTCTAGCACCTCTTCGATAAGCGGCACTATCGCTTCGGCGTGTAATCGGCCCGCTACTTCAGGCACCACGCCGCCATATTTTTTATGAATATCAATTTGCGACGCGGTTTTATGCGCCAAAATCGTGTGGCCCTGCTCCGAGCATTCCAGGAGAGCCACGGACGTGTCATCGCAAGAAGATTCGATCCCGAGGATTAGCATAATTTAAGTTGGTCCTGACAATCTAAAATTATTTAAAACAGGAGTCTATCAATTATAACAGAAATTCGTTTAGCGTCTAGGAGTTTGGCCAATTATCTTGTTATAAGCTGCTAATAAAAAACCACCGCCCATAGGCAGAGGTTTTTAAGTTTTTTAAAAAGATCGCCACCCTGATACCTGCAATTTTTGTAGGCATCAGGGTCTGGTAGCGATCTTCTGCTGTCATCCCCCTGTTGCTCGTGCCGCCTTGGTCCGCTTTACGGGCGGGTGGAGCTCGCGGGCAGATCCGGCGGGGCCGAAGCGGACGAAATGATGCCGTTGCCATCCGGCTCGGGCAGGGCACTGGTGATGGTCGCCCGGTAGCCCTCCAGTCCGATCTCCTGGCGACCACGCTTGGCGACCACGACCATCGGCAGGTCGCCCACCCTGTCGCTGGGTTCGGCCATCCTGACGAAATACTCGACCCCATCGGGGTTGCCCAGGCGCTTGATGAGCGCCTCCTTGGCTTCGCGATACGCGTCGATGTTGGACACTGTGTCCTCCTCCCCGGGTCGGTAAAATTCAGGCCGGGGGATCTAAACGTGTAGCGTTCAAATCCCCAGTCCCGAATTCGCATCCGCCAGAGGCGGATTGTTAACTGACTCAAAATTTACTTCGTGCGAACTCGTAAATTTTGGTCGTTAACAAAAAACTTCTAACCCATGTGTCAGGGGAGGGGGTCGAACCCTCGACCTCGGCGTTATGAATGCCGTGCTCTAACCAGCTGAGCTACCCTGACTAAAAACAAAAAACCGCTTTAATAATATAAAAAAATTGCTTCCTAGTCAAGCCAGCCTGCCGGCGAGGCATAGCCAAAGCCCATTATTTACGGAGTAGCCTCGTGTGGGTTTTAATAATTTCAACGCGGTATTTTTGGTAAAATTCTTTGGCTTTTTCTGTGCCAACAAAACGCCAGTGCCATGGTTCACCGCGCGCGGTGGGAATAAAACCCAAGCGAATAATTCTGGGAACAAAATTTTTATCACGTAACGCCTTCTCCGGGTTCATGAAGAAATTGTAAACCACCAAGCGGTTAGCTTGGTTAAAATCTATGGCGTTAAAAGTGTGATGCTCGCTAAATCCCGGTTCCACGGTTACTTTCCGCGCTGTTTCTTCGCCGTACCTCTCCACTAAATCCTTCCATAATTTTCCTTTGTGGTACGCAATAGTGCGGCCGGCTTCGGTTGCAAAAATTCCGCCGATCGCTTGCAATTCCGGATTTTGTTCAGCGGCAAACTCCGCTTCGAGCGCCTGCATCGCTTGGCGGGCTTCTTTGGTGAGCCTAAGCCCGGCTATAGTTTTACCGCTAGTGTCGCGCCCCTCAAACGGCTCGCATAAATCTAATTTTTCTAAATCAGTATCTTTTTCTAAAAATTTATGCGCCATCATCGGCCAAGCATACGGCTGGCCCCATTGGTCGAGCCCAAAAGCGCCCGGTGGCAATTCGCGCGCTCCGCCATCGGGTGTCTCATCTATCTCATCTCTCGCTACTGCCGCTCTCTCACCCCGACCTCTGCTTTCCGCGGCTTCTGGCACTACTGCCGTAGCCGCAGTTACAGTATCCGTGGCTTCTCCTCTCTCTGCCGCGGCGCCTCCGGCGTTAGCAAGGTTTAAGCCAAACGGCACAGTCTCAAAGCTATAGCCTTGGGCTTGTAAATCACGAACAATTTGCGGGAAGGCGGCCACGGTATTCGGGTGTTTGCCTCCGCCATCGTGAAGGAGGGTAAACGAACCAGGGCGCGCCCCGGCCGTAATCACCCTGACAATTTTTTCCGTGGTCGGAAATTTATATTCCGCGGCGTCATTGTCCCAGCCCACAACGTAGTATCCTTGCGCGGTAAAATAGGCAAATTGTTCGGGTGTAATTTCACCATAAGGCGGGCGAAAAATTTTGTCCGGGACAATCCCGAGTTTTGCCAGTTCGGCGGTGGGTTTTAAAATATTTTCGGCAAAGGCTTGCTCTGGCGTCATATTTTTAGCCTGCACCCGCATATCGGCGTGCTTGTCAGAATGTAAGCCAATCGCGTGCCCTTCAGCGCGCATGCGCTCTATTAAACCCAGCCTTCCATAAGTTCTAATACTCTCGCCTGTTAAAAAAAATGTCGCTTTCACGCCTTGCCTTAGGCATTCGTCTAAAATTATTTTTGTTTGGCTCGGGTGCGGCCCGTCATCAAAACTAAAATAAAAAGCCGGCTGGCCGTCCGCGGTATGTTTGCGCACTGCCGAGTGAAACATTCCTTCGCTGGGGTTAGGCACCCGTGCTTCCCGCGCCTCTATTTTTTTGACCTTTTTCGCCGGTTTAATTGCCTCGGGAGCTGCCTCGGCCGGTGGTTCCACTTGGGGCGCGGTCGGCACCACTGGTGAAATATCAAACCGCGGTAGTTCAAGTTTCAATTTCATTCCCTGGCCTAAATTATAAGTTCCGTCCGGGTTTAGTCTGATTTGGTTTGGTTCGGTTGCCGGAGTTTCTGCTGTTGGCTCCTCTGTTGTGGCTGGCGTTGGTGCGGTTTCCGGTTCCGGCGCAGTCTTGAGCGCTGGTTCTGCCTCTTCGGCTCCCGCCGCAGGTGTGCTTTGGCGTAAAGCACTCTCCAGTGTTCTATACAGAGTATAAAGCTCGTTGCGCCCGGCTACAGTCGCGCTTCTCGCCTTTATCCACGCCTCCACTTCAGCGTAACTCGGCGTTTGAGTATTAAAAGGCTCCGCCGCTAGCTTGCCGTGTTGTAATTCTAAACTTTTTATTTGTTCGGGGTTTAAAAGAGGGGCCATTCGGAGCAGAGCATTCCTCATTGCATTCGCATTAAGCCGGCCGGTTTCAAAAATTGGTTTATAAACTTGGCTTCTCTCCGCTTCTGTTAAAGCTTCTACCCGGCCGCGGTCAGTACTAGCCAGAATTTTTTTGAGCGCCGCCAAAACTTGCTCGGCCATCAATTTTCTTTGCGCCTCATCCAAGTTAGCCAGTTCACTGGGCACAATCGCTGGCATATCACCCCGGCTTAGTCGGGGTGGCGCGGTTAATTTATGTTCAATTTTTACGTCCGGGTTCTCGGGTTTGTCCGCCTGCGCTTTATCCGCCAAAAACATGCCCGCGGATATTGCCAGCATTTTGCCTAGCCACCCAATTCTGCTATGTTCGCGCATAATTTGAAGCAATTATTTTTGCTTGATTATTATAGCTTATTCTAGATAAATCGCAAAGCCAAAAATTGCCCCGAGCCTTTGTCGAGGGGGACAATTTTTGTGTTTTTTGGGAAGGCCGCCTCTGCAGGAAGCGGCCTCCTATTTTGGCCCTAAAATTTAAGGCCGTAATCTCTAATTGCAATCACAGATAGGTGCCGGATTTTGAACGTGTCCGGCGCACGAGTGCATCTATTGGAAGCCGATGACAAGGCTAGGGGATAGGTGAGTTACTTGCTGGAGGGGCTCGGGAGCTGATACAGAAGGCCAGAGTTGTTGCCACTGGTCACCTGCGGCATCTGCCCGTTCCACTTCTGGGTACGCCAGTACTCGATGACCAGTGGCGTGATGGAACGCGCCACCACCTGGTTGGCATAGGCCTCGGCATCGGCCTTGATTCGCCGCGCTTCGGCGTCACCCTTGGCCTTGGCAACTTCCGCCTTGGCCTGGCCTTCGGCCGCCGCGATATGCTTTTCGGCTTCAGCCTTGGTCTGGCGCAGTTCGCCCTCGACCTGCATCGCCTTCTGCATGGCCGCGTTCTTGGCGTTGATCGAGTCGATCACGTTCTGCGGCGGGCGGGGTGCACCGATAAAACCGAACTGTTCGATGTGCACGCCGATCGGGTCGAGCTCGTCCTGGAGCGCCTTGCGCACTTCCGCGAGGAAGGGCGCGTTGTCGCCCATGATCTGCTCAGTCTTGTATTTGCCGCCGACGTTGTCGAACTTCTCGCGCGCGAGGTTACGGAGGAAGCCGTGGGTGAACTTGGCGAGGTCATCCGAGCGGAACTTGACGTAGAAGGCGGGGACTTTTTCCGGCTGGAGCTGGTAGGCGAGCGAGATGTCGGCCGCGAACTGCATCTGGTCCGCGTTCGTGAACGTGATCTCCTCGTTGGTGGGGTTTCCCTCCGTCAGGCTCTTGGTCCACACCGCCGTCTGCACGAAGGTGGGGTACTCGAACACCGAGGTGCCGATCGGGTTGTACGTCACCCAGCCGGTCTGTGTGGGCAGGTCCTGCACGCCGCGCTGGTCGCCCGCGAGGTTGACCACGATGCCGACGTGCCCGGCATCGATGCGAGTGCAGCCGATGCAGCCACTCGTGCCGAGCACGCTCGTGGCCACGAGGAACAGCAGGAACGAATTGAAGCGGGTCATGTCGATCTCCTTTTTGTACGCCTTGAAGGCGCTCTGGCCGTACCGGAGCACGGCGGGGACGATGGCGATGAACGAACCGACGATGCCGACGAGCAGGAACACGCCCGCGAGGACCGACGTGGTCCTGGGCTGGTTCAGAAGGCCGATGGCCGCCGAACCGACCTGGAACACCACCAATCCGTACAGCGCGAGCATGCCGAGCAACCGAACGAGTTTGAAGAGCATTTTTTTGCCTTTCTCCCCTGTATGTGACCATTAGTGGTCAAGGGGTCGTTGCTGGCAAACTGCAACGATCCCTTGGCCACATTAGGTTTTATGTCAAAGAACAATTATATTTATATGTTACTATACGTCTAGCTTTTGTCAATGATTAAATAGAGAAAAAATGCCATTTTTTTACCTAAATTTAGCATAAAAATTAACTCTAAAAAAATTGTTGTCAAAATCATTGACAAATAGTATAAAACTGTATATAATTAACATATTGAAATTTTGACAGACTAATGCTATAGTAATTGTGTTGTCTGTTCTTGACAAAACCCTTAATTTTTTTCGAAAAATTGCTTGCAGTCCGAAGCTCGCATAAGGCGAGCGAAGGACTGTGGATAACTATTTTTTTTACCCCTATTTTATGCCTAATCTCATCGAAGTGGCTCTCGAAAAATTTGGTTTAGAAGAAAAAGAAGCGCGCGTATATTTGGCGCTTTTAGAGCTCGGCATGGAAAAAGTTCAAGCCATTGCCAAGCGTGCCCGCCTCAAACGTCCCACCACCTATGTTATTTTAGGTCAACTCTACGCGCGTAATTATGTAGTCAAGACTTTTAAAAACAAAAAATTATATTTCAGCGCCGAGCGCCCCGAAACCCTTATAAATTCTCTCAAAGAAAAAGAAGAAGCCCTCGTCGAAGTTCTGCCAACCATTAAGGCCTTAATGGGCAGTTCCAAAATTAGGCCGAAAATAAAAATTTATGAAGGCAAGGGAGGGATTAGGCAAGTCTATGACGAAATTTACGAAAGCTCGGCCGCGGATTTTTTCGGTTCCATCAAAAATCTTTCTTCCGAATTCAGTGGGCTTACTGAAAAATTAATCAAAATTATTAGAAGCCAGGATAACCATGTGCGCGATCTTATTACCAACGATCCGCAAGATATTGATTTTGCTTCGGCCGCCACCGGCCGCAATTATGAGAGCCGGCTTATTCCTAAAGAAGTCGATTTTTTTACAGACGGCGCGGTTTATGACAACCGCGTGGCAATTTTAGCAATTAAAAAAGAACTCTTCGCGGTCGTTATCGAGAGCGAGGAGATAGCCTCGACATTCAGATCTATTTTTAACTTCTTATGGAACCTCTCCGAGCCTTTTGACGGTAAAAAGCCCGTTAATGCCGAAGTTCTGAAATCCCCAAACTAAAACCCCGCTCGCTAAATTTTTTCCTCTGCTCTGTTGTTTACTTTTAAACAGCAGAGCAGATGGCGCGAGCGGGGTTGGCGCGCCTCTGCCCGTCCTTAATCGGGCGGAGCTCGGCTACGCGCTTGGCCCTCCTTTAGGCCGTGGCCGCCGCGGGTGCGGCCAGTTTTGGGGTAGGCATCGTTGCGACACTCTCCCCGTTGTAGGCGTCGCAGCACGCGCACTGCACGTTGCCACGAGCGTCAGTCTGCGGCTGTACAGGGTCGTTCCAGTCCCCGCACAAGTCGCACCACCAGTATCCGTCTTCCAGTCGCGTTCGCATCAATTAATCCTCCTTGGTAACCAGGGCATTTAACCGTGTCCTGGCAAAAAAGTCAACAAAAAAATTCAAAATTATTTATTATAATTTTAAACTTTCTCCTGTGGATAACTTAATTGGTGGAAGTGTGGTATAATATTTGCGTACAACTATATATTGTGTTATAAATTAAAAATTAACACTACATATAGTGTCTTAACCGCTTGGCCCTATGGGCATTGTTTATAAAGAATACCGCTGTAGCGGCTGTAAAAAACTTTTATTTCGCGGCTGGCTAGCCGAAGGCGAAGTAGAAGTAAAGTGCAAGTCTTGCCACGCTTTCACTACCATAAAGCAGTCGCAATTTAACGCCATGCTTTGCGCCATCCTGCCCTGCCCGCATCGGGTGGCTCCGGCCAAAAAGCAGTTAGCAATGGCCACTAAATAATTTTATTAAATTTTACTGAAGCTCACGAAGCTCACTTCCTAGTGAGTTTTTTATTTTTAAATAACAGCCTATGTCCTTAAATAATAGTCAATTTGTAGTAGAAGTCCAACAAACTATCGCCGAGTATCTTTATCAAGTGGACTGGCGCGTTAATGCCAACGCGAACATCGGGTATTCGATTGGTGGGCTTATTCTTAATAGTTCAGGCAAGCTCACGGCCAACTATTGGCTGGAGCAAGTGTACCCTAAGAGCATTGGTGACGCGCATCGCCACGCGGATTTTTATATCCACGACCTCGATATGTTTGCGGGCTACTGCGCTGGGTGGAGCTTGCGCGCTCTGCTTGAAGAAGGCTTTAATGGCATTCCCAACAAAATCGAATCTGGCCCGCCCAAACACCTCTCGTCGGCTGTCGCCCAGATGGTAAATTTTTTGGGAACCCTGCAAAACGAGTGGGCCGGCGCTCAGGCCTTCTCGAGCTTCGACACTTATCTCGCGCCATTTGTAAAAAAATACGAGCTGGAACTGAAAGCTGATATAGACGACAACGGCATTTCGTTTTTAAGTGAGGAGACGAAAGAAAAATATATTAATCAGAAAGTGTATGACTATGTTTATCAAAATATACAGTCTTTTGTTTTTAATCTTAACATTCCCTCGCGCTGGGGCACGCAAACGCCGTTTACCAATATAACGCTGGATTGGGATTGCCCCGCTGATTTAAAAGACGAGCGTTTAATTTTAGGCGGTAAAGAATTCGAGTATACGTATGGTCAGCTAGAGCCCGAGATGGACATTATTAACCGCGCTTTCATAGCCGTCATGACCAAAGGGGATTCCAAGGGCCGGACGTTTACCTTTCCCATTCCCACTTATAATGTAACAAAAGATTTTAAATGGGAAGACCCCAAAAATCTGCCGCTTTTTGAGATGACTGCTAAATACGGCACGCCCTACTTCCAAAATTTTATCAATTCAGATTTATTGCCAGGGGATGTGCGCAGTATGTGCTGCCGCCTCCAGCTCGATTTAACAGAATTGCGTAAGCGCGGTGGTGGTCTATTTGGCTCGGCCGAAATGACCGGTTCAATCGGGGTAGTAACGCTCAACTCGGCTCGGATCGGGTATCAACATAAAGGCGATGTCGTCGCCTTCTATCAGCGTATTGGGCATTTGATGGAACTTGCTAAAACCAGCCTTGAGATTAAACGTAAGGAAATTCATAAGTGGATTGACCGCGGCTTATTTCCGTTCACTAAGCGTTATCTTGGTTATTTACGCAACCACTTTTCTACAATTGGCATTAACGGCCTCAACGAAGCGATTCGTAATTTCACCGATGATAAAGAAAATATTACTACGCCGTTTGGGCAAAAATTTGCGGGTGAAGTATTAGATTTTATGAGAGAGCGTTTAAAACAGTATCAAGAAGCTACTGGTAATTTATATAATTTAGAAGCCACGCCCGCCGAGGGCACCACCTACCGTTTTGCCAAATCTGACCAACGCCGCTTCCCGGGAATTTTACAGGCTGGCACTCTCGCGGCTCCGTATTATACTAATTCATCGCAAATCCCGGTTGGTTTTACGGACGATGTGTTTGCCGCGCTGGAACTGCAAGACAATTTGCAAACCAAATACACCGGCGGCACGGTGTTCCACTGCTATCTCAACGAACGTATCGAGAGCGGGGAGGCCTGCCGCCAATTAGTTAAATCTATCTTATCGCGGTTCCGTTTGCCCTACATTACCATTACTCCCACGTTTTCCATTTGCCCTAAGCATGGTTATTTAACCGGCGAGTGGGATTGGTGCCCAAAGTGTGATAGTGAATTAGGGGTAAATCAGGCCGAAGCCGTGCGTTTTGACCCGGTAATTCGCGCCAAGCACGCCAGCCTCACCCCTGCAAAATAATCCGTCTGTCATTCCGACGACACATTCGCTTCGCTCAGTGCAGGCTCCGGAGGAATCCCTCTCTCACAATCGCCGAATGGACAGAGATTTTTCCACTTCGCTTCGCTATGGTCGAAATGACAAAAAATGTAAAGATAAAAATATTTTATTCACTAAACAAAAATATATGGAAGACTGTTCAACAAAACAGCGAACTCGTTGCGAGGTCTGGACCCGGGTGATGGGCTACCACCGCCCAGTCTCGCACTTTAATATTGGCAAAAAGAGCGAGCACTATAGCCGCAAGCATTTTACGGCGGTGGCGGCTGCCAATTCGCAGTTTATTATGCGGTATCAGGCGGCCGCGGTTGGGGCCGTCTGCTAAAAAAATACCCCGACATTGTCAGGGTATTTAATGGTGGACGGAGGGGGGATCGAACCCCAGAAGCAAGAGTGATAATTCTGCTTGTGAGACCACTCACTCTCCGCCCTCATTATCCACCGTAAAATATCTTAACATGGTATACTTTTAAAGTCAACTATAAAGTGTATATCTAGTATTTAAAATTAAAAAAAGGAACTCCCCTAAGGGAGCTCCGAGATTCCGAGCGAGTTTTACTCACAGCAGAATTATCACTTATTTAAATAATACAATATTTTTAGCGTTTCGTCAAGCAGTTTTGTCCACAGGGCATTCGCCCTGCAGGCAGGGCATAGGCTCTATAAATAACCCATAAAAAAGCAAAACCCCGGCATGGGCCGAGGTTTTACAAAAGTTTTTTGAACCTCTCTCGCGCTTTGGCCGCAAGCCGGTTGTGACTAAAGCGCGTCAGAGAGAGGTTCCCCGACGGCTATTCAGTTGTTTTGGTCGGGGTTGGCCCGGAATGGGCCGAAGAGGATCAAACGGAAGCGTTAGCGTGGCTACGAGCTGTGAGGAGTCTCGTCGATGTAGAAGAAGGTGTACACAACAGTAGCGTGTCGCCCCAGCTCACGGTCGACGTAGTAGGCGGTAGTGCCGACGATTCGCCACTGCGGGTGTTCCATCGCCCACTTTGCGAGGAATCTGTTGAGCCCGTCTTCTTCTTCGCCGGCATCTTTGTAGAAAATCACCACTTTCGCCTGGAGAACCACGTTCCCTCCGTATCTGTCGCTCAAGTTGCGACATGTCACCACAATAGCATAAGAAAGAGAGAGTTGTAAAGGATTGCGATAGGGAGTGGATACACAGTTTCGTACATTTTTATAAGTCCATAAGTTCGTATGTTAATCTCCGGCATCCAGCCGTTTACCATGCTCGATTACCCCGGCGAAACTGCCGCCATTATTTTTACGGCCGGGTGTAATTTTCGTTGCGGTTATTGCCACAACCCCGAGTTTGTTGTGCCCGAGCTCCTCGCCAAAATAAAAAATAATTTTATTCCCGAAACAGCGATATTAAATTTTTTAGAGTCGCGCCGCGGGCTTTTGACCGGAGTGGTGGTTTCCGGAGGCGAGCCCACTATACAACCAGACCTTCTGGAATTTTTAAAAAAAATAAAAAATTTAGGGTTTAAAGTAAAGCTCGACACCAATGGTAACAGACCGGAATTTTTGCGCGCGGCTTTGGCCGCCAGAGCGCTGGATTATATCGCCATGGATTATAAAACCAGCGCCAGCGCTTACCCCGCGCTCGTTGGCCCTCTCGCGGTAGCCGAAAAAATCGCCGCCAGCCGGGAACTCTTAAAAAATAGTGATGTTGAGTACGAGTTTCGCGCCACCTTAATTAAAGAGGTACATTCTGATATACTACTTACAGCCATGCAAGAGGAGCTCGCCGGCGCTAAGCGATTTTTTTTGCAACAATTCCGCCCGGGCATTACGCTGGCGGCCGCGTTTGGCGCTTTTCACCCATTTAGTGTTGATGAAATGGAAGAGATTGCAACCAAATTTCGGCGCGTGATTCCACACGTGGCCGTGCGCGCCTAAGTTAATTAAAATTTTTTATTCTTAACTTTCTCGCTCTATGCCGTGGGAAAACTCAAAAAAAATTGAATGGGTGCTACGCGTCGCCGTAGCCGGAGAATTTTTTGGCCATGCCATGTTTGCCTTAGGGGGCAAGGCCGATTGGATAAAATGGACTTCAATGCTCACGGGGGCCAGCTTCGAAACTGCCGCGAGTCTGATTACGTTGGTTGGTATCTTAGATGTATTCGTGGCAGTTGTAGTGCTCGTACGGCCGGTTCGGGCAATACTCCTCTGGGCAGCGTTTTGGGGTTTTTGGACTGCGCTCGTCCGGCCGCTCGTGGGGTTGCCGGTGTGGGACTTTATCGAGCGTTTTGCCAACTGGGGAGCGCCACTCGCGCTACTCCTTATGCTCGGCTGGCCAAAGTCTATTAAAGATTGGTTAAAATAAAAGTCTAGCTGTTAGACAAACCTAGCTTAAAATGCTATAATCTTCTGGTAATTAACTGGTTTTTTTAAGACCTCTTATTTTTCGTTATGTCGTTTCTTACTAAGATATTTGGTGATCCGAATGCCAAGGTTATTGACAGCCTTAAACCTCTGGTTGCTAAAATCAATTCTCTCGAGCCATTGATTCAAGTTTTAAGTGACGCGGCTCTTAAAAATAAGACTCAAGAATTTAAAGATCGTCTCAAGCAGGGGGGGGCGCTCGATGACCTCTTGCCCGAAGCCTTTGCCGTCGTGCGCGAGGCCAGCCGCCGCGTTACGGGCATGCGCCATTTTGATGTTCAACTCATCGGCGGCATCGCGCTTCATCGCGGTAACATTGCCGAAATGCGGACAGGTGAAGGTAAAACTCTGGTCGCGACTCTTCCTATTTATCTCAATGCTTTAACAGGGAAAGGCGTGCACCTGGTTACCGTTAACGATTATCTTGCTAAACGTGATGCTGTTTGGATGGGCCAGATTTATGATTTTTTAGGCTTAAGCGTCGGCATTATTCAAAACTTACTAGTGTCATATAAATATACTGCCATTGCGCCGGTCGCAGACGCTGTCGTTCCTGCCGCATCTGTCATTCCGACGTCGCAGGAGGAATCTTCACATCAATTACAAACGGACAGAGATTCCCGCTTACGCGGGAATGACAACGTGAGTGAGGATAACAGCTCGCAAGAAAATGGTAAAACTATTAACATCAACGAAGCCGAAGAAGCGAAATTAAAATTTAAAGTTGAATACGACCACCTCGAAAAGTGCTCCCGCCAAGACGCGTACCAATGCGACATCGTGTACGGCACTAACAACGAATTTGGTTTTGATTATTTGCGCGACAACATGGTGGGGAGCCTCTCGGAGATGAGCCAGCGGCCATTGAATTTCGCGATCGTGGACGAAGTGGACTCGATTCTTATTGACGAAGCCAGGACACCGCTGATTATTTCCGCTCCGGCTGAAAAAGCCGCGGACATGTATTACAAATTCGCGCAAATGGTAGAGAAGCTGGCAGAGAACGAGGACTATAACACCGACGAAAAAATGCGCGCCGCTTCGCTTAGTGAAGCGGGTATTAAAAAATTAGAAGGCTGGCTTGGTATCAGCAATATTTACGCCGAAGGCGGCCTGACTACTGTCCACCATGTGGAAGCGGCCCTGCGTGCCAAAGCCATCTTCAAGCGTGACCGCGATTATGTGGTGGAAAATGGCGAAGTTCTGATTGTGGACGAATTCACCGGCCGTAAAATGCCTGGCCGTCGCTATTCGGAAGGCCTCCACCAAGCCATTGAAGCTAAAGAAGGTGTTGCCATTCAGCGCGAAAGCCAAACCATGGCCACTATTACGTTTCAAAATTATTTTAGAATGTACCAAAAATTAAGCGGCATGACCGGTACCGCGGTCACCGAAGCCGAAGAATTTGGCAAAATTTATAAATTAGAAGTAGTGGTGGTCCCGACTAATCGGGAGAACAAGCGTGTTGACCGCTCGGACCGAATTTATAAAACCGAAGAAGCTAAATATAAGGCCATTGCTGGCGAAGTGAGAAAATTGCAAGAGCAGGGCCAGCCGGTTTTAATTGGTACGATCTCGGTAGATAAAAACGAAATGCTTAGCAATTATCTGTCGCAAGAGGGTATTAAGCACGAAATTTTAAACGCCAAGAATCATGAGCGCGAAGGCGAAATTATCGCCCAAGCCGGTCGCCCGGGCGCCGTGACTCTCGCGACCAACATGGCCGGCCGTGGCGTTGATATTATTATGGGTGGCAACCCGCCCGATCTGGCTCTCGCTGATCAATCAAAACAAGCTGGCGGTTTGTTTGTCATTGGCACCGAGCGCCACGAGTCGCGCCGTATCGACAATCAGCTCCGCGGCCGCGCTGGGCGCCAGGGCGACCCGGGCGCCACTCAATTTTACCTCTCAACCGAGGACGATTTAATGCGCATTTTTGCCGGCGAGCGCATTAAGCGCGTCATGAGCGCCCTGCGAGTTCCCGATGATATGCCGATCGAGAACAAATCTTTATCCAAGATAATCGCCTCTGCTCAAAAGAAAGTTGAAGGGTTCCATTTTGACACGCGCAAGCATTTACTAGAATACGATGATGTTATCAACCGCCACCGCGAAGTTATTTATACTAAGCGCCGGGCGGTTTTAACCAGCCTCGCGCACGAACAGGCTCTAGCCGAAGGCAAGCCGTCTCCGATTTCTGAAATTCCGGGCCAAACTCTTCGTCAGATGATCTGGGAGATGATTGAAAACGAAATTGAACAACTCGTTTCTTTTCACACCAATGGCGAAGATAAATCCGAATGGAATACTAAAGAAATTACCGAGAGCGTGGTTACTATTTTCCCGCTTACTGACACTGAAAAAAATAAATTAGTCGAATACAGTCAAACTGGCGCCGATAAGTTAGAAGCCGTGGTTGCCCGCACTAATTTGATAGAATATTTAACCGCGCTTAGTCATACTAAATATAACGAACTGCTTGTTACCAAATCGCCGCATCCGGCCTTAATGTTCGAAATCGAAAAGCAAATGCTCCTGCGCGCCATTGACACGCTGTGGATTGAGCACCTCGTGGCCATTGATTATCTCCGCACTGGCATTGGCTTGCGCGGTTATGGCCAGCGCGACCCTTTGGTTGAATACAAAAAAGAAACATTCAGAATGTTTAATGAATTGCTAGCCTTGATTCAGAAAGACGTGGTTTATAGCATTTTTAAAGTCGGGATTGGTTTACAGCTGGCTCCGAGTGTAATGCAACAATCAGGCAATTTAATTTTAAAAGGCGCGGACGACGCGGCCAAATCTGACTTTGGGTTTGGCACTGGTGGCGATGGGGGAGCCAAAGTTATTTACGAAAGTTCTAAACCCAAAGACGCCTCTGGCCAAGTAATTGGCCGCAACGATCCGTGTTATTGCGGAAGTGGTAAGAAATATAAGAGGTGTCATGGTTTAAATGGATAAAAAAGCTTGCCCCGCACCCTTGTGGTGCGGGGTGCCATGGGAAATAATGTTTGATTAAAAATAAAATCGACCATAGAGCTAACTCGTATGAGCAGAGCGAAAGAGGCTGGTAGCGGCGTCGGGGGAAGATCAGAAAGGCACCCGGATTCACTTCTGGTTAATTTAGAGAACCTCGATTTAGCCAGTTTGCCCTGGCAACAAAAAGGCCGCTGGTCTGGCGCGGGTGCGGTTGGGCTCTTGGTGACAGGCGAGAAGTTTACTCTGTTGTACACCAAAACCACCGAGCCGGATAACGTGGGCAATGAGTGCGAAAGATTTTTTGTGGCGCCGGAAGCAACCGCGATTCAGGACAGCAGTATGCGCAACGAGCACAAAAGTTTGTTGTGGATGAGGGTAGAATTTTTTAAACCGCCAAAGCTCCCCGGGGCTTCAGCCAGTACCGCCATCTTTCGTAACGAAAAATCAAGAAAAATTGCCACGGTAGATTTGCCGAAAGGGACCGGAGTTATACTTTATGAAAAATTATTAAATTTTGTGGCGACTGCCGCCAACCGTTTCGATAAGCCTGTCAGACACCAAGTCACGAGGGTCCCTGGCATGGCAGAGCGCATTATGACCAAAGCCCAATGGGATAAAATTTTTTCGCCACTCCTAACCAAACATGGTTACAGGTCAACCAACAATGGCGATACTTGGGAAAAGACTTACCAACCAGACACTCCGCTTGCCAAATAATGTCGTTTTGATATACTTATTGTATCGTTATGCTTACCGATTTTATCAACAAACAACTAGCCCTCGCTCACTACAAACTTCTTAAAGACGGAAGTTATTTTGGCGAAATTTCCGGTCTTACAGGCGTGTGGGCCAGCGCCGCCACTTTAGAGGCTTGTCGCGCTGAACTCCAAGAAGTATTAGAGAGCTGGTTGATAGTAAAAATGATGGCTGGCGACAAGGTACCCGGCTTTGCTACTACTGCAAAACGGAACGCCGTATTACAACATGCCTAAAAGTATTTCTTGGAAAAAATTTATTCAGCAATTAAAATTATTAGGTTTTATCGGTCCCTATGCTGGGGGCCGTCATTTATTTATGGTTAAAGGTACTCTAAAATTGCATATTCCTAATCAACATCGCGGTGATATCTCTAAACATCTGTTGTCCGAAATTTTACGCCAGGCCGAAATTTCAATTAGCGAATGGAATCGGCATTTATAAATTTTATGAATTTAGCTGTTAGAAAACGCGTGCCAGGGGAACCCAAGATTATTCCAAACGGCGAGCCCAAGATTATTTTTGAAGGCAGGATTGGCGCTATTGTGAATTATCCTGTTTTGGTGGACGAAGGCGCGGGTTACGTGGAAAAAATGTTTGAAAAATTTGTTCGCTCTCCCGGAACCAGAATTATTGCCGTTAGAGATAATAAAATTTATTTACAAAAAGAAAGGCGTCTGGAATCCAACGATTTTGATTGGCGCCTTCCGGGCGGTAAAGTGGTGGATACTTTTGCAGAGTATAAACAATTTTTAGTGAAACAAATTCCCGAACAAATCATTTTATCAGCCGCGCTTAAAGAATTAAAAGAAGAAGCGAATTTGGGCGCCGCCTCTCTTCAAATATTCAAAAAACAAGTTTGTGGCGCCACTGTTGAGTGGGACCTATATTTTGTGGTAGCGGAAAATGTTTCCGAGCTTCCGGGCAGTTCTGGCCACACGGAAGGAGAAGAAATAAAAGAGTCAGGTTGGTTTACTTTTTCCGAAGTCAAAAAAATGTGTGAAAATACTACAATTGCCGAAGGTCGCACCGCCGCCGTTCTGATTGAATTTCTTTCGCGCTAGGGCATCTCTTATCCACTTGCCAAATTTGTGTCTTTACAGTAAAATGGCGACACTATTTAGGTCTTAGTTCAGCTGTTTTTATGGGGCAGAAATACCGTCAAACGCGTATTAAACAATTTACTCGCCGCGAAATCACCCTGCGCACTTTTGGCACCCTGGTGCTTTTTGTTTTATGCGCTTTGATAGTCTTGCCGAGTTACGCTAACCGCGTCTTTAGTTCCATCAATAAAAGCACTAATATTGGCTTGCCTATGCTCCCGGACAAGGGTTTTAACCTGGGGTTAGACCTCCAAGGCGGAGCGCATTTAATTTACGAAGCCAAAACCGACCAAGTCACTTCTACCGACAAAGCCGGGTCGGTTGAAGGGGTGCGTGACGTGATTGAACGCCGCGTGCGCGGCGGTCTCGGCGTTGCCGAGCCCTTGGTGCAAACCACGCGCGTTGGTTCCGCGTATCGCATCATAGTGGAATTGCCGGGTGTTACCGATGTCAATACCGCTATTAAAATGATTGGCGAAACTCCAGTTTTAGAATTTAAAGAAGCCAACACCGAGCCGCCCCGCTCCCTCACTACCGAGGAGCAAAAACAACTGAAAGAATATAACCTCGCGGCCGACAAAAAAGCCGCCAGTGCTTTGGCAGATCTGCGCCGCGGTAAAGAATTTGCCGAAGTAGCGGCCACTTATTCCGAAGACGAAAAATCCAAGAATAATGGCGGTGATCTTGGTTTTATTACTCAAGTTTCTCACCCCGAATTTTACGCCTGGGCCTCGACTCATAACGACAATACCTATAGTGCCACGCCTATTAAATTAGCTGATGGCGTTTCCATCATCAAGCGCTTTTTTGAACAGCCCGGCAAAAAAGAAGTCTCGGCCGCGCATATCTTAATTTGTTATCAGGGCGCGACTGGCTGCGACCCGGCCACAACCAAAACCAAAGACCAGGCTAAAACCGACGCGATTAATATCAAAAATCAAGCCACTGTTCAGAATTTTGCTGACCTTGTTAAACAGTTCTCCACCGAGCCGGGGGCCGCGGCTCGCGGCGGCGAGCTGGGTTTTTTTACCAAAGAAACCATGGTGCCGGAGTTTGCTAACGCGGTTTGGGATGTTCCAGCCGGTTCCATCGTTGGCCCGGTAGAAACGCAGTTTGGCTACCACATTATATATAAGAAGGCCGAGCAAGTGCTCCCCGAATATAAAGTGGCTCGTATTTTTGTTAAATATCTGCAAACTACCGACCTTGTGCCCCTCGCCGATGAGTGGAAGCCAACCGGCCTCTCGGGCAAACAATTGGCCAAAGCCGAAGTGACCGAAGACACTCGCACCGGCCAAATTCAGGTGTCGCTTAATTTCGATAGCGATGGCGCGAAGCTCTTTGCCGATATCACGACTCGCAATGTTAATAAAGAGGTCGCCATTTTTCTCGATGGCGCCCCGATTAGCGTGCCGCGCGTTAACGAGCCCATTCTCTCGGGTAGCGCGGTGATCTCTGGCAGTTTTAATTTGCAAGACGCCAAGCTTCTGGCGCAACGTTTAAATTCTGGCGCCCTGCCTGTTCCCGTAGAACTTATTAGCCAAGAAAAGGTAGACGCCACGCTCGGCCAAGGGTCGTTAACCAAGAGCTTTAAAGCTGGTTTAGTGGGGCTCTTGCTCGTTATGATTTTTATGGTGCTATATTACCGCCTGCCTGGCTTGCTGTCTGTTATTTCTTTATTAATTTACGCGGCTCTTAACCTCGCTATCTTCAAGTTAATCGGCGTTACTTTAACTCTGGCTGGTATTGCTGGGTTTATCCTTTCCATTGGCATGGCGGTGGATGCTAACGTTCTCCAATTCGAGCGTTTGAAAGAAGAATTGCGCCTTGGCAAGAACCTAAAGAGCGCCATGGAAGAAGCCTTCTGGCGGGCTTGGCCCTCTATCCGCGACAGCCATGTGACCGGCTTAATCAGCTGTGTGCTTTTAATTTGGTTTGGTAGTGGTTTTATTCAAGGGTTTGCCGTCATTTTGGGCATTGGCACTTTGGTCAGTTTATTTACGGCCATCTCCATAACTCGCACCATCGTTCGCTTTATCTTTTACTATTTTCCGGAAAAAGGCAATCGCTTATTTTTGGGCTATACCCCGCCGCCCGTAAATTCTAATCAGCCCGAGTTATGACTATTCCCTTCATTAAATATTCCAAAATTTGGTTTACGGTTGCTTGCCTTACCATGGTGGTTTGCGTGGCGCTTTTAGTGCGTTTTGGTTTAAAACCAGGCATTGATTTCACCGGCGGCTCGCTTCTCGAGCTCTCCTTTACTGGCGAGCGCCCGTCCCAAGAAGTTTTTGCCGAGGCTCTAGCCAAAAATAAACTAGCCGAGGCGGTTGTCCAAAAAAGCGGCTCGGATCGATTCATTGCTCGGGTGGAGTTTTTAAAAGAAGACGATCATCAAGCGCTCTTAAAAAATATTCGCGCTAAATTTGAGACGCCCGCCAACCAGCTTCGCGAAGAACGCTTCGAAACTATTGGCGCGGCCGTTAGCGCCCAACTGCGTGAGCGGGCCGTTTGGGCCATTATTTTTGTGAGTCTTGGCATTGTGGCTTATATGGCCTATGCCTTCCGCCAAGTCTCGCGCCCGGTCGCGAGCTGGAAGTACGGCGCTATCGCGATTGTCGCCATGATTCACGATATTATGCTCGTCTTGGGTATTTTTGCCGCGCTCGGGCACTATGCGGGAGTAGAAATTGACATTGCTTTCGTGGTCGCGCTTTTAACCGTGCTGGGTTATTCGGTTAACGATACCATCGTGGTATTCGACCGCATCCGCGAGAATCTCATTCATCGCGGCACGCCGAATTTTAGCGATACTGTCAATGTTGGTTTGAACGAAACATTAATGCGTTCCCTCAATACTACCCTAACGACCCTGCTCCCCTTATTCGCCCTTTACTTCCTCGGCGGCGGCAGTATCCACTATTTTGCGCTGGCTCTTCTTATTGGCATGGCGAGCGGCGCTTATTCTTCCATCTTCGTCGCCTCTCCGCTCCTCGCTTGGGTGGAGCGTTACCAGCGCCGCGCCGTTTAAAACAGCGCGGTTTTTATCCAAATTAAAAAAATCTCTCAATTATCAAGAGATCTTTTTATTATTTCTGCTCACGCAGGGTGTTAAGCACTGCTTGCTCGGCTTCCCCGATAGTTTTATTTTCCAAACTAAAGGCCGCTTGGCTCGGCGTGCCCGTGGGGTTAAAGCTGGCCGCTAAATTTAAAGCGTTGTAATTTTTATTGGTCGCCAAAATTACGCGCACAGTTGGTTTGTCCGCGTTCGGCAGTTCATAGAGCAGAACCATGATTTTCGCTTCCGGCGCATTACTTAAAAGCTCTTCAATAATTCCAATCGTGGCCGTGGCATCCGCGCCGCTCCGGCTAAAGTCCTCACGCGTTAAATGCGTGTACACAATCCCATCCCCGCCCTCGTGGCCAAGGCGGGCTAGAGCCGCCCCCCAGAGCTTGAGCGTAGCGACGCTTCTGGTGCGGTAAAGATGCGTAATAATTTTTTCGCGATCCGCGCCGCTGTCTACCAGTTCGCTCGCGAGGCGCAGGGCCATAGGCGTTACTTCGCGGGTCGTAAAACTTTTTGTCGCCGCGATCATTCCGGTCAAGAGAATCGTGGCTAGCTGGTCGTTAATCAAATGTTCATCAATTTCTTTAAGCAAGGTAAACACAATTTCCGAAAGCGAGCTGGTGTTTAAGCGCAGGAGGTTAATCGCCCCAAAGCGTTCGTTACTGGCTCCGCGGTCGATATTAATAATCGGCAGGCGGTAAAACAAATCCGTATTATTAAAAAAGACCTCGCCGAGAGACGCCAGGTCTGTTACCCCGAGCGTAATAATCAAGTCATACTTAAAGTTGGACTGGGCGGTGCGCAGTTCATTCTTGGTAATCACCCCGCTCTTGGGGTTTAAATAAATTGAAAGCCAGCCGTCTTTAATGTCATACGACAAGTTTTCTACCGGGGTTTTCGAAATGTCCACTTTAATTATAAACTTTTGGATTTCCGTCAATGCCGGCTTAACTTTATCCGCGCCAGGCAAAAATTTAAAAGCTTTGGGGACATTAAAACCATTGGCCACAATATCCACGTGTTTGCCGATTTTTTCCGCGTAATATTTGAGCGCCAGAGCCGATGCTAAAGCATCGCCCGTGTCGTGCGGCGAAAACAAAACCAGAAGGTACTGGTGGTCCTTGAGGATAGTTTTAATTTGTTCCGGCTCTGTTAAGGCCATAGGAATAACAAAATTGCTCTTGTTTGGGCGTAAATCAGCCTTTTTCCAAGAACCCTTCATTCTACCAAATCATAAAATTTCTGTCAACTCTGCGTAAAACGCCATACTGGGGATAGCTTTTTCTCCTGTCTGCCCTGCCTACCGGCAGGCAGGCGGCAGGCATGGCTTAAATTAGCCTAAACTTGCCGAAATCAGATTAATTTGGTAAAATTAACTGTAGTTTATGTCCAAAGACCTGCCAAAGTCTTACAACCACGCTGATTACGAAAGCGCCATTTACACCCGCTGGGAAGCGAGCGGATTTTTCGACCCCGACAACTTGCCTGCGGCTGAAGCAGGTTTGCCTGGCGAGCCCTTCACCATCATGTTGCCACTCCCTAACGCCAACGCCCCGCTTCACGTTGGCCACGCGCTTGGCCTGACAGTCCAGGATATTTTAACGCGTTTTGCGCGGATGCGTGGCCGCCGGGCGCTTTGGCTCCCGGGCACAGACCATGCTGGTTTTGAGACCCAAGTCGTGTTTGAAAAAAAATTAGAAAAAGAAGGCACCAGCCGCTTTAAAATGACCCGCGAAGAATTCTATAAAGCGTGTTGGAATTTTGTGCAGGAGAATAAGCACTTGAGCGAGCAGGGGATAAGGCGCCTCGGCGCCTCCTGCGATTGGAGCCGCAACATTTTTTCACTTGATCCGGAAATTGTTAAAGTTGTTTATGAAACGTTTAAAAAGATGCATGCTGACGGCCTCATTTACCGCGGTAACCGCATTTGTAATTGGTGCCCCAAGCACCAGACTGGCCTCGCGGATTTAGAAACCAAATACGAAGAGCGTATTGAGCAATTTTATTATTTTAAGTATGGCCCGTTTGTGATTGGCACCAGCCGCCCCGAAACAAAGTTTGGTGATAAATATGTTGTCATGCACCCGGACGATAAACGCTACGCAAAATATAAAGAAGGGGATAAATTAAATCTGGAATGGATCAACGGTCCGACCGTAGCGACTATTATCAAAGACAAAGCCGTGGATATGGAATTTGGCACGGGTGTTATGACCATTACCCCGGCCCACGACGCCGTGGACTTTGAAATTGCCGAAAGGCGCAAACTCGATATCGAGGAAGTTATTGACAAACGTGGCAAGCTCCTGCCCATCGCGGGCGAATTTGTTGGCCAAAAAATTATGGATGCTCGCTCCTTGATCGTCGAGAAATTGCGCGCCAAAGGCCTGGTGGACCACATTGACGACAAATATACCCACAATGTTCAGCTGTGCTACAAATGCGGCAATTTAATCGAGCCGCAAATTGTGCCGCAGTGGTATATAAAAATGACAGCTAGTTTTACGGATAATGAAACCAAACAAGAGCGGCCAAGTTTGCGCGACATGGCAGTCGCGGCTCTCGATACTAAAGAAGTTGAGATTGTCACGGAAAAATTTGAGAAAATATTTCGCCATTGGATGGCCAATATCCGCGATTGGCCGATTTCGCGGCAGATTTGGTGGGGGATTCCGATCCCGGTTAAATATTGTAAGCAGAGTCTAGAGTCCCTGCCTCGCCGGCAGGCAGGTAAAGTCGAAAGTCAAGCCTGCGGCCAACCAGTAGTTGATATCGAAAATAAAATTGATACCTGCGTTGGTTGTGGAGGCGGCGTAATCGCCGACCCTGACACGTTTGATACTTGGTTCTCCTCTGGTCAGTGGCCCTACGCAACTTTAATGGCAAGCGACGCTAAAAAAGCTGCGGTTGGCCAGCCTGCCAATGATTTTGCTACGTACTTTCCAACTCAAGTGATGGAAACCGGGTGGGATATTTTATTTTTTTGGGTCGCGCGCATGGTCATGCTCTCGTACTACCGCACTAATAAGCCGCCGTTTGCCAAAGTATTTTTACACGGATTAGTCCGCGATAAAGACCGGCAGAAGATGAGCAAGAGCAAAGGCAATGTCATCGACCCCTTGGGTGTGATTGATATGTACGGCACGGACGCTCTGCGTTTTGCCTTAATTTTTTCCACCGCCGCCGGCAATGACATCCCCTTAGCCGAAGACAAAATCAAAGGCATGAAGCACTTTGCTAATAAGCTCTGGAACATCGCGCGCTATATTGCCGCCCTCGGCGAACCGCTCACCACCGCCGTGCCCGAGGCCAAAACTCCAGCCGACCAAATCATTTTAGAAAAATTAAATGCCACTATTATCGCGGTCACAAACAATTTAGAAAATTTTCGTCTCCACGAAGCCGCGCAGTCGCTTTATGATTTTACTTGGCATGAATTCGCTGATATTTATATCGAAGCGACTAAAACTCAACTTCTGAATAGCGAATCTAAAAATTTTACTATACAAAATTTATATTATATTTTAAACAACGTTCTTAAATTACTTCATCCTTTTATGCCCTTCGTGACCGAAGCAATTTGGAGCGAACTCTATGGCCAAGAAAAATTACTTATGGTAGAGCCATGGCCTGTTACAAAATAATTTATTTAATTTATGACCACTCAAACTGACCCCAAAAAAATTCAAGAACTCCTAAATCGCGGCGTTGATGAAGTAATCGTTAAAGCCGATTTAGAAAAAAAATTATTAAGCGGGAAGAAATTGCGTGTTAAACTTGGCATTGACCCGACCAGCCCAAACCTCCACATTGGTCGCTCGATCCCGCTCCTCAAAATGCGCGACTTTCAAGAATTGGGCCACCAATTAGTATTTATCGTGGGTGATGCCACGGGAGTGATTGGCGACACTTCGGATAAAGATAGTGAGAGGCCCATGTTAACGCATGAGCAAGTTAAGAAAAACATGAAAGCGTACGTCGAACAAGCCGGTAAAATTATTGATATTAAAAAATGCGAAGTGCGCTACAACAGCGAGTGGCATAACAAATTATCATCGGGCGAATTAGAGTGGCAGGCCGATCAATTTTCTTTGCATGACTTTATCATGCGCGAAAATATTAAAAAACGTCTCAACGTCGGCACCAGAGTGTCTTTGCGTGAGGCTATGTACCCGCTGATGCAGGGTTATGATTCTGTGGCGGTCAAAGCTGACGTCGAAATTGGGGGTACTGACCAGCGCTTTAATTTACTCGCTGGCCGCACAATGCAGCCTGCTTACAAACAAGTCTCGCAAAATATCGTCATGGGTCCTCTGCTCGAAGGCACCGATGGCCGCAAGATGAGCTCAAGCTGGGGCAATACGATTAATTTTAATGATACGCCCGAGGACATGTATGGTAAGTGTATGACTGTGCCCGATGATGTAATTATTAAATATTTTACACTTGCGACCCGCGTCCCGCTGACGATGATTAACGAATACGCTCACGCCTTAAAACAAGGCGCTAATCCCCGCGATATTAAAATGAAGTTAGCGTACGAACTAACCAGTTTTTATCATAACGAAAAAATAGCCGGCCAAGCCGAGCATAATTTTGTTGCGATGTTTCGTAATAAAGCCAAGCCAGATGATATTCCTAACCTCAAACCCTCTCGCTATGACTTAGTAACAACTCTAGTGGAGGCCAAGATCGTTTCTAGTAAAAGCGAAGCGCGCCGCGCAATAGAACAAAAAGGCGTTAAAGTAAACGATCAGGTTGTTGCTGATTCTGACCTTAAATTAAAACCAGGCGATATTATTCAAAAAGGCAAGCGATTTTTTGTTAAGATTATTTAGTTTACCCTGTTAAATAATCCCGACGCAGTCGGGATTGCCCCGACGAAACGTCGGGGCATTTAACAGGGTGAAGTTATCCACAGGGTTGCGAGCCAAGAAAAATTATTATCAAGCGATTCGTGGTATAATAATACACAAGGAAGGAAAAATAATCCCGGGAGAGGGATTGTTTTTATTAACGGCCGAAATTTATAAGCGAAAGAATTGAGTAGCAGGGGCATGATATATCATGCCCCTACAACGTGTTGATTATTGCCAAAACTCGCGATTTTCGTTATACTGGGCAGGTATGAATTCGCAAATTAGAAACAAAATTTTAGAAATTTTGGCTCCGCTCGGCGCTGGCAGAGACACCGAATTTTCTGTGCCGCCTCAAGCGGCACTCGGAGATTTGTCTTTCCCTTGTTTTGCTTTGGCCAAAGCTAAGGCGCAAAACCCGGCTACGGTAGCTAAGCAGATTGCCGAGCAAATAAATAAACAAGGCGAGCCGCTTATTGCCTCAGCCAAAGCCGTCGGCCCCTACGTAAATTTTTTCTTAAATAGCCACGCTGTGGCTACGCTGGTCTCTACCTTTGGCGAGAATATATGCGACCCCGCGTTTGAAGACTCTAAAGAAAAGATCATGGTCGAGTTCGCTCACCCCAACACGCACAAAGCTTTTCACATCGGCCATTTGCGCAACATTATTACCGGCGAGAGTTTAGTGCGACTTTTAGAGCACGTCGGCCACGCGGTGGTGCGGGCTAACTATCAAGGCGATGTTGGCCTGCATATTGCCAAGTGTTTTTACGGTATTTTTAGTACTCCTAATTACGAAACTATTATAAAATCTCTAACCACCGCGACTTCAGCCGAGCAAGCCAAGTTTTTAGGGCAGGCTTATGCCAGCGGCAGTAGCGCCTACGAAGAGAACGATGACACTAAAGCTAAAGTCATGGCAATAAACGAAAAAATTTATTCAGGAGACACCGCTATCACTGCGCTCTATAAATTAACTCGTTCTTGGAGCTTAAGTTATTTTGAGAATAATATTTATAAGCGTCTTAGCACGCACTTCGACCGGCTGTATTTTGAATCCGAAGTTTTTGAGCGCGGCCGCGAGATCGTCAAAAATAATATGGCGAACGGTGTCTTTAAAGCCAGCGATGGCGCTGTTATTTTCGAAGGCTCTAAATACGGTTTGCACGAGCGCGTGTTTTTAAACTCCAAGGACTTACCCACCTATGAAGCTAAGGACTTGGCGTTAGCCGAAAAGCAATTTAACGAATTTCACCCCGCGCGAATTTACCATGTGGTGGGCAAAGAACAGCTCGAATATTTTAAAGTGGTCTTTAAGGCGCTGGAGTTTACTTTTCCAGAATCAGCGGGACGCGAGCATCATGTGGACTATGGTTGGGTGCACCTTAAAAGCGGCAAGATGAGTAGCCGTACTGGCCAGGTAATTTTAGCCGAAGAGATGATTGCAGAAGTTAAAGCCGTTGTTTTAGAAAACATGAGCGCGAGTGATGTGGCGAATAAAGACGAAGTTGCCGAACGCGTCGCGATCGCCGCGATCAAGTACGCTTTTTTGCGCACTTCTACCGAGAACGACATTGCCTTTGATATTAAATCGTCAGTGGCAACTAGCGGCGACTCGGGCGCCTATCTTCTATATATGGGCGCGCGTATTAAGAGTATTCTCAAAAAAGAACCCGGCCCCGCTTCGGCCGAACAAATTCCTGCCGAAGTCATGCCCGAGGAAGCCACTGTACTCTTGCACCTCGATCAATTCCAAGATACTGTTAGTGCCGCCGCCGCGCGCCAGGATCCATCGCTCGTGGCCCATTACCTTTATAGCTTGGCGCAAAAGTTTACGAGTTTTTACGAAGCTTGCCCAGTCTTAAAATCAGCCGGCGCCACTAAAAATTTTCGCCTTAACCTCTTGCGCCAGATTTTAGCCGTGGCCGAGCGCTCACTCTATCTTCTCGGCATCAAAACAGTGGAGGAGATGTAAGAAACAAAATTATAACTTTTATGCTTAAAAATTTTCGTCTTGCCCTTTTGGGTCTAAGCGTCGCTAGTTTGCTCCTCGGCGCTGGGTGCGCCCTCCCGGGCAGCAGCCCCACTCCCTACGAAACTAAACCGACCATCAACAGCACGCTCGACGATCAAAAACTTATCTCTGATTTAGATAAAATATCAAACCAAGCCTCAACTAATACGGCTTTAAAAAATGAGGATGTTCCACCATCGAACCTGCCTTCAGAAACATCTAATTCAACCACTGCTAACACTAATAAACCTATGGAATTCGACGCTAAAAAACATTACACCGCACTCTTGAAAACCTCGGCCGGCGATATTGAGATTGCTTTAAATTTTGGCCAAACGCCTAATACTGTAAAAAACTTTGTGGATTTAGCGCGGAAAAATTTTTACGATAATACTATTTTCCACCGTGTCCTTAAAGGCTTTATGATTCAAGGCGGGGACCCAGAGGGTGATGGCACCGGCGGCCCGGGTTACCGCTTTGACGATGAGCTGTTTACCGGCGAGTACACCCGCGGCACTGTCGCCATGGCCAATGCCGGCCCAAACACCAACGGCAGCCAATTTTTTATTATGCACGCGGATTATCCGCTTCCCAAAAACTACACAATTTTTGGTCAGGTAATTAAGGGTCTCGAAGTAGTGGATAAAATTGCCACCAGCGAAGTGAAATCAGGCACTAGTGGTGAGCCTTCTACGCCAGTTGCCCCCACGGTAGTTAAGAGCGTCGTTATCACCGAAAAATAAATAAATTTTTATGCCAGAATCTGCCGAACCAAGGGAAGCTCTGGTCGAGACCAGAAGACAGGAAGTAATGGAACAGGCGCGCGCCGGGCGCGAAGGTTTGTTCCAGCGTTTTATTGTTGCTCGGTTCGCTAAAATAATTGACACCCCGGCTCTTACCAAGCTTTTAAACAGTGTTCCTTTTGTCGGTGATGTTAAAATGATCCGCGGCGCTGTCCTGGGCCGGGAGGGAAGCAAGCAATTGACTGGCGGGGAGCGGTTAAATTATTTGCTCGCTTCCGCGACTGGTGTTATTGTCCTTGGCCTTTTGATAAAAGGGGATTACGCTAACGCGGCCATTGGTGAAGTAATTTCTAGTGTTCTCACTAAGTTAGACCAAATTCCCGCCATCCTCAAAGAATTTGCCCGATTGTCATCTGTCAAAAATCCGCGTCTGGGGTATTTTATTAATGTCTTGGCGGATTTTGTCACGGACAAGCGCGATATTCTAGCTGGCGTTTTTGCCGTGGTATTCAAAAACGCGCTGGCCAAACTTTCTCCAGCTAAATTAGATTAAATTACTATGACCCCCGCTGAATTTAAAAAACTAATAGACGAATTAATCAGTTTAGGAGAAGATAAAAACGAGTTGGAATTTTGGCTTAAACTTTTTCCTGGCCTTGAGGCCGATGAGCAGGCCAAGATTATTAAAAATTTATCAGCCGAGCTTAAACAGCTTCGCCAAATAAAAAAATAGCACCACAGCGGTGCTATTTAAAATTTTATTCGAGCCAATTTACCAGTAAGCCTATGAGGGCAATGCCCAGCAAAAAGGGCACGGAATAAATCCAGCGTTTTTCCTTCTTAAATTCCGTATGCAAATCCGGGATCAGGTCGGCGCAGGCAATATATATAAACATGCCCGCGGTAAAGGCCAAAAGAGGGGGCAGAGCGCCAGTTAGCCGAGAAAAAAAGAAGTAGGCTAGTACTGCCCCGAGCAGAGCCGGCAGCCCAGATACAAAATTATACCACAGGGCTTTTTGCCGGCTTAAACCGCCGTGGATCAAAACGCTTAAGTCCGCTAATTCTTGAGGGATTTCGTGCGCCGCAATCGCGAGCGTGGTAACGAGCCCAAGTTCGATGCTAACCGCAAACGCCGCCGCTAGGGCCACGCCGTCTATAAAATTATGAAAACCGTCCCCCACTAAAATTAGGTGCGTCGTGGGGTGGATATTGTGTTCACTATGATGATGGTGGAACCACAGCAAAAATCTTTCCAAAAAGAAGAAAAATACTACGCCAACCAGTACTAGCGGTAACACACCCGCGGGGTTCTCTCCGGCCGCTTCCATGGCTTCTGGCAAGAGATCTAAAAAGGCGGCCGCGAGCATGACCCCTGCGGAGAAGCTAACCAAGTAGGCCATAAAGCCCGCGGTTAAGCTTTTTTTAGAAAAAAACAACACTGCCCCGGCAAACGAGATCAGAGATATTAAGAGGCTGGCCGCAATCAATAAAAGCATATTAAACTCTCGCCTCTTCCTTCTCGCCTTCAATCTGCAAGAGACGTTTACAGCCTTTGCAGCGTATAGTGATGGCGCTAGTGTTGCCCGCCCGCAGGGTAAACTCGATTTCGTTAATCGCGTCGCAATGCTCGCAAATTCGCTCTTTCATATCACAGAAGTTAATGAGTTCAAATTGGTATATAGTATGTAGGTAGTATGACCCTTTTTTAGGATTTGTCAAGGACGCGGTGTCAAATTGTGAAAATTTTGGCACCACGCAATTAATAAAAAAACACCGCTCGCAGTAGGCGAGTGATGTTTGTGGTATTTTTTTAACTCATAGCAGGGAGCCGGTACGCCCGTGCCCTACTTGGGATATCAGTCGCAGTTGTCGCTTTAGGTAGTTTACGAAACTGCCGTCACGCGTCTGGCTAAAAGTCGCCACGGAGTGTTCAAATACCTGATCCAAATCTTCTGGGCTCTCTTGATAACAAAGTAACGCTTTATCTTTGTTCAGCCAGCCCCGGATCAACTCATTAAGCAGGCGGCGCAATGTTCGGACGGCTTCGTTATTGCCTAGCTGGGCCAAATTGATAAATGCTTGGATAGTAGCGTCGCGGCGCGCCGAGTCATCGTCCGTCTCCGTCACTACCATCGTATAGAGGCTATCTCGATGTTCTGTCAACAGTCTTTCCACGTCACGCTGTGCCCCTTGCCCCAGTCGATGAGTCTGCCAGTGGCCGCGCCAGCGCTGATCGTCCGGTTGCCCCTCATCCAAGGCCTCTAACCACGCCCGCCAATCCGAAACCCCGGAAACATCCGGCAAGCGGCGAAGAACGCGATCGTAAGCCGCCCGGCCCAAATGTTCCTCTAGCCAGACCGGGCCAAACTCTGCCGGGCGCTCGCGAGCTAAGGCCTCCCGCGCCGCGACAATATCGGCCGGGATAAAATGGCCGGAGCGTTTGCTGTGCCACCACCCACGCCACTCTTTGGGAAATAATGGGTGGTTAATAATAATGTCCCAGCCAGTGTCCGCAGCGTGCGCCAGGTTACTAACCTTGTTATAAAGTTTTTGATTTTTGGTCTGCAGTAGGCGCGGAGTAATATCTTCCGGGGGTCGCCCAGTCAGCCAGGTGGCGAGTTCTCCTACAACCACGGCCAGCGATTGCTCTTGGCGGCGTTGCCTATTCACCCACAGCGGCGCAAATTCTTCAAGCTGGGCCACTACCGGGGACCAGTCCCGCTCCCGCCCTTTAGCACCAGTCGCCGGCAGGAGCCGGGAGAGATGCTGGTAGTTGCCAAAAATTTCGCGTAACACCGAAGGGCTAAGCGGTTGTTGCGACCACTGCCGTTGCCGCAATAGCGCTACTACCTTGGCCGTCTGCGCGCTAATTGCCCGCTCGCGCTGGCGTTCGGGAGTAACCCAGCGCTTGGCCCAGGCCGGGTGCTTGGCCGCCAGCGCCTGATAAAAAATTCCCCAGTCGCGCTCTTGCCTTTCCCCAACCGGTTTGGTTGGTAAAATCGCGATGATTCGCGCGTAGACGCTGGAGTAAGTTTTCCGTAATACTTGAGGAGTGAGCTCGGCCAAAGAATTTTCTGGCGACCCAGATTCTTCTAGTCTGGCAACTATCTGCTCCACCAAGCTAGACAGTCGGCTTTCGGAAAAAATACGGTCACGGGGACGGATGCTCATATTATCAATGCACCACTTTTTAAGTAATTATTAATAACTTCATTATTACCGCTTTTACTTCTTAACCAAACCTCTTACCCAGCGAATTAAGCGTTTGAACCAGGATTCTTTAGGGGTAGTTTCAGTCGTCGGGCTGGCAATGGCCTGGCTCTTCTCACTGCCGGGGAATTTTTCCGCCTGGACCTTCTGCTCTTCGGAGGCTTGTTTAATTGGTTCTACTTTGTCTGGAGTAGCAATTTTAGTTTTGCTGTTTTTGGCCGGCGCCGAGGGCGGTTTGGTGATAATTGCCAGTTTTAAGGACGGTAGTTTTTTTGTGCTGTAACTCTCTAGTATCTGGCGCACGCGCGAGTAGTTATTGTCGGTACTGGGGTTATAGGCGAGCGGTTTATTATTTATCCAGGCATTAATATTATCGATAGCTAAAACATACCCCATGGCATTTAGCTCGCCTTTAATAACGGCGGTCGGCATACCCACAAACGTGCCATTTTGCAAATACGCGCCGCCGCCCGAGTTACCATGTTCTATAATGGCCGTGGTTTTAAGAAACCCGGGGACAGTCCCGCTAAAATCGCCGCTGGTGTAGGTAAGGGTAGTGCCAAATCGAGCCGGGTAGCCATAAGTAGTTATTTTATTGCCGAGCGTTAGGTTAGAACTCGCGGCCGTAGCAATATTAATATAAGGCAGGGCTTTGCCAAGCGGGTTATGCATTTTTAAGATTGCGATATCCTGATCCGGTGAAACATTAATAATGTCCGCAATCTGGCGCGCGTCAAAATAGGGTTCGTCGCTATATTTATCGATAAACCCCACAAAACAGCCAGCAGTTTGGTTAATGACGTGTTTGTTCGTTAGGATTGTGCCATTCTGGTCTATTATCGTGCCGCTCCCTTGGCTGGCCATAGTGTCACTCACCGGGCAAACCAATTTTACCGTGGCTTTAATAATCGTGTCTTGGTTAGCGGCCGCGTCTGGGCTACTCGGGTCAACCGGTTTCGGTTGTACTGGCGCCTGGCAATATTGGTAAGTGGCTGGCGGGGGAGTCTCGGCATTCGGGCAGTTATAGGTGCGAGTGCACGTGCGCCCTTGCACGCCCGAGAGCGAGCAGTAATCCCAGTCGCCACAGGCCCAGGTGTCGGCCGTGCAGGTGTTATCGATCGGAGCTGTCGGGGACGTTGGCGCAGTCGGTGATGTTGGCGTGGCCGGAGCAGAGCTCGGTGGCGTGCAGCCTTGGGCAATCGCTGGAACCGGGGTCAAAGCGGTCGCGCAGTCATACGTTAAATTACAAGAGCGCGTTTGCTGGCCAGAGGCCGAGCATACGCTCCAGTCGCTACAGTTCCAGGTGTCAGACGCGCAACTTGGTGTTGTTGGCTGAATGCTCGGGCTACTCGGCGTGTTGTTAGTACTTGGCGTACAACCCTGAGCCATAGTTGGAGAAGGTGTCAGCGCCGTGGAACAATCATACGTTAAATTACATGAGCGGGTTTGCTGGCCAGAAGCCGAGCATACGCTCCAGTCGCTACAATTCCAGGTGTCGCTGTTGCAAGTGCTTGGGGGCGGGGTAGACGGAGAAGTGGGCGAAGTCGGCGCAGTTGGGGCAGTGGGTGGTGTGCAGGATTGTGAGGTTTCGGGGCTAGTCGGAGTATCAATATTTGGGCAGTCCACGCTTTTATTACAGCTTCTGGTTTGGGCGCCGGCTTGACTGCAAGTTCCCCAACTGCCACAAGTCCATTCGTCTTCAGTACACGATTCTATGGTAATAGTTGGCCGGCTTTCGCCTCCACTCGGGCTATAGCTGGCGCAGGCAAACGAACCTTTATTGCTTTCTAAAGTTAAATCCTCACTCACCTTCTTAATAATTACGCCGTTGTTACTGCTCGGGTCGCTTAGCCAGTTCTTCACCACTTGCGTAATATCAAATCTAAATATGCCATAGATTGGGCCGGTCGGCGCAATCGTGCCCGGGTCTCTGCTTGGCTGGTTTCCCCAGTTAACAGTATTTGACCAAGACGCTGTTACGCGTTGCAGGACATAGTTATCATTATCGTCCCAGCTGTTGCTGACGCGGTCGATATTAAAGCTCGCTTTAATTATTTGCGCCGGATTAGCAGTGATGTTACTCAAATCAGCTTTAGCAATATAGCGGTAAGCATGCCCACCATACGCGTTCCACGAGCCAATGTCTCCGTACATACTGCAGGCCAAGTGCTTGTTCGGTTCGTTCAGGCTCAACACAGAATCAGCGGACATGTAGACGGTTTCGATAGTGGCGTTGGCGCTTGGGATGCCTACTAAAAAAGTGTTTAATACTAGGTAAGTTAATATGCTATACCAAAGCGATTTTTTAGCTAAAATCATACATTTTAATTAGAATAATAATGCTTTAACTTACCCTAACATGTTTAGGAAAGCTGTGCAAGAAGTTGCTTTAGTATTGCTTTAGTATAATTTAGCAACCAATTCCCGCGCTATCTGTTTGGACTCATCGCTAGCCTGTTGCTGGTCGTTTTCGTTTATCTCTTCTTTAACAACGCGATCATTCTTCTTTCCCAAATCTTTGTCAATGTATCGAATGGCAAGGTAGGTGTCTATAGCCGCCTGGTCACGACTTCTTAGGGACAAAAGCAAATATAATGAGAAAATTGGCCGCATTCCCTTTATTCTGACTTGATGTAATTCTTTGGCCGTGGTTTTGTTAGATAACAAATTTTCTAAAATTTTTACCCGCGCGCTGAAAGCGCGGCTAAATGAAGCTGGGGTGGCGGGTTTAAGTTTAAAAATTTGGCGTGGATCGGGATATTCACGCAGAGTGGCTTGCAGTTCAGACAAGGCAGCCGAAATTACGGCTGGTTCTTGAGTAAACCTAATGCCGTCGCGTACGCGGCCGATAGCGCTCATAAATTTGCGGTGAACTTTAGGAGCATCACCGTGATCAGTGTTAAAATCCGCCCAGGAATTACGTATAATAATCCCGATCCGTCTGACTTCCATAAAATATTTCATTATGGAGCGGCGTTCTTTCTCCGAAATTTCTGGATCACGTAATCGGTCTATAGCCCCACTTATTTTGACTCGGTCAAAATTTTCTACCCAAGCATTAAGCGAGATGTCGAATAATTCTTGGCAGTCAGATTGTTTTGTGACTGCTATAGGAAGGCGTTCCGGAATCTTAATGCCGTCGTAATCTTTTTTTAGCTGTTCAAACTCGGCAAAAAAATCAGCCATTGGGCCGGTAGTGCTATATTGAGCCCTAAAAATATCTTTGGGACGAACGCGTTCGTTATCCATATTGTAGACAAGAGTTTCCGGTTTTCGGAAAGTGTTATCGTGGTAGGCCACTCCATTGACGGTGGATTAAACAAATTTCACCATTCTCTGTTTCAGTTGTCATAATATTTAATATTTAATGCGACTAATTTTAACTGTAAAAAAATTATAACATCATAACGCTTTTTCAGCAAATTAGTTTAGGTTCGATTTCCCCAGTGGTCATAACAATTTTGATACAAAAAATCCGCTATAATAAGCGGATTTTTTTGTAGAACAACTCGGTCTATAACCTCTAGGGATCAGACCGTTGAGGTCTTATTTGGCTGTCTCACGCGGGCCTGACCAACCCCTCTCGGTCGGGGTCTATTTGAGGCGTCTACGGTAATTATCTTGGGTTATTATAGCAAAAATAGAAGCAAAGTCAAGGCAGATCTATAAATGAGAATAAGACAAATGAGACACAAAAGGGGCGATTTACCAACGCCTCATTTAGATGGGTTTTCCCGAGTAAGACTTCTCAATAGTTCTACAAGTTTAGGTGAATATTGCCTAATTCCTGGCAAACCACTTCTATCCTGAAATTTATCGTTTGCCCAATCTGGATGTTCGCTTAAAATTGCCGGGATTCTCGCCTTGACCCAACTAGCATCTTTATTAATAGCTTTTGCTATGCCTGCTTCACTCAGCCAACCAGTTGGCGCTATGACGACAGCTTCTTTCATTTTCAGGATCTCGCTCACCAACTGTGGAGAATAATGATCTAATCCAGCATGGCCACCCTTGTCGAGATAATCACTGCTAACCCAATCGGGACGCACAGCCGCCAGTTGTGCAACTTGTTTTTCTACACGATCAAATGTTTGACCGGTAAAAGTTGCTATACCAGATGTTGTCATCCACCCTTCAGGGGATTTCTGTTTTGTTTTAGCTAAGGCGTCAAGCTCAACAACAAGTTCACCAGGATAGGACATTACAACTTTTCCATTTCTACCAATATATTCCTTACCAATCCAATCTGGATTCTGCTCTATTAATTTAGGAATACGCTCCTCGACCCATCTTGGTGATTTTTGAACACTCTCTGCAATACCCACAATATTTAGCCAACCTGCTGGTGGTTTACCAACAGCCTCCGCCATTTGCTTTAACTCAGCACCAAGTTCTGCTGGATAAAAAATTCGCATCTTTCCACGGCTATCCAGATATTCGCGTCCAATCCAACCTGGATGGTCAGCTAAAATTTTATTTATCCGAACATCAACCCATTCTACATTTTTTGTTACAAATCGCGATAAGTCCTTTGCCGTACGCCACCCATGAGGAACTTCTTTTTTTTCTTGTTTTATCCTTTTTATCTCATCAACCAATTCAGGCGGATAGAATGTACCGCGCATTCCGGATTTACCCACGAATTGTTTTGGTGCCCACTCTGGATGATTCTCTGCTAGCTGGGCAGCTGTTGCCCGTAGCAACAAGTTATTACTTTTAATAGCAATAATTGCATCTTTCTCGCTCAACCAACCTTCTGGTGCTTTTTCTAGCTCCGTCGCCATTTTTCTTAACTCAGCAAGCAATTCTGGTGGGTAAAATACCCCACTAAAACCTTCAAAATTCTTACCTGACCATTCGGGGTGAGATGCTATAAGTGCTGGCAAACGTTTTTCAACCCACAACCTTGATTTTTCAGCCCCAGCCGCAAGCTTATAAAATGGCACCCACCCATCGGGAGGCGATTGTTTAGGTTCTAGATCAATTTCCTGTTCCTTAACTGGCGAAGCAGTTTGATCGCGAGGATTCCGTGCGACGGGCTTATAGTCTAGGTTTAAAGCATCCGCAATCTGACTTTGCCAAGCCGTTTGGTTACCCGGCCAAACGTGGCGAGACACACGGCCAGTATGCTCTTCCTCCTGGAGTTGATCTTTGGTCAATTGGGAATACGGCTCCCACTCATTGGTAGCTGGGTTGTTATTGTGCAAGATGAAAGTAGCATTTCCTTCCTCGTTATTTACAAAAACTGCTTTTTTTCTAGTGGAAACAATAAAAACAGCGTAGCTCTGGCCGCGCATCATAGTCTCCGTATTGGTCCCCTGAACAATAGTATACTCAAGATTCAATGAGGTAAGGAGGTCAATCAAAAATCTAGTTCGATGAATAGTTGCCTTCTCTTCGATGCCTCCTCCTTCACCGCTGGTTCGAAGTTCGCCTGCTCCCGGAGGTAAAAAAACCTCGGGTCTTAATTCTATAGCATCAGGCAATTTTATTGGCTTAGCTTTTTTTATTTCTGCTGCAATAAAAGCTTTAAAATCAAAAACTGTTACATCGCTATGTCTTTGACTGCGAGATTTTGTAATATGTAAAAATTCTTCCGCGCCCAAAATAGTAGCGATCTCTTTAGTGGGAACGCCGGATTTGAGCAACGACTTCATTTTCATCTCCAATGTCGCCCGCATGGCCTCTTGTTCCTCCGGATATTCGTGTCTCATAAATTGTGTCATTTTACCTAATAAGCACCAATTGTTTCCGTAAGCTAGAAGGGACAATCAAAAGAATATTCCTTAAGCGAAAAGAGCCGCTTCTATCTGATGGGGATTTAAATCGACTTGAGCATTGGATAATGTAGAAGATAATTTTTCAAGACTATTAGAAGAACTGCGCTTTGTCATCTCATAAGCAAAATACTTGGCATGTTGATCGGTGATTTTTTGCACGTTAATATTAATCAGGTTTCTCAAAAAACACTAACATAATATCATTTTTAAGCCAAAAAGTAAACCTTAAAATTAGATAGCAAAAAACACCCATTTCGGATGTCTTTTGCGTGATCTGCCAAGTCCAAGCCCTCTCGGTCACTTGAACCTGTGTTATCGTGGTAGCCCCAACGGGAATCGAACCCGTATTTTTTCATTGAAAGCGAAATGTCCTAACCATTAGACGATGGGGCCGTCCTACGCTCGCCCTGGCGAGCTACGGACGCCTGCCTGCCGGTAGGCAGGGCAAGCCGTTTTTCGCTCGAGGCAAACTTCGCTAAAGCTTCGGATAGCACAGCCACCGAATTCAGCGAACATAGCAAAGTGTACATTTTTTTTTAAGAAAAGTCAACTGCACTGGGCTGGGCGTCTGGCGCTTGCCTTCGTGGTAATTTTATGATTAGATACGCTCTAGCTAAGTCACTAACTTAAATTTAAAAATATAATTAGCCATTTATGTACGAACAATTGGGTTCCGAAACCCAGCCTCTGGCAAGACCAGCGCTGGCCCGGCGTCCCGAGGCAAGACCAGCGCCGGAGACAGCCACGCACTACTATGAATTTCACGATTTACATGGCCAAGTGCGCGCTCGGGTAACAGTAGAAATGGAAACCACTCCGACCAGGCTTGAGGTGTCGGAAGCTCCGGGGCTGGAGCCTTATGCCGGCCAGCGTTTGCGGAGTTGCATCCTGGAACACCCGGACACTGGCGCTACTGTTGAATTGTTGGATCAATTTAACCCGCACCACGTACCCGTGATTGTTGATAGCACGATAGAACAATGCGGGTGGGAGCTTGATCCCGAGATTATAATTATTCCGCCGCTCCGTTCGCCTCGCGAAGTAGCCATGTTGCTACACGAATTGCGGCATGCCGCCCAGTTTCGCGATCCTAAGCTGGAGGCTCTGCTAGTTAATTTTTACGAACCGGAAAATATTCTCACCGGGAAACAGACCCCCGAAACTTTGCAGGCATTGCTTGGAAGCTTATTGCCGAAGTTTGCTGTTCACGAGCAAATTGAGCGGGAACAGCTGGCGCGATTACCAGCGCAACTGTTGGAACGCGACGCGGAACGCGGCTGTTTGCGCGCGTTTGATAAAATTTTTAGCCAATCAGAAATTGATCTGTTTTATACTTTTCGGTGGGAGCCGCCTAATCTCCCTGATACGCCGCAACTGCGCGCGCACGAAGAAGAATATAGAAAAGGGCTGGGAGCCGGCGGCGAAGCTTTTATTGATTACGCTTTTGGCAAGAAGCCGGTAGATATTTCGGTTTACAGCGAGGTTCGCCGTTATTTAAGTTCTTGCGGCGCTTTTGATAATAAATTGCTGGAGAAACTTGGAGAAGACTTTGATTTAGAAGAGCGAACCCAAATGGCTAAGGCCGCTTAGCCAAATTTTTTTAAACTTTCACCACTGGGGTGGCTGTCACCGCCGGCTTGGTTTCTTCAAACGCTAAGTATAATTTCGCGGTATATATTAAGCCAAAAGCGGTAAATATCTCGGCAATCGCCAAAACATAGACCCCCGCGGCCAAGTTGTTATTCAAGTATTCAACTAACAAATTTTGTTCAAACGTTCCGGCTATCAATAAGACCGGCGCCACCAGAAGGAGTGCGATCAGCCCGCCGACGATAGCAAAAAATAGCATATATCCAAATAATACCGCCGCTCTGCCCTTTACTAAGTATTTGCTATAGTTCATGGCCGCTTTATATTTTTTGTCGGTCACGGCTAGGGCGAACAAAGTAAAAGCCCAGTAAAAACTAAAGATAATGCCCGGCACAATCAGCGCGAAGTATAATAGGCCATTAAGAAGGCCCATAATGACGGCTGTCACCGTGGCTACCGGGAGTAAGGCCAAGGCCGCCTGCATATAGTTGGTAGTGGCCCCGGTTTTACTGTGGAGATCTTTTATTATTTTCGCGATTACCACTAGCACCCAAATTTCTGCTAATTTCCCCACCAACCAACTGGCCAACATCATGGCCGGGCTAGCGGTAAAATATTCCGCGATCCCAAAAACAAAATCAATCAGAAATACTATGACGATTGGCCAGGCAAACAAATTTCGATTATTCAAAAGTGTTTGCCAAGAGCTTTTAAATAATTCCCAAGACCCGGGTAATTTTGGCGCGGTCGCTGCATTTGCAACTTCCATATTTTCTTGATTAAGAATAAAATTAATTAAGAATTAATTTTCAAAATAAAACCCTCTGTAATTTAGAGGGTTTTAATTATAAAATATAGAGCTAGAATTAAGTAGCCTTAAGCGCGTCCTTGAGTGCTTTGCCAGCCTTAAATTTAGGCACGCGCACCGCTGGGATCTGAATTTTTTGGGTTGGGTTTTGAGGGTTCACGCCGGTTCTGGCCGCGCGCATCTTGGCGCTAAAAGCGCCAAAGCCGGTCAACACCACCTCTTCGTTTTTCTTTAACTGCTCAATCACCACATCCACAAACATATTAAGCATATCCTCGGCTTCTTTTTTAGAGACATTTAATTTCTCGGCCAACACCTGGGCCAACTCTGCTTTGTTCATAGAACTTAGCTTAAAAATAAAATATTTATATTATTTGTCATCTTGAGCGAAGCGAAAGATCTAAGCGTTTTTTTCTGCCTGTTTGCCCTTAGATTCTTCGCGGAGTTTACACTGAGCGTAGCGAATGTGCTCAGAATGACAAGGTCATTATAGCACTAGACGCAAAGTTCGGCTATAATTAGCGCAAATTAGTTATCCACAGTGTACCAGTCGGTCGCCTAAGGCGACCTCTGGTACACTGCAGGCACCTGAATCATAATTTTTCAAATTATTTCGCGTATTCGACCACGCGGGTTTCGCGAATCAGAGTAACGCGGATTTCGCCCGGGTATTTAAGCTCCTGTTCAATTTTGTGCGCGATATCTTTAGCGAGTTGGAAGGCCGAGTAATCGTCAATTTCATTAGGACGGACAAAAATGCGCACCTCACGGCCAGCTTGAATGGCATAAACCTTTTCAATACCAGTAAACGAGCTGGCAGTTTTCTCCAGGTCTTCTAAGCGGGCAACATATTGCTCGTACGAATCGCGGCGGGCTCCGACGCGCGAGGCCGAGATCGCGTCCGCGGCTTTGGCAATAGAAGAGTAGATGTTATATGGTTTGTCGTGGTGATGCGTTAGGGCGGCCTGGGCCACGTCCTCGTCCATGTTGAATTTCTTCAGGATCAGGTGGCCAATTTCAGGGTGGCTTCCTTGCGTCTCATGGTCCACGGCTTTGCCAATATCATGGAAGAAGCCGCATTTTTTGGCGAGCGTGGCATTAAGGCCAAGTTCGTTAGCGATCATACCAGACACATAGCCAACTTCCATTGAATGGTTCATGACACTCTGCCCATAGCTGGTGCGATATTTAAGGCGGCCGACAATATTAACGAGTTTTGGGTCAATGCCCGTAATGCCCATTTTATAGAGCGCTTCTTCGCCCGCTTTTTTAATATCGAGCGATAAATCCTGCTTGGCTTTTTCCACAAACTCCTCAATGCGCGCCGGCTGAATGCGGCCATCGGCAATCAGTTTTTCCAGGGCTAAGCGCGCGATTTGGCGGCGAATCATGGAGAAGCCCGAGATGATAATAGAATCTGGCGTGTCGTCAATCACAATTTCACAGCCCGTTAGTTTTTCAATGGTTTTAATATTGCGGCCTTCTTTGCCGATAATACGCCCTTTCATTTCTTCGCTCGGAATGTTGACTATCGTGGCCGTGTTCTCGGCCGCGACCGACGAAGCGCACCTCTGCATGCAGTCCGAGAGAATTTCGCGCGCTTTTTCTTCATAAACCTCGGTGGATTCTTTTTCCAGTTTTATCACGCGCCCCAAGAGGTCGGTTTTACTAACTTCCTCGATCTTTTTTAACAGCTCGTCTCGAGCGTCATCTTTAGAGAGCCCGGCCACTTCTTGCAATTTAGTAATTTGTTGGTCGCGGAGCCCTTCTATTTCTACTTTGATTTGTTTGACGCGTTCGATTTTTTCCACCAGCTTGGCTTCTTTGTCTTGGATTTCCAAGAGCTTTTGGTCAAATGTGTTTTCGCGTTGCTCCAGGCGCTGTTTTTCTTTTTGCAAATCCTGGCGCAGGCGTTGTTCTTCGCGTTTCACTTCGTCGAGCGCTTGCACCGCCTTTTCTTTACCTTCCAGAATAATACCCTGCTGTTTATTTTTCGCTTCGGTAAGCATGGTTTCGGCTTTAGCTTCTACCGAGTTAGCTTCGCCGCGCGCGATTTGTTTGCGCAAATAATAACCTACCGCGAGGCCTAAGGCCCCCGAAAGCGCGGCCACAATGCCGGCAATTATCCACTTAATTGGCATAATGAATAAAAATTATTTGAATTATCCCGCCCCAGGCGGATTGTTAACCTGCCTGCCGGTAGGCAGGCTGACACATAATTTTCTGCGCCCGCTTAAGCGGTCTTGAAAATTCTGGTCGTTAACAAAAGTTCCTCAAAATTTTGAGGAACTATCCAAAAGCCAGAAGAGCGCTTATTCGCTATGCAAAACACGCGGCGGTTTAGGCCGCTTCAGAGGTTTTTAAAGCCCATGAAGAGTTGTGTCTGTACATGTTTTAAGCAATTTTTGGCTTGGTAAAGGCAAATTCAGAAACTGTAAATGCCTATTCGGACTATCCCCAAAACTTTTAATTAATTATGCCTTAAGCATATCATAAGTGGAGTGGGGTAGTCAAGGCACGGTAAACCCTTGTTTTATGAGGGTTTAGATCTTGCGAAAGTGGTGGATTGAATTACAAGTAAGCAACGCCGCGTTCAGCATTTGGATTCTTGTTGGGGTCGTCCTCGGGGTGTTTTCTGATATGGTCTTGCCACTGTCTCCATTCTTCGGCGGTGCGACCGTGCGGAGCCTCGCGGATTTCTGGTTGTTGCCTGGTGTCAACATCAACCTCGCCGCGTTCGATTCTATTACGGCGCTCCATCTCTCCATTAGGTGTCCTGCCCGGCACTGGTATTATGGGAATTTCTAGGCGTGGCATAAGAAAAAATTAATGTCTTTACCCTAGAGATATATTAGAAATAATGTCGGTTTTTGTCAAATTTAATTAAAATCGGTCCATTTAATAAAATGGGCCGAAGTTTAAAAGTGATGTGGACCCCGCGGAGAAGAGCGGCCGGGCGTATGTACGGCAGGGCCACATCGAGTTTCCTGGGGTCGTTGTCCTCCTTCGGCTTTAGCCTCTTCCTTTCTCTTTTTTCGCCTTTTTCCGGCGCTGCTTTCTGCGCGCTTCAGCGCGCAAACGCCGGAGCCGCTTCTTCGGCATCACCCGGCGCGAGAAGCGGGGGATACGTCGCGGGCGCGGCGCTTGCCGCGGCATCTTGGGGACGCCGCATTTTCCTTTCGTTGTCATGGGCGTCCTCCTGCGGTTGAATTAGGGGTAATAGTAGAAGTGTTAGCGGCAGTTGTCAAGCTGCTGGCGACTTGCTTCGGAAATCAGTGGTTTGCTCTAGCGCATATGGACCAATTTTAGTGCGGGTTAGTTCTTGGCAGTAGGCCATGGTCCCCAGTTTTTTGCCAATGTCTTCGGCCAGAGTACGGATATACGTCCCCGCGCCGCACGTTACTTCGATTTTTAGAATTGGCCAATCATAAGAGAGCAATTTGATTTTATAAATTTCAATTTCACTCGGCTCTCGTTTAATAGTTTTTCCGGCGCGCGCTAATTTATACAATCTCTGCCCGCCAATTTTTTTAGCCGAGTACATCGGTGGAATTTGCCTTTGCTTGCCAAGAAATTGTTTTAAGATTTTTTTGATTTGTTTTTCCGAAACTTCCCCCAGCCCCTCCTTGCCAAAGGCGAATCCTCCCCCTACCCCCTCCATTGCGATGGAGGAGGGCGATTCCCCTCCCCTTAGCAAAGGGGAGGGCGAGGGTGGGGTCTCGGTAATTACTCCAGTCACATCTCCCGTATCACTGGTCGCTCCCAATTTTATAGTGGCCAGATAAGTCTTGGGCAAATTTTTAAATTCATCTAATTTTTTAGTTGCCTCCCGCCCCACGCCTACAATTAAGAGGCCGGTGGCGAACGGATCAAGCGTGCCCGCGTGGCCCACACGGATTTTTTTATTTCCAGAATCGACGCGCGCTTTTTTTCTAATAAAATTCACCACGTCAAAACTGGTCCAGCCCGCTGGTTTGTTGATGAGGAGGAAATCAGGAGGGAGAGGGGTCATAATAAATATTTATACCACTAGAATAATCGCAAAAATAAAAAAAAGCAAGTAACCGGGCAAATAAAAAACCCTGCACCAGAACGGTGCAGGGTTAATATAATTTCTTCAATTCGTCGTCACCTTCTTGGGATAATGATAATTTAAGTTGTTAACTAACTTAGATTCAATTATCGCAAAAAGGTGATGCGACGACGAATTGGTTCTTCGTCGCGCACCACTGCCCCTCGACCGTTCAGCGCCGGCCGCGCCTCTTGGTGGCCTGCGCCGGCTCCTCCTTCGTGGCCAGCGTCGTGAAGAGACGCTGGGCCTCGGTCACGAGCTCGGCGAGGGCGCGCACGTCCTCCCCGCGCTGGATGAGCTTGGCCGTGAGCTTGGCCACGTCATCCATGCGGATCGGGCGCGGGCGCCGGGTCTCCGCGAGCGCCCAGTCGTGGGTCGCGAAGTTGACCACCTCGAGCTTCTCGCGCTGGCAGGTGGTACAGCCCGAGATGGCGAGCACGAGCCCGCCGCCGACGACCCACCGCGTGCGCCACGGGTGGTCGGACTCCTGGTCGAAGACAACGCCCTCGAGGTTGGACTGCGAGAGATCCGCGCCACCGGCCATGACGGTGATCTTGATCACGAACGGCGTGCTCCGCACGTGGGCCAGGCCGCCCAAGAGCGCACCGAGGAGCTCGCTGACGTCGACCTCGTGGGGCTGGCCGTCGTTGCTCTGCTCGCGTTCGGGGTTGTCATCGGTGCCGGGGTTGCGCTCGCGGCCGACGAGGCGGACGAGCAGTTCTTTGATGTGGCTCCATTTCATGTCCTATCCTTGTCTAGAGCGTTCCCCGCCGAATTACGCGCTCTTGTGAAGGTTGTGGTGAATTGGTGGGGGGAAAAATGGCGAATTTTACAAAAAAAGCCATATTTTGGCCATTTTTCCCCCCACCACAATTATTTTCAAAGAACGACTTAGTATAGCGTAGTATTAGAATTTTGTCAAACTGTGTGCCTTTCATGTCAACCGGAAGTTAAAATGTCCTACCGGCATGCCTTTCATGTCATACCTTCCATTGACTTAAACTCGTTTCTTCTATATAATAGTCGCAGATTAGCCTAAATTTAAATAAGGCTTATAGTTTTTTTACTCATGAATGTCTCCGAACTTGCTCGCCAGCTAAATATCCACCCCCAAAAGCTCTTGTCTGTCCTCCCGGAGTTTGGTTTTGATATTGGCGCCAAGGCCATAAAAATAGATGACAAAGTAGCCACCCAGATCCAAAAAGATTGGCGCCGCATTCGTTTTATTTTAGAGCGCCGTGAAAAAGAAGAAAAAGAAAAAGAAAAACTAAAAGAAAAAGAAGCCCGCAAGGCGAGCGGCGCGACCATCGCCCTTCCCGACAAATTAACCGTGCGCGCCCTGGCCGACATCTTGCAAACACCGGTGAATGCCCTTATCGTGGAACTAATGAAAAATGGCATCTTGGTAAACCAAAACGAAAATATTGACCGTGATACGGCGACGATTATTGCCGGTGATTTAGGCTTTAGCGTGGTCGCGGCTGTTACCGAAAATAAAAGTGAAGGCAGTTCCGAACATGTGGCCCAGCTCGAAACGCGTTTGACAGCCGATGCCACGGACGCCCGCCCACCCGTGATTGTGGTTATGGGTCATGTGGACCACGGCAAAACCAAGTTACTCGACGCCATTCGGAGTGCCAATGTGGTGGCCACCGAAGCCGGTGGTATTACCCAGCACATCGGCGCTTATCAAACTGTTTGGACTGACCCCAAAACCAAAGCCAAAAAACTTCTAACGTTTATTGACACTCCCGGCCACGAAGCTTTCACAGTCATGCGGAGCCGCGGCGCCAAAGTGGCGGACATCGCCATTTTGGTGGTAGCGGCCGATGATTCTGTCAAGCCGCAAACCGTGGAAGCCATTAACATTATTAAGGCCGCCAAACTTCCTCTCGTGGTTGCGATAAATAAGATCGATAAACCTGGAGCCGATGTGCAAAAAGTTAAAAACGATTTAGCCCAGCACAACATTATTCCCGAGGACTGGAGTGGCGACACTCCCATGGTAGAAATCTCGGCCAAAGAAAATAAAAATATTGATAAGCTTCTCGATGCTTTGCTCGCGGTCGCGGCTGTTAACGAGGGCAGTATCAAGGCCAACCCCATTCGTCCGGCCGCCGGCACGGTTATTGAAGCTCATGTGGATAAGGGTCAAGGGCCGGTCGCGACTATTTTGGTCCAAACCGGAACTTTGCGCGTGAACGACCCGCTCGTTATTAATGGCGAAATTTATGGCAAAGCCCGCGCGCTCAAAGATCATCATGGTAAAGATATTACCGCCGCCCCTCCTTCTACCCCAGTTCGCATTTTAGGTTTTAAAATTGCCCCTCAAGTCGGCGATGTCTTGGATTTAAGCCAGGCTGACTCGGCCGAGGTCGTGGACGTTCGCGCTAAACGCGCCACTCAAACCGGCGCCGAACAGCGCGTTTCCGCCGCCCAGCAAGAGGCCGCGGCCGAAGAAGGCCACAAAAATTTTAACATGGTTATTAAGGCCGACACTCTTGGGTCGCTCGAAGCCATCGTTGGCTCTATTGAAAAGATTAAAAACGAAGAAGTGGGCGTTAAAATCGTGGCCAAGGGCCTGGGCAATATCACGGCGGATGATGTTCAGAGAGCCATGGCGAGCGGCGCTATTATTTACGGTTTTAATACCACCACTACTCCGGTCGCTTTTGAAATGATTCAAAAAAATAATATTATTTTTAGGCAGCACAAAATTATTTACGATTTATTCGATGATCTTAAAGAAGAATTGCAGAAATTACTAAATCCCGAACTCATCACAACCGAACTTGGTAACGCCAAAGTTTTGCAAATATTCCGCAGTGATAAAAAAGTTATGATCGTCGGCGCTCGCGTCGAAAGCGGTAAATTGGTTAAAGAAGCCAAAGTGCGTGTTAAACGTGATGGTGAGATTATTGGCCTAGGCAAATTGGTCCAGCTTCAGAGCGGCAAACAGGCCGTGAACGAAATCCCCAGCGGCAGTGAATGCGGCCTGCAGTTTGAAGGTAAATTAAAAATCGAAGAGGGCGACGTTCTCGAAGCGTATAAAGAAGAAAAGAAAGAGAAAAAGCTGGTCTTGAGCTAAAACCAAAATTTTGATAAAATATCAACCACCTTACAATCAATCCAATCAATCAATTTTGTTAAATAATATGGACAATGTTTTCACTGACGCTAATTTTGACGCCGAAGTTTTAAAATCGGCTGTGCCCGTCTTTGTGGATTTTTGGGCGCCCTGGTGCGGCCCCTGCCGGATGATGGGCCCGATTGTTGCCGAGCTCTCTAGCGAACTCGATAAAACCAAAATTAAAATTGGTAAATTAAACGTGGATGAGAATCCGAATACCGCTCAAACCTATAACGTCATGAGCATTCCTACTTTTATTATGTTCAAAAACGGCGCTGTCGCTGAACAAACTCTCGGCGGCATGCCCAAAGAAAAATTAAAGGCGTTTATGGCAAAAAGTTTATAATTATTGTTTTATGATATAAAATCCCGAGTTAAATTCTTGGGATTTTTTAATTGCGAAATTTTGTAATTTTGATACAGTGTAATTCTATGCCCGAACTACCAGAGGTAGAGACTATTCGTCAAGACTTGCGCCATAAAATCTTGAACAAAAAAATTGTTCAAGTTAAGGTTTATAAAAAAACGAGCGTTGGCGGCCAGAGTACAAAATTTATTCAAGCTCTCACGGGCAATAGTTTTAGAGACATTGATCGGCGCGGGAAGCTGATGATTTTTAGATTGAAGCACGGAGCCCAAAGTTTGTTAGTACATCTTAAAATGACCGGCCAGTTAATTTATCGCCGCCTCGTGGCGGGATCCCGCCTTTATGGCGGTGATCACCGCCTCGTGGCGGGATCCCGCCTTTATGGCGGTGATGAGCGGGAAAAAAAGGGCGGGGTGGAAATCGTGGCCGGCGGGCACAAATTGTCGGAAAGCGACATTGAATGCCTACCGAATAAGCATACGCGTATCGCCTTTGCGTTCCAAGATGGAGGAGAGTTATTTTTTAACGACCTGCGTTTGTTTGGTTACATGAAATTAGCAACTGCGCAGGACGTCGAGAGAGCGCTAAAAAAATTTGGTCCCGAACCGATCGAGACCCCACCCCCTGCCCGCAACGCTTCGCGTAGCGATTCGGGCGGGTCGCCCTCCCCTTTGCGAAGGGGAGGGAAATCGCGACCCCCCTCCATCGCAATGGAGGGGGCAGGGGGAGGATTCACTTTTGCATATTTTTCTTTACTCTTTAAAAAACGTCAGAATACAAATCTAAAAGCCCTGCTTTTAAACCAAGAACTTATCGCCGGACTCGGGAATATTTATGTGGACGAAGTTTGCTTTGCCGCCGGCGTTCGTCCTAATCGGCGCGTTGGCGCGGTTACCAAATTAGAACAAAAAAAATTATTTTTGGCGATCCCTAAAATTCTGCGCGCCGCCCTTAAACATCGCGGTACGACGTTTCGTAATTTCCTCGATTCGAGTGGTAAAAAAGGCAATTATACGGATTTTTTAAATGTCTATGACAGAGACGGAGAAAAGTGCAAAAAATGCGAGGAAATAATTAAAAAAATTAAAATTGCTGGCCGAGGGACGCATTTTTGCCCGAGATGCCAACGGTAACCGGTTGCGGTTGACGAGCTGTATATTTCTGTTATACTACTGGTATGTAAAGGCAATTAGATTTTAATTCCCTAAAAAATATGGTTTTTTCTAATGTTACGGTTACCCTAGCCAGACCAACTAAAGAACGCCTGAACCGGTTGGCGTTAAATTATGGTTTGTCACTTACTGAGTTTTCTCAGTATATTCTGGAGGAGCTGGCCGTTACGTTTCCTCAAGATTCGTTTATTGATTACCGCGAGCCGCGCAGTTTGCGTTCCTCGTTTAAGCGCGGCGTTAAGGATTGGCGGGCGGGGCGGGTACGCACCGCATTATGAAAATTTTGTACGCCGAAGAGTTTTATAAGCGTTTTCATAAGTTGCCCTTGAATATCCAGGATAAATTTAGAGAGCAGGAACTGTTTTTTAAAACGAGCTGGCGTGATCCGCGTTTGCATACCAAAAAATTAAAAGGTGAAACGGCGGCGTTTTCTTTTCGTATTACAAGGGAATATCGTGTTTTGTTTATGTTTGTGGCTCCGGAAACCGCCTTGCTTGCTACTATCGGCCACCGGAAAGATGTGTATCGTTAAAATCAAAGTGTTTTTTTGAGATACAATGGCCACACTCGGTACGGCCATTTAATTGATTTTATGCAAAAATTTCTTCAAGACATTATTAAAGAAGCTGGGTTTTTGGCTAAAGGTTATTATTTAGAGGGCGTTGCGCACGCCTATAAATCCAGCCCCTCTGACATCGTGACAGTTGCCGATAAAGAAACGGAAATTTTTTTGGTTAACAAAATAAAAGAAAAATTCCCGGACCACGGCATTATTACCGAAGAGCGTGCCGGCGAAATTAATCCTGGCGCGGAGTACACGTGGGTGATAGACCCCATTGACGGCACCAGAAATTTTGCCAATAAAATTTCTCATTGGTGCGTGATGATCGGAATTACAAAAAATGGCCAGCCTTTTTTGGGAGCGATTTACGATGCCATGAACGATGAGTTGTATTTTGCCGAGGCTGGGAAGGGCGCTTTTTTAAATGATAAAAAAATTACTGTGAACGAAAACGATGATGTGCAGAATAGTTTTATGGATTTTAGCCCGGGCCACATGAACACTGGTTCGCCTTATGATTCCGAAAAATACCCAGACTATCTGCGGTTCTATAATAATTTAATGGGGGAGCGCGGCAAATGGATTTTTAATTACGGCAGTATGCTCGGGGCTTGCTATGTGGCCGCCGGCCGTATGGATGCGGTGCTTAAAAACGGGCCAATGTACCATGATTTTTTGGCCGCGTTCGTGATAGCGACTGAAGCCGGCGCGCGCGCCACCGATTGCGAGGGTAATATTTGGCAACGCGGGCGGAAAGATATGGTTATCGCCAACCCCAAATTACATCCCAAGTTAATGGATTTGTTTAACAAATAAAGGGGTTGATTTCCTCGCAGTTATAAGCTAAACTACGATTTAGATGCAACGCATTGATTATTTTGTTTTATGCCAAAAAAATACGATCCTCATAAGATAGAAAAGAAATGGCAGAAATTTTGGGAAGACCAGAAAACTTTTGAAGTTACGGAAGATTTTAAGCATGCGGAAAAAAAGTTTTATTCTCTCATAGAATTTCCTTACCCATCGGCCGAAGGCCTGCATGTCGGCCATCCTAGGCCGTTTACGGCCATGGACATTGTAAGCCGGAAGCGTCGCATGGAAGGCTACAATGTTTTATATCCCATTGGCTTTGACGCTTTTGGCCTCCCGACTGAAAATTTTGCGATTAAGACGGGTCGGCCGCCCGCGGAGGTGACGGCTAAAAATATTGCGAATTTTACCCGTCAGCTCAAAGCTCTGGGGTATAGTTTTGATTGGTCGCGCCAGGTAAATACTTCCGACCCCGCGTATTATAAATGGACACAACAAATGTTTCTACAGTTTTTTAAGCACGGCTTGGCCTATAAGAAAAATCTGCCTATCAATTGGTGCCCCAAGGACAAAACCGGCCTCGCGAACGAAGAAGTGATAAATGGTTGTTGCGAGCGCTGTGGCACGCCGGTTGAACAGCGTGATAAAGACCAGTGGATGCTCGCGATTACCAAATATGCCGACAAGCTTTTGGAGGGCTTAAAAACCGTTGACTATATTACCCCCGCGCGCGTGCAACAGGAGAACTGGATTGGGCGGAGCGAAGGCATAAACATTACATACGAAGTTGAAGGATCGGGCGCGCCGGTTACTGTTTTCACCACGCGGCCAGATACAAATTTTGGCGCTACGTTTATTGCTCTGGCTCCCGATGGCAAGTTTGTAATCGAAAATTTAGAAAAGTTTCCAGAGCGCGTTAAAGTCGAAAAATATATTGCCGAAACAAAGAAAAAGACCGATATGGAGCGCGCCCAGGCCGGAAAGAAAAAAACGGGTGTGTTCACCGGCTGGTATGCGATTAATCAGCTCACTGGGTTTAAGATGCCAATGTATGTGAGTGATTTTGTTTTAGGCAATGTTGGCACTGGCGCCCTGGTTGGCGTTCCTGGTCACGATCTACGCAATTTTGAATTTGCGATTGAGATGGGCCTGGAGATTATCCGCGTGGTGGTTGGGCCCGATGGCGATGCATCGCCAATCACCAAGCCAGAGCAGGTTCAGGAAGAAACTGGTGCCATGGTAAATAGCGAGTTTCTCAACGGCTTGCCGATCATGGAAGCAAAAAATAAAATAATGGATTACATTGAAGCCAAAGGGTGGGGCAAGCGACAAGTAAATTACAAACTGCGCGACTGGGTGTTTTCGCGCCAGCATTACTGGGGCGAGCCGATTCCGCTGGTGTATTGCGAGAATTGTAAAAATAAAAAGCAGAAAGTTTTGATTATTCATGGCTTCACGGGCAGAGCTGATAAAAATTGGCTACCTTGGGTAAAGAAAGAATTAGAATTAAGAGGCTTCGAGGTGATGACCCCAACAATGACCACTACCGATAGGCCGATATTAGAAAAATGGCTTGAAGAATTATTGCCTCTAGCTAAACAGCTTGGCGAAGATGATGTTATTGTTGGTCACAGCCTTGGTGGCAAAGCAGCCTTACACTTATTAGAAAAATTAAAAAATAAAATTGGTTATCTTTATCTGGTTGCGCCCGCGCTGGCAACATTGACCGACGAGGATCTTGAGATTAAAAAGAAAAAGAAACCAGAGAGAGATTATTCAACAGTTCAATCGTTTTGGAACGCACCACTTGACTGGCAGAAAATAAAAAATAAGGTTTTTAGTGGCAACGCAATTTTTTCTAACGATGATCCAAGTGTTCATTCCGTTGGTCACGACGTGTTACCAGAGGGCTGGCAAGTTCAAACAGTTTCTGGCTACGAACATTTTACGGTTGAACCTGAAATTCCAGTTTTATTAGATTTATTTTTACAGAGTAAACATACCGGCTGGGTTCCTCTCCCCGAAAGTGAATTGCCGTTAGAACTCCCCGCCGTCGCAAAATACCAGCCCACCGACACGGGCGAGTCGCCGCTCGCGACCATGACTAGTTGGGTAAACACCACCTGCCCACGCTGTGGTGGAGAGGCGAGACGCGAAACTGACACTATGCCGAACTGGGCCGGGTCGTCTTGGTATTTTCTACGTTATACTGATCCCAACAACGATAAAGAATTTGCTTCGCCAGAAAAATTACGGTACTGGACTCCAGTGGATTGGTACAATGGCGGTATGGAACACACTGTTTTGCATTTATTATATTCCCGTTTTTGGAATCAGTTTTTATTTGATATTGGCGTGGTGCCCACGAGCGAGCCGTATAAAAAACGCACTAGCCACGGCATGATTTTGGGGCCGGATGGGGAAAAAATGAGCAAATCGCGCGGCAACGTAATTAACCCGGACGAAATGATAGAAAAATTCGGGGCCGATGCTTTCCGTTGCTATATTATGTTTATGGGCCCGTTTGATCAGGCCGTGATGTGGGATACCAACGGCCTAGTTGGCGTGCGGCGGTTTTTAGAGAAGGTATGGGGGTTGCAGGAGAAGATAGGCGAATCCTCACCCCCCGCCCTCTCCATTGCGATGGAGAGGGGGCTCGCTCCCCCCTCCTTAGCAAAGGAGGGGTGGGGGGAGGTCTCGCAAAGGCAAACCCTTTCTATTCTTCACCAAACCATTAAAAAAGTTTCCGAAGATATTGAAGCGATGCGATTTAATACCGCGATTGCGAAGTTGATGGAATTGGTTAATGAAATGACCAAACAAATTTCGCTACTCCCTACTCACTACTCAACACTCATTCAATTACTTTCACCTTTTGCGCCGCATCTTGCCGAGGAGTTATGGTCTAAATTTGGTGACGGTACGCCTCTTGCATATTCGGCCTGGCCACAGTTTGACCCCGAGCTCGCCAAAGAATCAATTATTACCATCGTCATTCAAATCAACGGCAAAGTGCGCGATGAATTAACAGTGGCGCCCGATATTTCCGAAGACGAAATCAAAAAATTAGCGCTAGAGTCAGAAAAAATTCACAAGTGGTTAGAAGGTAAAACGCCGAAGAAGATCATCTATGTTAAGGGGAGATTAGTGAGTGTGGTGGTTTAAATTTAGTTAAGCGTTGGTGTTGATATGAAAAATTACGCGATTGATATTATAGTACTGCCGCCCAAAAATATAATGCGGCGGTGTGTTAAAATTAGTCGTAAGTTTTCGCATCTAGACAGGTATCCCTTTCCTTTGAATTTAAAAGATAATTTGCCCCACATTTCTTTATTTTTTGGGGTGGTATCAGAAAAAAATTTATTAAAAGTGGCCTGGGTAGTTAAAAACATTGCGGCCGAGTATGCTAGCCTGCCACTGAAATTGACTCGATTTAACAGTGACGTAATGGCGGGGGAGCCGATGCATTTTTTAGATTTAGAGATTACAAAAAAACTAAGGTACTTACAAAATAAAATTATCGCGGCCGCCACGCCGCTGACGAGTAGGCAAGCCGAGAAAAAAATGTTTTATATTAAACCGGGGGAGCACTTTAATCCGATTACTAAACTCTGGGTAAAAAAATATTTAAAAACTTCGATTGGCAAAAAATTCAGTCCGCACATAACTCTTCGCACCTCAAAAATAAAAACAATTAAGTTGCCAATAAACTTTAATGCCAGCGCTTTGGCGATTGGGCATTTTGGAGATAAATGTACGGTGCGTAAGATTTTATATAAAGCGATTCTAAAATAACGGGTATTAATTTAAATATGAAAATCACCAAATTCGGCCACTCGTGTTTATTAGTAGAAGAAGCGGATGCCGGAATTTTAATTGATCCGGGCATGTGGAGTGTGGTGCCGCCAGATTTAAAAAATATTGACGCTATTTTAATTACGCATGAGCACGGCGACCATTTTTATATTTCGAATATCAAAAATATTTTAAAAAATAATCCTGGAGCTAAAATTTTTACCAATCCTACGGTCGTTGCTAAAGCCAAAGCCGAGGGTGTTGTGGCTAGTATTTTGAAAAATGGAGAGGTCGTGCAAGTAAAAACGGTCAGTATTAAGGGTTTTGGCGAGAAACACGCTTTTATTTATAAAACCATGCCCATCTGCGACAATGTTGGTTTTATTATCGCTGGTCAATTGTTCCACCCTGGAGATTCATACGAATTGCCAGAGGAGCCAGTTGCTATTCTCGCCTTGCCTTTAGTCGCTCCCTGGACCGACCTAGCCCATACTCTAGAGTTTGGTATCGCTATAAATCCTAAAATCATGTTTCCCATCCATGATGGTTTTTTGGTTACTGCTAATCCCTATACCCCAAACGCCGAGCGCGAATTTAAAGCCGCGGGTTTAAATTGGGAAGTGTTGAACAATGGCGAGCCCCGAGAATTTTAGTTTATGCCGCGCGCGTGGCTTAAAAAAATAATTATTTCCCCCAGCCAAACGTTCATCGCGTTTTGCGTTTTATTTTTAGGCGGCATCGCCGCGGGTTCGCTATTTTCCGATTTCGTCACACTTGCTCCCGGTATTTATTGGTACGCCGGGCTGTTTGTGGTATTGGCCGGCGCAATTTTATTTTGGAAAAATATTTTCGCCAGATTTTTTCTACTGGCCTGTTTATTTTTTATGTTTGGTCTCTGGCGCGTTAGTGTAACCGGTTTTGATTGCGCTAATTTTAACAATATTTGTTACTATAATGGTCAGAAAATAAACATTACAGGCGAGGTGGCCAAGTACCCCGAAGAAAAAATTAGTAGCCTTGAATATGTTGTGAAAGTTAAAACAGTTGGTATAGTGGGGGAGGGCATAGAATTGGTGCGTCAGAGCGTGAACGGAAAAATTTTGTTAAAAACATCTCTGGCCAATAAATTTACTTACGGCGATACGCTGGCCTTCGGTTGTTTTGTAGAGGTACCAAAACCGAGGAGTCGTCAGGCAGCCGGCCAGGCGGCCGAATATAAAGCGAGCAATAACTTTCGTTACGATCGATATCTGGCGAGTCGCAATATTCAAGCGGTTTGCAACGATGTCCGGAGTGTTACTTTTCTTTCAGGAATAAGCCAAAATTATGAAGGCCCTGTAAAATTTATTGGTTCTAAAATATATTGGGTCCGGAGCGTATTTTTCTCAACGGCCTCGCAAATTTGGGCCGAGCCGGAGAATAGTTTTATAAATGGGCTTTTGTTTGGCGGTTCGAGCGGGTTCCCAGAGAGTTTAAAAAAATCCTTTCAGCGTACCGGCCTCTCGCATGTTTTGGCAGTGTCTGGTTTTAATATTACGATAATCGCGAGCGCCTTAATGAGCATTTTAATTTTAATTGGGCTTTGGCGGCGGCAGGCATTTTGGGCCACGCTCTTCGTCTTGTTTTGTTTTGTAATTATGACTGGCGCTACGGCTTCGGTCGTGCGCGCGGCTGTCATGGGCGCTTTGGTACTACTCGCGCAATATTTAGGGCGGCTCTCTAGTATGGGCCCGGGTTTAAGCTTCACAGCCGCGCTGATGGTTTTAATTTCACCCTATATTTTATTGTATGACGCCGGTTTCCAGCTTTCGTTTTTAGCGACGATTGGGTTAGTTTATTTATCGCCAGTCTTCGCAGACGTCATTGCGAGGACAATAACCCGCGTAGCGGGGAGGAGGACGAAGCAATCTTTTGGCAATAACACAGAGATTGCTTCGTCGCTCGCTTCGCTCGTTCCTCGCAATGACGTGCTTTTGCAAGGCAGTAATATTCTTGTACAAACAATTTCGGCCATTGTCATGACGCTCCCTCTTATGTTGTATCAGTTTGGGTTAATTTCACTCGTAGCGCCGGTGGTTAACGTGTTATTGCTCTGGAGTGTGCCGTTTCTCATGCTGGGCGGTTTCGTGTCTCTAATTGGCGGGATAATTTATCTGCCACTCGGCATTATTTTTGGCGCGCCTGTGGTTTTAGTCTCCCGCGCTTTTCTGTTTGTCGTCGAATGGTTCGCCAATTTAAAATACGCGGCCGTGGAAATAAAAATAGAGTGGTGGGTGATGCTAATTTTGTATGGCCTTCTGGTTTATATCATTGCCGCCAAACGGCAGGATACGGTATAATTAAGACCACTTGCGCCGCGCTTCAAATGACATTGCGCGGGTCGAGTTTTAAAGGACGCAACTCGACACAATTTCGTTAAATTGCATGATTTTGTCAAATCATATGCCTAAAAAAATTCCGCTTTTAGACAGCGCCCACGGTTACGACCTAGCCGCGCCTTATTATGATGCCAAAGAAAAATTTTTAGATAGTTTTGAGAAAGGAAAAATCCTCCCGACGCTTGGGGATTTAACTGGCCAGAGGGTGCTGGATGTTGGCGCGGGCACGGGGCGGCTGTCGCTCCAGCTTTTAAAATTAGGGGCCACGGTAACGGCGCTCGATATTTCGGCGCAAATGCTCTCTAAAATTTCCAAAAAAAATAATAAGATTCAAACTATTTTAGCTGATGCCGAGAGCCTTCCGTTTCCGAATAATCACTTTGATTTAGTAACGGCCGCATTTTTAATTGTGCACCTTAAAGACCCCGCGGTTTTTTTTACCGAAGTGCATCGCGTTTTAAAAGACAAGGGGCAATTTTTGGTTACCAATATTAACCAACGAAAACCGCCGGAGGTTAAGACTAAATACGGCCCCATCTTGATTGAGTCTTATTACCACCGCCCCGAGCAAATTCGAGGCATCTTAGAAGCTTTGGCGTTTACCGTAGAGAAAGAGATAATTGTGCGCACAAGAGAAGAGCAGAGCCCTGCATCGGCGCGCGTTGGCGCGCCTGGTGCAGGGTGGATTAATCAAATTTTGTTAGCGAGCAAATAGAGCCTGTCATTCCGACGTCGCAGGAGGAATCTCTCTCTCTTAATAAATTGGACAGAGATTTCTCCGCTCGCCCTGCGGGCTCGGTCGAAATGACAAAACTGTCTATGCTTATGCAGAAAAACAAAAATTTATTTTGGGTATTTATAATTATTTGCGTGTTGTCCAGCACAATTTTTTTGTTTGTTAGCTATCTAGAGAAAGAGAACGAGCAAGATAAAAAATTTCGCGTTACTTTTTTTGATGTCGGCCAAGGCGACAGCAGTTTAATAAATTTTGGCAATGATGAAAAGATGTTAGTTGATTGTGGCCCGGATAAAACAATTTTGTTTAAACTAGGCCGTGCCTTGCCCATGTTTAACAAAAAAATTGATTATTTATTAGTCACCCATCCGGATCTAGACCATTATGGCGGTTGCGTTGAAGTTTTGCGCCGCTACCAGGTGGGCACTATTATTTTGAATGGCCAATCCAAAGAATATAATCCATACTGGCGAGAGTTTAATGCCACTGTAGAAGCGAGTCGGGCTCGCCAGGTGGTTGTCAATGGATTCGCTAAACTGGAAATCGCGAGCAGTACGCTCGAATTTTTGTCGCCGGGTGAAGATTTGGGCTTGCCGCTCGCGGACGCCGAAAGTAATAATTATTCAATAGTGTTTAAATTAACGGCGCCGAGTGGAAAAACTTTTTTATTTACCGGCGACGCCGAAGAACCGCTCGAGCAAGTGTTGATAGAGAAATATTGCAGTGTAGCCAAACCTCCCCCAACCCCTCCTTTGCTAAGGAGGGGAGAGCCATCAGTAACTACACCAACGATTCCCCTCCCCTTAGCAAAGGGGAGGGCGAGGGTGGGGTCTAGTGCTGGTTGCCCTACTCTAAAATCTGACATCTTAAAAGTCGGGCATCACGGGAGCAACAGCTCGAGCGGCGAGGATTTTTTAAGCAAAGTTAATCCTAGAACAGCCATAATTTCATCTGGCCAGAAAAATAAATTCGGCCACCCGAGCCCCAGAGTTATCAAGCATTTAGAGCGTGCTGGGGCGAATATCTTACGTACCGATATTTTAGGCGATATTGACATAATTTTATAAACCTGTTATAGTAAACTCATTATAAAGCAACTGTTAACACAGTCGCTTTTTTGTTTAATTATTTTGTGGTATAATATTGCCACGTTAACTAATGGATAAATCGCTCCACGCGAGTGGAGAGAATTTGTCCGCAAATTCTTATGTCCGAAATTACTAAAGCCATTCAGTCGCTCTGCGATGAAAAAAATTTGTCTTACGAAGCCGTCATGGAAACTATCGAAGCCGCCCTTGCCGCCGCCTATCGCAAAGATTTTGGCAACAAACAGCAAAACATTAAAGTAAAATTCGACCCCGACACGGGCGATATGCAGGCTTGGGACATTAAAACCGTGGTGGATGATATCGACCCCGATACTTTAGAGAAGGCCCAAGAAGAACTCTCGGCGCGCCGGGAAAAGGCCAGAGAAGAAGATCGCGAGTTAACCGAAGAAGAAACCGCGGATCTGCCGCGCTTCAACCCCAAGACCGAAGTCATGCTCTCCGAGGCTAAGGGCTTCAAAAAGAACGCTAAGATCACCGAAGTCTTGGAGATTCCGCTTGAGATCCCGCATGCTTTTGGGCGCATGGCCGCGCAAACCGCCAAACAGGTGATTATTCAAAAAGTGCGCGAGGCCGAGCGCACTATGGTGTTTGGCGATTTTAAAGGTCAAGAAGGCCAGATTATTATGGGCACTGTCCAGCGCGCCGAAGGCCGCAAAGTTTTAGTGGATTTAGGCAAAGTCACCGGCATCATGCCGGGCGATCAGGCCATTTATAACGAGCACTACCGCCCCGGCGCCCGCCTGAAGTTTTATGTTATCGCCGTTGAGATGACCGCGCGCGGCCCGGAAATTATTCTCTCGCGCGCCCATACCGGCATGGTAGCCGAAATTTTTAAGCAAGAAATTCCTGAACTGCAGGATGGTAAGATTGAAATCAAAGGCATTGCCCGCGATGCCGGCTGGCGCAGCAAAGTGGCCGTGTTTGCTACTGACCCCCAAATTGACCCCATCGGTTCTTGCATTGGACAGCGCGGCGGCCGCATTAATACGATTATCGAAGAATTAGGCGGCGAGAAAATCGATATTGTCCTTTGGAGCGAGGACCAGCGCGAATATGTTATGCACGCGCTCTCTCCCGCCAAAGTAGTGGACGTGGAACTCAACGAAGAAGGAAAGTCCGCCAATGTTACCGTTGCCCCCGAGCAATACTCGCTGTCCATTGGCCGCAATGGCCAAAATGTGCGCTTGGCTTCGGAGCTCACGGGCTGGCGCATTAACGTTCTGCAAGCGGGCGCGCCGCCAGAAGTTGTGGCTCCGGTCGAAGAGAGCGTTGCCCCAACCGCAGACGCTACTTCCGAAGTTAAATCCGAAGAGTCTAAATCCGAATAATAAATTATTATGTTCATGGCTTTATTTAACGCAATTTTGTATAAACCGATTTTTAATGCTTTTGTCGTACTCTATAATATTATTCCCGGGCACGATGTTGGCATTGTAATTTTGGTTATCACGATAATTATCCGGTTAGTTTTGTACCCGCTCACCAACTCGTCGATTAAAGCGCAAAAATCCATGCAAGAGCTCCAGCCCAAAATGGACGCGCTTAAAAAAGAGTTTGGCTCCGATCAACAGCGCCTAGCGCAAGAGACCATGAAGCTTTACAAAGAGCACAAGGTCAACCCGCTCACGAGCTGTTTGCCTATTTTAATCCAACTGCCGATCTTGATCGCGCTGTACTTGGTGTTGCGCGATGGGCTCGCTGGCCAAAACCTCGCGGCCAATTTGTATCCGTTTGTGCATAATCCCGAAGTAATCAAACAAATGTCTCTGGGTTTTTTTGATCTCGCCAAACCTAGTATCGCGCTCGCGGTGCTCGCTGGCGCCGCTCAATTCTGGCAAGCCAAAATGATGATTCGGAAACCCTCCCCGCCGGCCGCTGGAGCTGGCGGCAAAGACGAGAACATGATGGCCATGATGAACAAACAAATGTTATATCTCATGCCTGCTATGACTGTGATTATCGGTATGAAGCTTCAGGCCGGCCTTACGCTTTATTGGTTTTTTAGCACGGCCTTAATGGTCGCCCAACAAATGATTCTTTTTTCGCGACAAAAAAATAAAGCCTTAGCAGTTTCAGTAGTTTCGGATGTGCCCGCGACCGCGCTCGAGATTAAAAAATAGAGATTTAGTATGCAAATCACTCTCCGCAACCTTTTGGGGCTTCCGGTTGTGACAGAGTCTGGCGTTAAGATCGGTAAAGTAGTTGATGCCACGCTCGATTGCGAGGCGCACGCGATCAATGCTTATCTGGTGCGGGTCGGGTTTTTTGCGGGTGGTGAAAAATTGATAAAACCCAATCAAGTTAAACAAATATTAGCCGATCGTTTAATTGTATACGACGCCTCGCTGGCAGAGCCTGGCACGCGCTCTTCGGTAGTTAAAAACCTGGCTTCACAATCCGCCTTGGGAGGCGCCGCTTCTATGGCGGAAGAAAAATAAATCTATGAGTAACGCTAATTCTATGGAGCGAGGTGGACCGCGGCCGGAGGGGGAAGCGAGGCACGGCGGGGATTGGAGAGGAATTCCGGGGGTAAACCTAGAGCACGTGGCTCGTTTTCGCTCCGATCGGTATCGCCATTTTTTAGGTCCCAACGGCGCGGCATTAACCACACGCGAATTTAGCTGGGAACGAGATATCTCTCCGAAACTCGATGCTCTCCGCCAGCAGACAGAAAGCGCGGCTGTTGCTAAAATTAAAGATTCTTTGCTTGAGAGCGGGGAGAATTCAGAAGTGGACGTTGCCGATTTAACCGCTATTGGGAAAACCGCCAGAGAGCAAACTCAATTTGAACTGCGCAGTAATATGGCCATTGCCAACCTGTTTATTAATAACAGCGATCGCCTAGCAGTAGTAACTAATACTGAACTCCCATCGGAACTAGAAAACATTGCCGGAGTGCAGCACGCCGATCGTTACTTTTTGATTGAGCAGGGAACCAGGCAGGAAAATTTACGCCGAATTTTTGGCCCCCTTAGAGGTTTAGAAAGAGTAAAAGTTGATGATATTTACCATACCAAAGAAGCTACTCCGGGCCACGGCGACGGTGATTTTTTTGGCTGGAAGGTTATGATAGGCGGCGAAGAGTTTGTATTTTTGCTTAATTCCGAGGAAGCGGAAATAGCAGACAAAGGTGAAACTCCTTCGACCTAAGAACTATGAACCAAGGTGTTTTTTTAGAGTCAATTATTAGGGCCTTGAGTTTTTTTGATTTATTCGATCTGCCCTTAACCAGGGAAGAAATTTTTCGCTACGCTTGGTCGCCGCCCTCTGCCGGCAAACTAGAATTGGAAAATATATTAGACAATCTGCCGCCGGAGAAAATTGGCAATAAATTCGGTTATTATTTTTTAAGCGGCCGAGAAACAATAGTCGAGGAACGCCGGCGGCGCGTGGCCATCAGCGACCAAAAAATTAAAAGGGCTAGGGCCGCGGTCAAGTGGCTCCGCCAAGTCCCTTTTATTAAAGCGGTCTTTGTTTGCAATTCGGTAGCATTCGGTTCGCCCCGCGAAAAGAGCGATATTGATCTGTTTATCATCACCGTTCCGGGGCGCATTTGGGTAGCGCGCTTTTTTGCCAACCTAATTTTAAAATTGACTCTCCAGCGCATTGGCAAATTACATTCGGCCAATAAAATTTGCCTGTCATTTTTTTTGGATTCCAAACATTTGGATTTATCTCCTCTCGCCATTGCGCCAGACGACGTTTACTTGGCATACTGGGCGCTTACCCTTATTCCGCTCTTTGACCCCGAAGCTTTTTACGCCCAAATTTTAAAAACCAACCGCTGGCTAGATAAGTTTTTACCCAACGCCAAAGGCGCCATCCTGCCGCCCGCTCTTGGCAAACCAGGGTTGTGGCAGCGTCTGGCCGAGCCCATGTGGCGCGGAAGTTATGGTAACATTATTGAAAATGACACCAAAAAAATCCAGCTGATGAAATTATCTTACGCTCTCAAAGATGCCGCCAAAAAACCCGATAAAAACGTTATCATCGCCGATGGTATTTTGAAATTTCACGAGCACGACCTCCGCCGCGTTCTGCGCGATAAATGGCTGGCCAAATGTGGCGATTTGTTAATTTGAGTATTAAGGCGATGAGAGTTTTCGAGCGGGTTTGACCCGCCCAAGGCGGGTCGCCTCGAGTGCTCGCGCACGAGAAAAGCGAAAAAATACTTGTCAATTGTACTAGCTCGAAAATATGAATCTAACGAAAACCCGTCAAATAATTTTATATTTTCTATACTCCTTTTTATTTTTGCTCCCCTGGCAAACGCGGTTGATATACAGCGAGAGCTCATTTTTTAGCGGCCGTTTGCTGGAATATGGCCGCTCTAGCCTTTATGCCACGGAATTAATTTTGTGGGTAGTGATCTTGGGGGTGGGCCTCCCGATAATTTTTTCGCGCCGCTCCTGGGCGCAAGTTTTAGAAAAAATTAATCTTAGCAAAAATTTTTCTCGCTTAATTATTTTAATCAGCATTTTTTTATTACTGGCGTTTTATCTATTCTTGAGTCCGTTTCCCGATATTTCGTATAATACGATTTTTAGGGTCCTGGAGGGTCTGTGTTTAATTGTTATAGTTCACGAGTTAACCTTGACTCAAAGCGAAAATCGCCGCGCGCTTTACGCTTTCTGGCTCGGCGGGGTAGGGCAGGGGTTACTCGCTATTTGGCAATTTTTTTCGCAAAGCGTGATGGCGAGCAAATGGCTTGGCCTCGCCGCGCATTCAGCCGCTAATTTAGGAGATTTCGTAATTGAGACTGGTGCCGTAGGCATCTCGAGCGCAGCTGTAGGCGGAGTCGAGAGGTGGCTACGTGCTTACGGCGCCTTTCCTTCGCCCAATATTCTGGGCGCATTTTTAGCAACGGCCTTTTTAGTAGGCGTAATTTTAACGTTACATGTAAAAACTGTTCGCGAGCGGCTCGGGCTCGCGGTCGGTCAAATTTTTATTAGCGCTGGCCTATTTTTTTCTTTTTCGCGGAGCGCCTGGGTTGGTTTAATCGCTGGCCTAGTCTATTTAGGAATAATAATTTGGCGCCGTCAAAATTCTCCCGAGGTTGTTAAATATCAAAAAATAGCTTGGCGCTGGAATTTGTTTATTTTGGGCGCCACGGCATTACTTTTGGCCACAATTTATTCGCCGCTTATTACCACGCGGCTCTCCGGCTCTGGCCCCCTCGAAGCGCGTTCTATCAATGACCGCTTTTCTCAAGTAAGTACTTGGACTGCGCTCATATCCGCCACTCCGCGGAATTTCCTGCTCGGCGCTGGCCCCGGGCTTTATACATATGCCTTGCGGCAATATAACCCAAATTTTTCTAGCTGGGCCTATGACCAGGTGCACAACACTTATTTACTAATTTTTGCCGAGCTCGGGTTGTTGGGTTTTGTTTTGCTGTTTTTTTTAAGCTTCTCAATAATTAACCTTATTAAAAAACAAAACCCGCTCTGGCTGGCGGTTATTGCCGCCATGCTGGCAGCCGCTTTATTTGACCATTTTTGGTGGAGTTTATATGCCGGCCAAATGCTCTGGTGGGGAGTCTTGGCTCTTGGCCTCGGCAGATCATCCGCAGAATAAACTGTCTTCTATTTTTCGCGGTATAGCTCCTGCAGTTCTTGCATCGTTCTTTCTTCAGCCATGATATCGAATTCAGTGTTAAGTGGCGGGTGAATTATAGTGTTGTCCGGAAGAGGTAAAGAAGTGCTAGCCACAAAATCCATCACCGCTTTTCTATGCTGGGCTATTTCCTCGTCCGGTAGTGGCGGCGTGGTATCGAGAATGTTATACACAATCGTATCTTGGTCAATCGCCGGAACAGTTCTAAATAACGACCTGCATTCTTCGCACGGGTGCAGCACATCGTGGTCATATTTCTCGCTAACACTCTTTTCTCGGGAAGCCGTTACGATAGCGATAATTTTAACACAGCCGTCTTGTTCTGCAAAACGGATGGCGTTTCTTTCGGCGCAACGTTTGGCTTCGCCCTTCTCCTCTTTTTTTACTGGTTTAAAATTATAGGCATCATAAAGGATTGGCCCCTCGGTTGGGTGCCACGCCAGCACTGAACAACCTACTTTAAATTCGCGATAAGAAACGCCGCGCGTCATTTGAGCTCGCGCCCGATTCGCCAAATCAAAACGTCCTTCTTCAAAAAGAGCTCGCCGCTCACTCGGGGAAGGTAATTCGAGCTTAGGCCGGTTTTCAAATGGGACCCATGGTTCCCCAGTAAGAAATGCCTCAACTTCACTAAAAGCCATATGAATAACAGGAGTTTGAATGAATACAATGATTATACAAAGTCTGTGGACAAATTGCTAGCGGCACCCCTCTTGACAGTTTTTTTTATTACTGTAAAATGCAGAAACATTTAGCACTCAAACACCAGGAGTGATAATAAGGGTCGATTAAATTTGCTTATTTTAACTAACAATTTATATAGTTAAAAAATATGTCTATGAACATCAAACCGCTCGGGGACCGCATTTTAGTTAAGCCAGATTCAGAAGAAGCAGTCACCGCCTCGGGGATCGTGCTTCCCCAAACTATGGATAAAGAAAAAAAGGCCTACGGCACAGTTATCGCCATTGGCACGGGAGAAGAAGTTAAAAAAATGGGTTTAAAAGTTGGGGATAGAGTTATGTATAAGAAGTGGGGCGGCGAAGAAGTTAAGCTCGGCAAAGGCAAGGATGAAGAGGAATACAAGATTTTGTACGTCGGTAAAGAAGAAGACAAGAGCGATGTTATCGCGATGGTTGAGTAAATTAAATAAAAATAATTAAAAAAATATTATGGCTAAACAAATTATTTACGGAGACGACGCTCGCCACAAGCTCATGAAGGGTGTAAATATTGTAGCTAACGCGGTCAAAGTTACGCTTGGCCCCAAAGGGAGAAACGTTGTCTTGGACAAAGGCTACGGCGCTCCGACTATTACTAAAGATGGCGTGTCGGTTGCCAAAGAAATTGAAGTTGAAGACAAGTTCGAAAATGCCGGCGTGGAATTAGCCAAAGAAGCGGCCAGCAAAACCAACGATGATGTCGGCGATGGCACTACGACCGCGACTGTTTTAGCCCAAGCGATTGTAACCGAAGGCGTTCGCAATGTTACGGCTGGCGCTAACCCCGTGGCTTTAAAGCGCGGTATCGACAAGTGCGTGGAGGCGATCGTCAAAGAATTACAAGATAAAATTTCCAAGCCCGTGGAACAAAACGAAATTGCGAACGTAGCCGCGATCTCCGCCAACGACCAAGAAATTGGCAAGAAAATTGCCGATGCCATGAAGGCGGTCGGCAAAGACGGCGTTATTACCGTGGAAGAGTCCCAAAGCTTTGGCATGGAGATCGAAACTGTGCAGGGCATGCGTTTTGACAAGGGCTATGTCTCACCATACATGGTGACCAATGCCGAACGCATGGAAGCTGAATACACCTCTCCTTATATCCTAATTACTGACAAAAAGATTTCCTCGATTCATGATATTCTCCCACTTTTAGAAAAATTAGCGCAGATGGGCAAAAAAGAACTCGTGATTATCGCTGAAGAAGTTGAAGGAGAGGCTTTAACCACGCTTGTACTAAACAAGCTCCGCGGCACGTTTAATGTTTTAGCTGTTAAAGCTCCGGGATTTGGCGACCGCCGCAAAGAAATGTTGCAAGACATTGCCATTTTGACTGGTGGCAAAGTTATTACCGAAGAGCTTGGTCTTAAATTAGACGCCACCGAAGTTGATGATCTGGGGCAGGCTCACAAAATAGTAGCCGATAAAGAAAATACTACTATAGTTGAAGGCAAAGGAGACAAAAGCGCGGTAAACGACCGCGTGGCGCAAATTAAAAAAGCCATTGAACAGACCGACAGTGATTTTGACCGCGAGAAATTGGAAGAGCGCTTGGCTAAACTCGCTGGCGGCGTCGCTATTATTCGCGTGGGCGCGGCCACGGAAACGGAAATGAAAGAAGTCAAACACCGCATTGAAGACGCGGTCGGCGCTACTAAAGCGGCCGTGGCAGAGGGCGTTGTGCCCGGCGGCGGCGTGGCCTTAATGCGCGCCAGCCAAGTCTTAGACTCTCTCAAATTGGATCGGGAGGAATCCATCGCTATCAATATCATGAAGCGCGCTTTGGAAGAACCTCTTCGCCAAATTGCTATGAATGCAGGACTCGATGGTGCGGTAGTAGCCGAAGAAGTTAGAAAGCAAAGCGGGAACATTGGCTACAACGTAGTTTCCGAAAAGTATGAGGACATGGTAAAAGCCGGGGTAATCGACCCGACCAAAGTTACGCGCTCGGCCCTCCAGAACGGCGCGTCTATCGCCGGAATGTTCCTCACCACCGAAGCGGTCATTACTGATCTGCCCAAGAAAGATGAACCTCAAATGCCCGGCGGTATGGGTGGAATGGGAGGCATGGGTGGGGGAATGGGTGGAATGATGTAAAGCAAAAATATTTTTAATCAATCAAAAAATCCCGCAAAGCGGGATTTTTTGGTGGTGGACCGAGGGGGTTACGATCCCCAGGAACTAAAATGACAAGTTTAGCTACGAGACCACTCGTACTCGGCCCTCAAATCCACCGTGCCGTAGTATACCAATGTATTATTTAAAATGCAACCGCATAGTACACATATTAACATTAAGTAAAACACTAGAAAAAAAAGAACTCCCTTGCGGGAGCTCTGGAAACGGTACGAGTTTTGGTACTCGTTGCTAAACTTGTCGCTATCTATAATACCTTGGAGTCAGCATGATTGTCAAGCGGTTTATCCACAAACAAACACAATAATTGTCAAGATAGCCAAAATACATTACACTACTGTTAGTATGGCTCAAACTTTTGTAGCTTGGTTTTCGGCATTTCCACCAGAGATTGCCACGCTTCTCATGGCAATGGTTCCAGTGGCTGAGCGTATCGCGCTCCCGGTCGCGATCGCGGTTTTTAAATTACCGATCTGGCTGGCTTTTTTGTTGGTTATTGTCGGTAACATGGTGCCAATTTTTATTATTTTGTCAGTTAGTGAAAAATTCCACGCTTGGGTTTCGGCGCACGCGTTATTTGGCAAGCATTGGGTGCGAGTTATAAATCATATCCAGAAAAAGTTTGCGCGCTATGAAAAATACGGCTTAATCGGCTTGTTTCTTTTTTTAAGTATCCCGACTCCGGTAAACGGCGCTTTTACCGCGGCTTTTATCGCCTTCCTCCTCGGTTTTAAAAAACAACACGCCCTGCCATATTTATTCGCGGGGGTGGTGGTTTATAACGTTGTAATTTTAGTTCTGACTGTTGGTTTAGATAAAATTTTTTAGCGTTGTCATTGCGAGGAAGCGCCGTTAAGGCGCTGACGAAGCAATCCTTGCAATAAATAATGATAAGATTGCTTTGTCGGTCACTTCGTTCCCTCCTCGCAATGACGTATCAAAATTATGTTAGATCGCTTAAATAATCTCCAAACTAAAATCGCGGCTACGACCGCGCTTTTGAAATTGCCCGAGCTAAAAATAAAATTACAACAATTAGAGGGCGAGATGAATAGCTCTGGATTTTGGCAAGATCCTAAAACCGCGCAGACTATCTCGCAAGATTATCAAGATATTAAAAGAGAGGTGGATAAGTGGGGTGAACTAGAAAAACAGGTGCAAGATCTTATTGAATTGTGTAGGGGCGCGATCTCCGCGCCCAGGGGCGGGGCAACCCCGCCCCTACAACGGGACGAATCATTGATTACAGAAATTGCCAAACAAACTGCCGAACTTGAGAAGCAATTTACCGACTACGAATTTGTTCTGTTATTAAATGGCCCGTACGACACGAATGGCGCGATTGTGGCCGTGCATGCCGGGAGCGGCGGCACCGAGGCGCAAGATTGGGCCGAGATGCTGGTGCGCATGATTTTTCGTTTTTGTGAATCCCAAAATTGGCCAGTAAAAATTTTAGACGAATCCCGCGGGCAAGAAGCCGGTTATAAATCCATCACTTTTGAAGTTACTGGCCGCCATGCCTATGGATATTTAAAAAGCGAGCACGGCGTGCACCGCTTGGTGCGCATCTCGCCGTTTGACGCCGAAAAAATGCGCCACACCAGCTTTGCTTCGGTAGAAGTTATTCCCGAAATTGCCGAAGCAGTCACCCTTGAAATTAAACCCGATGACTTGCGCATTGACACTTTTATGAGCGGCGGCAAAGGCGGCCAGAGTGTCAACACCACTTATTCGGCCGTCCGCATCGTGCATCTACCGACAAATATTACTGTTCAGTGCCAAAACGAACGGAGCCAGACGCAAAACAAAGACATGGCCATGAAGATTTTAAAATCAAAATTATTTAAATTAGAAGAAGAGAAAAAGGCCGCGGCGCGGCAAGAACTGCGCGGCGAATGGAAAAGCGCGGAGTGGGGCAACCAGATTCGTTCTTACGTCTTGCACCCTTACCACATGGTTAACGACCACCGGACAGAATATAAATCCACGGATCCGGAGAGTGTTTTAGAAGGCAAGTTATTGCCGCTCTCTGAAGCGTATTTGCGGTGGATTAAAGAGCAGCGCTAATTATGAAAAAAATTAAACAAAAAGAAGTTGTTGTGTACCAGACTAAGACTGGAGCGATTGAGTTTAAGGGCGATTTTAAGCAGGAAACAATTTGGGCTACGCAAAAGCAAATCGGCGATGTTTTTGGAGTCGATAGATCTGTTGTTGGCAAACACTTAAAAAATATTTTTCTTTCTGCTGAGCTAAGAGAAAATTCAGTATGTGCAAAATTTGCACATACTGCCGAAGACGGCAAGGTCTATGAAGTATTGGCATATAATCTCGATGCCATTCTTTCTGTTGGCTACCGCGTAAATTCCAAACAGGCCAGCCAATTCCGTATTTGGGCCACCAAAGTTTTGCGTAGCCATCTTGTACAAGGTTACACCATTAACCAAAAGCGCCTGCAAGAACAACAGACGCGGCTAAATGACCTTCAAAAAGCTGTTGTGTTTATGCGCGAGAAAGCCGCTCGCCCAGAGCTTGCGGGGCAGACTCAAGAATTGTTGAGTGTGATAGAAGATTACGCCACGTCTTTGTCGTTGTTTTACCAATATGACAAAGGTACGCTCGCACTCAAGAAAAATAAAAAGCCGAGCATCATACTCAATTATGATATCGCTCGCAAGCTTGTTGACGAAACAAAATTGAAGCTGATAGAAAAAGGCGAGGCCGGCGACTTGTTTGGCCAAGAATACGGCGATAAGTTTAAAAGTATTTTAGGTGCGCTCTACCAAACATTTGGCGGGGTCGAGCTTTATAATTCGGTCGAAGAAAAAGCTGCCAATTTGCTGTACCTCGTAATTAAAGATCACCCTTTTGCCGATGGCAATAAACGCACCGGCGCGCTTTTGTTTGTGTATTTTTTGGAACGCAATAAATATTTGTGGCGCAAAACCGGTGAGCGCAAAATTTCCGATACTACACTGGTGGCATTAGCGTTGTTGGTTGCCGAAAGTAACCCGAAGGAAAAAGACATGATGATAAAATTGATTACGAATTTGTTGGTGTAAGTAATTTTAATATATGTGGAAAAATTTAGCGCCAAATTTAATTAGACAGCGAGTAATTATTGAGGGTACCACACAGAAGATTGTTGAACCAGAGGAAATTAAAAAATATTTACTCGCGATTGCTGAAGTTTGCAAAATGGAAGTACTATCTGAGCCCATTGCCTATAGCGCTCATGACATGGGTTATGGTGGTTGGATTCATTGGAAATCTTCCGGTAGTCATTTTTATAGTTATCCAACAAATCCGCCACTGTTTACTGTCGATTGTTATACTTGCAAGCCATTTGATCCAGAAGTGCTCGTAAAATTTACCAAAGAATATTTTAATGCCATTGAGATTGTTTGGAAAGAAGTTGAAGTTTAGTATGAAAATTTTAACCGAGTGTAATTTAGCCGAGCTCGTCGTCGATATACTGAATGGCAAGATTATTGTTTTTCCCACCGAAACGTCGTATGGTCTCGGGTGTGATGCCACTAACCAACAAGCCGTAGACAAAATTTTTAAAATTAAAGGCCGGGATTTTAAGAAGCCGCTCCTAGTGGTCGTGCCGAGCATTGCCGAAGCAAAAAAATATTTAGCGTGGAGCAAGCAGTTAGAAGAAATTTCTAAAAAATATTGGCCCGGGGCTTTGACGGTGGTGGGGGAGTATCGTCACCCCTCCTCCATAGCAATGGAGGGGGTAGGGGGTGGATTGGCCGATGGCGATACCAGACCCCACCCTACCCTCCCCTTTGCTAAGGGGAGGGGACGCGAATTTCGATTTGAGCGAATAGCTGGTTACATATCTAGCTTAGTAAGACGCCGGGAACTTAGAAAAAATCAAACGAAAGCCGAGTTAATTCTTTGGAATCATTTACGGGATAAGCGATTGAACGGTATCAGATTTAGACGTCAGCATGGGGTAGGCTCTTACATAGTTGATTTTTTTCAACCCGACACAAAACTAGTTATCGAATTAGATGGTGATGTGCATTATGTGGATAAAGATCAAGTAGAAAAGGACAGACTACGCACTAAGTGGTTGGTAGATTCTGGCTATAAAGTTATTAGATTCGATAATTTACAGGTCTTTAATAATTTAGATGCTGTTTTAGATTCAATTATAGATGAAGTTTTTAAAAACAGAGATCGCGTCCCCCCCTCCATAGCAATGGAGGGGGCGGGGGGGAGGATTGGCAGTGGCATCGCGAGAGGTGTGATATCGCAGGCTGGCACCATCGCCCTGCGCGTTACCACGCACCCTCTTCTAAAATCAATTACCGAAAAAATTGGTCGGCCTCTCGTGGCCACATCGGCTAATTTATCGGATGCCGGTGAGATTTATGACGCTAAGATACTCGCCGAGCAATTTAAAAATCAAGAATATCAGCCGGATATTATGCTCGATTATGGCATCTTGACAAAAAATAAACCGAGTACATTAGTTAGCGTCTTAAATAGCAAAATAAAAATTTTGCGCCAAGGCGAAGTATATGTTGACCTCGCGTAATTACATTTTAATTTCCGTCTTAGCCGCGCTTTTAGGCGCGGGCGCTATTTTATTTCAGTGGCAAGCCGCGAACAGTGAAACGAGTTATGCCACGCCGAGCGTATTTAGCCCCTTGGCCTTTTTACTCGAGAACAAACCCAAGGCAAAGCCGCCGGCCCAAACTGCCAAAGGCTTGTATCTTACCGCTTATTCCGCGAGCGACCCCAAAAAACTCGATGAGATAATAAAATTAATCGATGAGACAGAATTAAATGCCGTGATCATAGACATCAAAGATTACACGGGATATATTTTGTATAAAAGCCGCGTGCCTCTGGCCAAGAAAAATGGTTTATCGAGAAATTTATTACCAGATTTGCCCGGCATCATAAAAAAACTGCATGACAAAAATATTTACGTAATTGCTCGGCAAACTGTTTTTCAGGATCCGGTTTTGGCCGCCAAAAAGCCTGGTTGGGCCATAAAAGATAAAGATAATTTGGTGTGGCGGGACCATCGCGGCCTCTCTTGGGTGGATCCGACACGCCGCGAAGTCTGGAAATATAATTTTGATATTGCCAGGGAAGTGGCGGATTTTGGGTTTGACGAAATAAATTTTGATTATGTGCGCTTCCCTTCGGACGGCGATATGAGCCGCGTGGTTTATAACATGGGTGGCCGCGCTAAATCCCAAATCATGCGGGAATTTTATCAAACGTTAAGTAGCGAATTGGCTAACGAGCCGGTGTGGCTCTCGCTCGACATGTTTGGTTTAACCATGGAAGCGAAAAATAATTTTGATCTTAATATCGGTCAGCGTATTGTGGACGCCGTGAGCTCCACTGATTATATTTCTCCCATGATGTACCCTTCGCATTACCCGCGCGGTCATTTAGGTTTCCAAAATCCTGCCGCGCACCCGGGTGAAGTATTTGCCCATGGTCTTAAACTCGGAATGCCTAAATTTACTGGCCAGCGGGCCAAACTGCGGCCTTGGATTCAGGCCTTTAATTTAGGGGCGGTTTATGATGCAGTCAAAATTCGCGCGCAAATAGACGAGATTGAAAAATACACTGACGCGGGGTGGCTGATGTGGAATGCGAGTAATCGGTATACGAGTGCTGGTTTGCTACCAGAATAATTTATTAAAAGTATGATCAATTTTCGCCGCAAACAATACCAATTATTTTTTAGCAACAACTTAGCGCCGCTGGTTGCCCTTAATTACGCCGATGAATTATTTTTTAAGTGGTTTAAAAAATATGTGGGCGCGCAATACCGTATTTTATCAATCATTAAAAATGGCTGGCAAGAAAAATATGGACTTGTAGACGATATTAATAATTTAAAATCCGTTTACCAAAATAAATTGCGTAGCAAAACATGGATAAAAATTATTTTCGTCGAATATAAGGCACGAAGTAAAAAATTAAAAAAGTTTTTAGATCAAATCGCTCGAGTTAAATATAATAAAAGTAACAGTAGAGAGGCGGGAAGGGATTTAGTCAAAATTCGAGAACTGGCTGCTCCCTTAGACGCCATGAGCAATCTATTGCATTTATTTAGTGAGTTAGTTGGTGGTATAAATAGTAAACCCACGAATAACTTAAATAAAATTATCCAAGTTGGCGCATATATTAAAGAAGATGTTTCTAAATTACTCGCGCGTCGCCGGAATAATTGTAATAATTTATTTGGAGCCATTGCTAAAATTTTAAGACTCCGTGCCAATGATATTGAGTATCTAACCATACCAGAGATTATTCTGGGTCTAAGGCGCGGTAAAATAGCTGGTCGACTAATTAACGCCCGTAAAAAAATAACCATTTTATTTTACGAAGAAAAAAAATTAAAAATATACGCGGGTAAAGCTGCTCTCCAGTTTTTAAAGCGCGGCCGATTTAAAGAACTTTTAGTGAGCAATAGTAACAATACACTGCGGGGGCAAATAGCCCGGCGTGGAGTAGCGGCGGGGAGAGTTATAGTTGTAAAAAATAGCACGGCCGCGATACGGCGAATGAAGCGAGGTGATATTTTAGTAGCACCGTATACTGCCGTCGAGTACCTGCCTGCCATAAAGCTGGCCGCGGCCTTAGTTACCGAAACAGGCGGCCTCACGAGCCACGCGGCCATAGTAGCCCGTGAACTGGGGACTCCCTGCATTATCGGCGTTAGAGACGTTACTAAATTATTAAAAACAGGAGATTTGGTTGAAGTTAATGCGGACATCGGTGTGATTATCAAAAAATAATTATGGATAATACTAAACTCTTTAACCCCGACCACCTAAAGCATCTTTGCCAAAAATATGGCCTGCGGCCGAGTAAGCAATACGGCCAAAATTTTTTGATAGACGCCGAGGTAATTAATAAAATTTTGGCCGTGGCGAATTTAAGTAAACAAGATACGGTGGTAGAAGTCGGGCCCGGGTTTGGCACTCTCACCCTCTCGCTCGCGGAGCAAGCTGGGAGAGTGTTTGGTTTTGAGATTGAAAAAAAGTTACAAGATTATTGGGAAAATAATATTCAGGAAAAAAAAATAAATAATTTAGAAATTATTTGGGGTAATGTTTTGAATCGCTTTAACCCCACCCTCGCCCTCCCCTTTGCGAAGGGGAGGGGAATTGCCACTCCCCCTCCATCGCAATGGAGGGGGCAGGGGGGAGGATACACGTCGAGGACAGGGCAGGGGAAGGTTTTGCTGGAAGCAGAGGTGGTGAGTCCATACAAAGTCATCGCCAATATCCCGTACCAAATTACCTCACCGCTTATAAAAATGTTTTTAGAATCTAGTAATCCTCCAAGCGAAATGATTTTGATGATCCAGCGGGAAGTGGCGGAGAGAATTTGCGCTCTGCCAGGTGCGATGTCCCTTTTGGCCTTGTCTGTTCAGCTTTACTCAAAGCCAGCCATCGTTTTTCCTGTTCCTCGCGAGTCTTTCTGGCCAGTGCCGAGGGTGGATTCGGCTGTTATTAAGCTAACACCCAAAACCCCCGGCCTCTCTTCTCAAGAAATATCTAAATTATTTAAACTGGCGCGGCTCGGATTTTCTAGTAAACGTAAGGTTTTGTTAAAAAATTTAAAATCTCTAATTCCGGCAGGGGATAGTGGCAAAATAATGGCTCTGTTAGAGTCATTTGGCCTTACCAAAACCGCTCGCGCGCAAGAGTTAAGTTTGCCCAATTGGCTGGATTTAAGTGCTTCTTTGTAGTTCTTATTTTTTAAGTGGTTATCCACTTACTTGTCTTATAAAATTGTGCTATAATGAACTTAAGTGCCAACTTAAGTTTTTTAATTATGGCGGTCCTTCCGGACTCCCTAACCAAAGAGCAAAAAATCGGGTTTTCGTTGCTCGTGGTTTTTGCGTTTTTAAGTGTTGGGCTGGGGCTAGTGCAAATTCGCAATACCATGTACGGCCCCTTGGCTTTAAATAACGAGCCGCCGGTGGACCTCAAGAATCAAGTGGCCACGATTGATGCTTTGCGTTACCGCGACACTGATCACGACGAGATAAACGATTTTGACGAGCTCTATGTTTATGGCACTTCGCCATATTTATTTGATACCTTTAGTTATGGCATGAGTGATCGCGAAGTTTTGGCCAAAGGGCTGCCGCTTTGCCCCAAGGGCCAGGATTGCGTGGCCCCGGCCGCGTCCGAGCAAAGCCTCGCTGTGAGTGACGCCTCTTCCACCGCCGCGGCCCTCGCGGCGCAATTGGGAGAACCGCCGCCCGACCTAGTGGCGATTTTGCAGGACCCCAAGCAATTGCGCGGTTTGCTTTTATCCGGAGGGATGGACAAGGCGACGCTCGATAAAATTAACGACGATCAGTTAAAGTTAATGGGCGGGCAAATTTTGGCGGCCACCAGTACCCGTTCGCAACTAGAGCAAATTCAGCGCGCCGCGAATGTGGGCGTTGGCCGCTCTTCAAGCGTGAGCACGACTTTAATAAATATTTCGCCGACCCCATAAAATTATGTCGCGATTTAGGAAATTAAGCGCCAGCGTTCTTCTGGTCTTAGTATCCCTTAGCGCTTTGCTAGGCTCGTTTAGCTTTCCTCCTCCTGCTCATGCTCAAGTAATTGCGACTATCGCTACTGATATCCCCGGGCAAATCAAAGATATTTTATTGCAGATTTGGGAAATTTTAAAAACCGCGGTTTTGAATGCCGTCATTCGTTTGGTTACATATGTTATCCGCAAAGTGTCTTATGACGCCGCTGTCTGGCTCGCCTCCGGCGGCAAAGGCCAAGGCGCGCTGGCGTTTAACAAAGGTTTCGGGTCGTACATGTCCGATGTCGGTAATGAAGCTTTTGGCGCGGCCATAGAATCCTTGGCCGACAAGCGCACTGGCATCGGCCTTAATCTTTGCAAAATTCCTGATATTAAAGTAGACCTCGCCATGAAGGTGGGTCTCCGGATGCCTGGGTTTGGCGGTTTTGGCGGGCGTGGCGGGGACGCTGGCCAACAAAAGCCGTCTTGTAGTTTTACCGAATTTACCAAAAACTGGGGCGATGCCGAAGCCCACAAAAGCCGCTGGAGCGGTTTTGGCAATGACATTCAGGATCAGTTTAACTCGGCCATGAGCAGCGCCGACCAAACTGATTTTGGAATTTATTTGGGCACTAAACAACTTATAGATCAAACCGTGGCTGTTAAAATGGCGGGCGAAGAATTGCAACGCCTCGAAGGTGGAGGGGCCAAGCCAGTGGCTGGTATAATTTCCGACCAAATTAAACTCCCGGCTGGTAATGTTAAAAAAGAGTTAGAGTCTAACACGCCTTCCACCCAACAAGAAAAAGACGAACAGCAAATCGCCGCGCTTCTCTCCAAAGGGGATATTAAGGTTTTGCCAACTATTTTAAGCATTTTCGTAAATACGTTGGTTAGTACCATGGTCAAAAATTACCAAGAACAAGGTGTTTTGCCTTTTGGTATTGGCTGTAAAGATGGTTCTTCCGCTTGTTTAGGCGGCGGCGGGGCGGCTGCCTACGAGAGCACGGGTGTTGTTGGCGGGCGCCGCCAAGCGCAAATTTATTTTGAAAGCATTTTGCAAACCGCGCTAATTAAACCGATTGATAACTATGATTTAACCGGCGAACTCGCCGCTTGCCCCGATGGCCTCCAGAATACTTACAATTGCCGGGCTGATCAAAAATTAGTGGAAGCTTTAAAACAAACCGAAGTTGGCAGCCCCACCACTATCGCGGCCGCCTTGAAGAGCGGGGCTTTGGATGGTAGCAAGCAACTTCTGCCCCCGACTCGCGTGGCTGAAAACATGGATAAAAAATGTTTCGAAAAAAGTTATTGCTACGCCAACATCCGGGTCTTGCGCCAAATCCGCGTTTTGCCACTGGGATTTGAAATCGCGGCCAAGCTTAGCGACCCGGACCGCCCTTGGACTTTGGAACAAGTGGTTAAAGGTTTCAACGACTGCCTGCGCGATGAAGCCGGTAATATTATTTATGACCCGGTTAACAAGCCTTTTTGCCATCTCATTGACCCCAATTGGGTGCTGAAACTCGAACCTACTCGTTGTAATGCTTCGGTGTGGGGGCCACAGCCCTTGAGCGAGGGCATCCCGCAGAGGAACCAAGACTGTGCCGACCTTTCTACTTGTGTGGCTTTTGACATCAAAGGCCAGTGCGTCTCTTACGCTTATTGCACGCGCGAAAAAAATACCTGGAAGTTTGACGCGGACGAGTGCCCGGCCGAATTTCGCACCTGCCGTACTTTTAATAATTCCGAAACGAATCAAAGCGCTTCTTACATCTACCGCACGCTCGACACTGGCTGGTGCTCGGCGCAAAATGTGGGTTGTAATTATTTTAGCTTAACCAAACTAAATGGTGGTTGGCAGGGCCCGGGCCAGAACGCGGGTGTTAATAATGGCATTTATTTTAACAAATCTGTTTCCGAAAGTTGTTCCCCTAACTCACAAGGTTGCAGCGCCTTTGCTTACGCTTCCTCGACCGACATTACTCTGTTTCTCAAAAAAGCCCCCGAGTATTTGGGCTGTTATGATGCTGATAAAGTTGCGCTTGGCGTCCAGTGGCCCGATACCCCGGTAGAATTGCGTCAATTGCCGGCTTCTCCCGCTTGCAGCCAGTATTCATCAGCCTGTATTAAGAGCGAAGTGGGGTGTAACTTGTATACTCCGCTTTCAGGCGATCGCCGCCCGATCCCCGGCAAATACGGCGTGGATAATTTATGCGATGCCTCTTGTGTGGGCTATGACAGTTACCGCGAAATGCCCAGCAATTTCTCTGGCGGGCAAGATGTGGCTTATATTATTCCCTCTTCCGGCGAAGCCTGCGCCCCTGCTGACGCCGGCTGTACCGGGTTTACCAATGTGGGCAATATTACCGGAGACCAAGTGGAACAGGTGGATTATTTTACGCATCTGCGCGCCTGCGTTCCTTCCAGCGTCAATACTGGCAAAAATTTCATTACTTACGAAAGCACGGCTCTTACCGGTATTCAGCTTAAAACCTATCGCTTGGTAGAGAACATTGCTGTTGAAGACAATTTACCAATTATCAATAACCCTAATAATCAAATTGGCGCGCCTAAATATTTATATGGCACTTTGGCGGATCGCCAGAAGTTTGCCGACCTCTGCTCTGAAGCAGTTTATAAAGCGCAAAGCCAAAATCCAACCTTTGACCCGGATTGCCGCCAGTTTAACGACGACCGCGGCCGGGTTTTTTATCGCTTGCTTTCTAGACTTATTCCGGTTACGGATTCTTGCCAGCGTTACCGGCTAAATAATACCGAGCTTTACAATGTGCCCGCTATTAACGAGAACACTTGCACTGAAGAGAACGGCATCTACCACGGGTTTTGGAATAAAACCGACAATATCTGCCAGGTCTGCTTCCAAAGCGGCGAATATAAAGATGGCCAGTGCTACTACTATGGTTTGCCTAAAGACGCTAAGAATAGCGCTGGCGAGAGCCGCGCTTGCGCCGAGACTGCCAATAGCTGTCGCGAGTACAAAGGCAACGCCGGCAATAATGTCAAAGTAATGGCTGATTTTCCAAACACTTTTGAACTTAGCGACATTGCCACCAATACGCCCGCTCTCTTAAAAGATTGGGCAATTTTGGGTGGTTCTATAAGCATCACCCGCGAGTCCACCCAGCCCGCCGGCCAATCTCTCGGGTATTCCGGAGCCGGCCAGGTATTTAAAAAATTAGAACTGGCTTCTGGCAATACCTATATTCTTAGCTTTTGGGCCAAGGGCAGCGGCGTTGCCACTGATATACGCCTGGATTCCGCCGATGGCTTATATACCAAAGCTTTTGGCACGCTTAGCCTTGGCGACACCTGGAATTACTATAGTTTAGGGCCGGTGGAATTAACTCCAAATGGCAATAACCCTGCTACCACTAATTTTAGATTAGCCTTTGCTCTCACCCAAAATGGCAGTATATATTTAGACAATGTTAGGTTAGTGGAAGTGGCTGAAAATATATTTATCAAGAAAAATACCCTTAAAGTCAGCTCTGCTTGCGACGATAATACGGACGATAACTTGCCAGGGGCGGCGCTTGGTTGCCGCGCTTATTCTAACCCGGTTGGTCAACGCGTGAATCTCACTGGCTTTAGCTTTTTGTGCCGAGAAAATGCCATTGGCTGTGTTGGCGTCATTGACAGCTTTAATACCTTGGGCGACACTGGCGAACGCTATTATAATATTTGGATGCCCGGGTTATCTGGGGCATGGAAAACACTAGATCTTAAACTCGGCCAGAAAAACCCCAAGTGCCAGATCGAAGTGGGGCGGAGCGGTTGTTATATTAAAACCGTTCCCGCGGAATTCTCTCTAATCGCGATTCAAAACGGCGGCGGCACGGTTGTGACTTCGACTGTCACTGTCCCCGCGGACACTTCTTCCACCGCGCCCATCTTTTTAGTAGCCAATAAAGGGGCCACTTGCACCGAGCCGGATTTAGGCTGTATGTACGCCGGCAAACTAAAAGACACTCCGACCGGCCCTGAATATGTTACCACCACCATTAAAAATAGTCCGGCCGAGTATAACGACCAGCTCTGCTACGCGGAAGCGCTCTTTTGCGGCCAATATAAAGATAATGCCGGCGGTGACTTTTACTTTAAAGACCCTCTCCAAAGCGGGCAGGGCCTTTGCCAATATCGCGCGGATGTGGATGTGAAAGTCAGAAATATTGTTTCCAAAAATAGCGGCTGGTTTAGAGAGGGAGTTGGTTACTGTAAAAAAAGCTCTGCCCTTTGTGTTAAGAATACGGATTGCGGCGGTGGCGACTCTTGCGACCTCGCGGCCAATGTCCCGTGCTACCCATCATATCTTGACGCGGACGGGGTTTACGGCCTGTGGTCCTATGGCGCTACGTCAACTTATCAAAATTTTGTCGGTTCTTGCCCGGACGAGTGGAACCAGTGCACCGAGTTTGTGGATCACGCGGACAATGACGAGCGCCATTATTTTATAAATAACAAAAAAATCTCGGCTGGCGATTGCGCGGGGCAGGCCAGCCAAAAATATGGTTGCGCGCTGTTTGAAAAAACCGATAATCCCAACAAATATTGGTCCACGGATTTAAGTTACAAAAATAGCGAAAACAAGGACGGCAATTTAGTCCCGGCCGCTTCGGACCCGAATGGCAATGATTCTAACATTATTATTCAAGTAAAACAGGACCGGATGTGCGGCGAGTGGATCCAGTGCGTCTCTTCGCACACCGTGCGCGACCAGAATACTGGCAATTTTAAGAAAGTCTGCGACCAGGTGGCTCGTTGCGACCGGGCTCTGCCCAGCAAGGCCAAAGGCTCTTATGCTACTTGCGCCCATTGGGTTACCTACAAAATTAACGACCCTCCTCCTCGTGTCTTAGACGAATCTGTCTATGTCACGCGTAACGTCGGCTGGACTGGCCAGGATTATTCGGGTTATTCCCTCCTGAACACTCTCCCGATTGAAACCTTGCGCCAAATCAATATTAATAACCCCACCTCGACTCCGGCCTGGCGTTTAGTAAAAGTAGTCGCCTGCGGCGGCGATAAAAGCATTGGCGGCGACAAGATTTGCGTTAACAAAAGCCCCACTTCCACGGATTCAGCCTGCGTGCCGAGTGATCTCTCGGAGTGCGATTTAGGGGGCGAATTTAATGTTCCTTGCAAGGAGCTCGCGCCGTGCGGCACTGCCGCGCAACCTGGCGTTTGCGCTAGGAGCGGCGTATGCGTCGCGACCCCCGGGGGCCTCCCCGATGTGCGCCTCATGGATAGCGCGCCCTCGCAAATTTGCCGCGCGTACCCCGAGCAGGACTCGCCCTTCCCGAACCAGCCGAGCATTGCCAAAGCCACCAACTTATTTAAAGGCGTCAATTACTGCAACGAAGGCAATTTGCCCTCCTCCTGGAAGCTCACTGCCAACCTCTGCGAATGTAACTATACTCGCGCCCAGTATGGCGATTTTATCAATAAATTTTGGAACTACGCGCGGCCTAACCAAGTTCCCATTGTCATTAATTCCAAAAACTCCAAAATTCCATTGGGGATTTTGGGCAATCAACCGGGCGAAGTGCCCAAAGGCCTCTGCCAAGGAGGGGATCGCGATGGTATGGATTGCGAAGCCGACAGGGACTGTCATAAGATAGAAATTAATAAAGATAATATTTTCGAGAAAGACAAAGGTGACATATCATCAATTGATGGCGCTTGCCAAAAACTTAAACGCGTTGACCCGCACCTGGGCTGGAGTGGCTATTGCCTGGAGCCGGATATTTCCCGTCCCCTGAACGGCCTCCCAAGCGAACACCCCTGCCTCACCTGGTGGCCGGTGGATACTCTCAACGGCGCGGCGGATGTTAATAATCAGCATACTGACGCGGGTTATCAAGGTGCTCCGCTGTACTGCTTAGCTTCAAACGGAGCGGGCAATGGCAAAGTGGTAGACTGGGAGACTCCAGCTGATCCCGATGGTACTTCGGCGAAGAATTTTTATACTCGTAGAATGGGAATTGGGTTAGGAATTCTTTCCAGTCGTGGTACTGCCCCCTGGGAGAACGACAATCTTGGGCAATTTTCACGTTCTTTCGTACAACCGGTTGACAATGAAATTGGTGTTATTATGGAAGACGTGGAAAGAATTGATTTTAAAGTGACGAGCGGAGACAGCCAAGACCCAGCCAACGATGCTACCTTTAGCATCTGGCCTAATGACCCTAATAAAAATAAAACTGTCTACCAGTCTTATTATCGAGCAATCACAATTCAAGGTGGCGGGGCTAATGATAATGCTTACCGGCCAGGTGTGGCTGTGGCTGGTAAATATATGGGCAGAGGCACTGACTGGGTTATTGCTTATAGCAGTGCTCACAAGCATGAGGGTAGCACTTTCCCATATATTTTTACTAGCCCTAGCGATGGCATTCCTAACGATGCCCAGCCTAACACGCCAGGGACAGTTGGTGATTTTTGTTATGCCTACAATGGCCAGAATAAAAACAGCTGTAACGCTTTTAGCGGAAATATTTTTGGGAGCAAGATGTATGCGAGCGGCGTGGAATTGCCGAGCCAAGAAAATAATGGCTCCGAAAATATTGGTATTTGGTCAACCAGGGTTAAGGGAAGCCAGATTTGCCCCAGTGGCGCTAAAGATGATGCCCCCCACCAAGAATGTAACTCTTTGCCAGGCAGGTGTGGAGGCAATTGGCATGCTATCAGAGTTAGGTTCGACCCGGCTACACACGCATTTTTGGGTTATTACACAGCATATTGCGACGATTCTCCTGGTAGTGGTAGCGTAGGATATCACGTCTTTTTCAAATTTAAAGAATGGTGTAAATCGGTGGTTAGCGCCAAAGTAAATTATACTGACCCGATTAGCGCGGTAGCTTGGACAGACCGTTTGTGGATTGGCAATGCCAATAAAAGCCAATATGTTGTTTCTAATTTAAAATATGATAAGGACAACAACGGCAACCTGACACTGGTCAATTACACCACCAAACCCGAGCCGTTCGGCGCGCTCGCGACTGGCAACCCGGCTGACAAATTCGAAACTATTTTATTTACTAAAGCCGACAAAATTGGTAAAGATCCAAAAGACGCCAGCAAATACCAATGCCCGCCTAATGTCGGGGAGTGTAATTACGATAAGCTTGGCGAAGTATACAGAGATACGGGTGATAAAAATAAGTCGGTTTTGCTAACGCCCGGCTACCCCTATAGTTGTAAAGACGGTTTGGGCGGGGCTTGCCCTGGTTACGATGGCGATAAGGACGTAAACTTAATCACTAATGCCATAGATTTTGCCAAAGTAGGTGTTGGCATTACCGGCCGAACCAACGTAATTCAGTTATTTGCCAAAGTCTTTGATATTTATGATTTTAATGGTTCGCAATATTTAACTAGCGGCCTGGCGCCAACCTTTAATATAACTAGAACCGGCCTCAATGGCGTTACCCCGAAAGCCCCCACTGTCTACGCCGTCAATTGCGCCGAGGCAGACCAAGATGCCAACTGTATTGAAGGCGCCCCGGGCGCGATTAGCGTGAACAACACCTCAACCGGCGACATCTATCTGTTTGGCGACTATGCCGAGCGCGCCACCACCCGTTTTTACGCGGCCGCGTATAAAGAACAAATGCCTATTCGCCAAATTAAGGTGGACTGGGGCGATGGTATGGTAACCGACCCTGGGCTAGGCGCTTTCCGCAACCAGCGCGGACAAGTGCAGACAATTTGCTCGGCTCCGGATAAAGTTACTCCCGGCAACTGTAAAACTCCGAGCGGCGCTCCGGTATTGGCGGCTGATGGCACAACCAAGTTATCTTGCTCGTACCAAAACCCGGGCTGCCCCACGGTTAGCCAATGCGTGCCCGAAAATTCCGCGGCGGAATTTGGCTTGATTGTAAACCGTTCTTGCGACAACTCTTATTTCCAATTCGAACACGACTACCAGTGTGTTAAAGGCGACAAAACCTATCACCCGAGCTCGAGTGACTGCGGCCGTTTGCCCGAACGCTTCCCCGAAGGCTGTTGTATTTATAAACCCCGGGTGCAAGTTAAAGACAATTGGGGCTGGTGTGCCGGTTCTTGTTTAGGAAACGTAGGCAGTGGCTGTTACGATGGTAATGACGGCGCTGGGCCCGATCAATGCGCTGACCCGAACTCGCCCTTGCCTTGGGTCAATTTTGGAGGCAAATTATACGTTAAACCTACTGAATAAGAGTTAATATTATATTATCACGATTGTCATTCTGAGCAGAGCGAAGAATCTAAGTCAAGTTTGCCAAATATACGCTTAGATCTTTCGCTTCGCTCAAGATGACAGGTAAAATAAATAAAATGAAGCAGTATTTTCTAAAACTCGTTAATCGCATCGAAGCCAGAGTCAGCCACAAGCGCGCGCTCTGGTTTTTGGCGGCCGCTCTGTGCCTGGCGCTTTTTGTGACCGTGATTTTACCGCACCAGGCCACTGCTGGCTCAGAATTAGAACAGCTTCAAACCGCCCTCTCTAACCCCAATTGGTTTCTCAAAATTGTTTCCACGCTTCTTCTCACCTTTGCCCAGTGGATGATCCGCCTCGCTCTGTTCTTTTTGGCTTTTATTATTCAAATTTCCGCTTACAACGGCTACCTCGATTCCACGACCGTCAACATTGGCTGGGTCATGGTGCGCGATATTACCAACATGTTCTTCGTGGTAGTTTTGCTTATCATCGCTTTCGGCACCATCCTCGGCATCGAGCAGTATGAGTGGAAAAAATTAATCGTTAAATTTGTCTTGGCCGCCATTTTGGTTAACTTCAGCCGGATTATCTGTGGCTTGTTTATTGACGCTTCCCAAATCGTCATGAACACGTTTGTGAATGGCATTGTCGCGACCGCTGGCGGCAACCTCATCAACATGTTTAACCTCGGCAGTATTTGGCGTTTTAAAGGCACTACCGAGGGCTCGAATATAACCGAGCCCGGCGTGTTTACCGCGAGCGTCGCGGCCGCGGTTTTTGCCGGCATGCTCATGATGACTCTAGCCATTTTTGTCTTCATGCTGACCGCTCGGCTGGTCCGCCTCTGGGTTTTAATCGTGCTCTCGCCTCTGGCTTTTGTTTTAAGCGCCATTCCTCTTACGCAAAAATTTTCTAGCCAGTGGTGGACCGAGTTTGGCGATGATTTAGTCACCGGCCCGGTTTTGCTCTTTTTTATCTGGCTTTCCTTCGTGTCGCTCACTAATGGCGATGTTAACTCGCAAATCGCGGCCTATTCCAGCATTCCGGACGTAAATAAAATTCAAGACGATGCCACTATTTTAGGCGCTGGTGAAAGTTTACCAGGCGACTTCCAAAGCGCTGGTATTGGCGATTCGCTCAAGTGGAATAAAATGGCCAATTTTGTAATCGCGATTGGCATGCTTTTAGCTGGCGCGCAAGTAGCTTCGCAAATTGGCGGCTCCTCGGGCTCGGCTTTAACCGCGGTCTCGAGCTTTGGCAAGAAAGTCGCCACCATCGCGACCGGCTATGTGGCTGGCCGCTGGCTCTACGAAAAGGGCGCGGGTGGTATTAAAGCCGCGGGCGCGGCTACTCTCGGCGGTTTAGGCTTCTTGGCTACGCGGGCACCAATCCTGCGCCTCAAAGACCGCTGGACAATGCTCGGCGATTTTGCCAAACGCCAAAAAGCTGGCTACGACGATTGGGCGCGCGGCGGCCCGCGCAAAAAGAAAGAGGCCGTTTACCAATTATCTCAGAAAAAAGTTTATGAGCGAGCTGAAGGCGGTGGTACTACTACCGACGAAGCCTTAGCTAAGAAGGAAAACGACCAGCTGGTTCAAGCTCGCGACGGCAAAGGCAAATTTTTGTATGAAACCAAAGGCACCACCGACATCGAGGCTGCCAAAGCCGCCAACAATGGCCAGCTTATTAGGGTAAAAAATGACGACGGGTCCGACCGTTATGATTTTGCTAGAAAATTTGAACCAGTTCTAGCTGCGATTAAAGACGCTGTAATTGAAGGGGGCAAAGCGAAAGTTGATGAAGAGGGTAAGGCTGTTTATTATGATGCTCGTGGTAACGAAACCACAGACGAAAGATTGGCGCGCGCCGCCGTAGACAAAGACGGCAATACACTCTATAAAAATAAGGAAGGAAAAGCGACCATAGAAAAAAGTGAGGCAGTTTATGAAACTGAAGATGTCGCAGAGGAGGCTACAGATGAAAACGGCAAAGTTTTGAGGGATAGGAATGGGGACAAGCTCTATAAAACAAAGGATGGCAAAGGTACAACCACGAACAGAGAGGACGCACGTACAATAAGACAAATTAGAAAAGAAGACGTTGGATATGATTTTGAAGAGGGGAAAGGCAGCCGCGGCTTTTTCCAACGCTGGGCCAATAGCAGTTATGGCCAGGTTTTAGAAAGCAAAAAGCGTTTGGAAAAAACCGAGAACCAGGCCAAAGTGCGCGATGAATTAATGATGAAGCGCACCACCGGTATCCCCACGCATTTCTTCCAAAGGTTCGAAGGTCCTATGGTGAATGCCGAAGACCGTATTGAACAAGGCGAGCTCGAAGCCGAAGGCAAACGCTCCCAAGCCAAAACTCGTGAATATAAAGCAGTCGGTGAGAAGCTTGTTTTAGGAAACGCGCGTTTTAAAGATGGCCGTTTCCAAGATTGGAAAGAATCAATGGCCGACCAAATTGCTGGCCACGAAGGCCGTGCCGAAGCTACCGAAGCTGGTAGCAAGCTAATCACCGCCGCTGCCAAAAATAAGTTTGCTCAAAGTAAGAAGGGCCAGCAATCTTTGCAAGCTAAAATTTTGGCTGATCTTCGCGTTAAAACTCAAGAAGCCGAATTTAAGCGCGTGGAAGGCGAGGCCATGACCCAAATCGCCACCAAACTGCCCGAAGGCTTGAAGGAAATTGTGAAGACGATTGAAAGCGAAAAAGCGGCGCATTTGGAAGAGAAGAAGTTAGAGACGGTGAAGAAGGAGAAAGAGAAAGAGTTTTTTGCTGGTTCAAAAGGGCAGCACGAACTTGAGGAAGAAGCTAAACTGAAAGCCAGACAAGGATTGTTTGAAAAGGAAATCAGTGCGATGGAATCGGAAAAGCAAAAGGATTTTGCTCGGGAACCAGAGGGCACTGCTATCATTAAGAGATTAGCCGATGCTGAAATTGAAATTTCCACGGCCGAGAACTACGGGAAGCATATTAAGAGTGAACACGTTAAGGAGCAATTCTTTTTGGCGCGTAAAAAGATGGAAGATTTTAAAAATGGTGACGATGTTAAAGCATTTATCGATGATCAAAAACAACCAGTAGCACTGCGCAGGTATGTAGAAGCTGCCAAGAACTCCGCTTTGTCTGCGAATTCAGAAAAGCTAAGTGCTTTATTTAAAAAAGATGTAGAATCCGACTCAGAAATGCTTTTGGTTGATATGAAATACCGCGGTTATGGAAAACCTCGGTCCGGTGAAGAGCAATATGCGAAGGCCGAATCCGAAGATCAGGCTCGCGCTGGTGATGAAGGTCGCGGCGATAACTTGCTACAAAACTGGGCTTTAGTTTCCAAAAAACGCCATGATGGCAAATTGACGCCCGCAGGATTTAAGAGCCTTCAAGATGAGATCGATGCCGAACAGGTAACATTAAACGGGTTTGCTACCTTGCTTGGAACTGGCCGTGGTTGTAATGTAGATGATGCTGTTCTTGGTTCGGCCATGAAGAAATTTGAAATTCTCGATACCCCTGCTGCTTGGGAATCTGCAGTGGGGACGGGCAAAGAAGAGCAAAGACAAGAGCTTTTGGCGCTTCGAGCGGATTGGGAAAGAATGGGGATAGCCAAGAAAAACATGGAAGGCAAATGGACCAGCACTAATAGTGGAGATACCAACGCCTTGCTTGCCTACCATACGGTCTCAGGTGGAGATACTGATTTAGTGATGACGCATAAGAAAATTTTGGATGTTGCAGCAGCCGATGGAACTTCGTACGAGGATGCCCAAAAGAAATATTTTGCATCTGCGGCGCCAAAAATTGGGGCCTATCAGAAAGAAGAGGATTTTAAAAGTTTTTTTGTAAAGCACCAAGGTCGCCTTATCGCTTTGCAAGACGAGTTCCAAAGATCTGGTGTCCAAGGCGGGCATTTCCAACAGTCTGGTTTTATGCGTCGTGGCGTTGATGGCCTCATGCGTTTTGTAACGCACGCCGAACAAGTCGATTTTGAAAGGCAACAAAAGAAGAAAAACGAAAGCGTAAAAATGACGCCGCACGCCGTATCTACAATGGATGGAGCAACAGGGCACAAAGCCATTGACGAGGAACGTTTCAGCACCTCTAACATCGTGCAAGTTACGACCATTGCTTCTTTAAACCAAAGAGCGCAAGACAGAACTAAAGATTTACTTTCTTTAGATAGTGAGCTAGGCAAAGATGGTAAAGTTATGCTCGGTGGTGATGCAAAGCGTTTAAAACAGATTGGTGAAGGTGACTCTGTTTTAGGCGTCGCCCGTACAATTGAAAACTTTTTTGCGACCATGGAACATCAATTTTTGACTGTCGCTTTAGCCAATGGAGCTCGCCATGGTACTAAAAAGGAACTAGCTGAAGCTGGTATTTTAAACGGGAGAATTGAGGGCACAACTATTGCTGGTGGCGGTGTCGATGAGGTGGCGGTAAGCATGATAAAATATATTGATGATGAAATAAAACAATTAAAGGCTTTGGCCACTAGAACGAAACAGCAGGAAGAAGCACTAAAAGTTCTGACAAAAACTAAAGCCAAAGCTGCTTCCGATGAAGTGAAGTCTAGCATTAAACAGGCTGAGAACATGCGTGTCACGTTCAGTAGGCCACCCAGCGGTGGAACCGGAGGCGGTAAAGGTGGTGGAACTGGAGGGGCTGGGCCCGCTGGCACAACAACCACTACCCCGCCAATACCGTCTACTCCAACTGTTGAAGAAGAAGAACCAACATAATTTAGTATATGGAAAAAGAATACAACCAAAAATCTATATTAGATTGTTTCTCGCAGCCGCGTGAAGACAGCGAAGAAAAACTTAAGGAACTTGCGATCATTAGTTTGGAAGCTTCTTGGTTTATGGAAAATTATTCTGTCAATCCCGTAACAGATTATTTTTCGGCTTATCGCGGCGCGATAATTAAGCTGGCTGGACTTTTAGAAATTAAAGACAAAGGCAACACCGCCGAAGATGCTAGGTCGTTGTTAGATTCATTAGAATTAATGTCGGCGGCACTTGGTGCTAGCCAAACTGGAATTGTGTCCTACACTCATCAAGAATTTACGAATTGTTTAGCGGTAAATTTTGAAGGTTACGACCGCGCTAAGGCGCTTTACACGGTTAGCAACTTTCTGGGGTACACTAGTAAGGAATTGAGGGCCTATCTTCCGGCCGTTATTGTTTACCTGAACGAATATTTAGAGCAAAAGAAAAGTCAGTATACTTTTGCGGAACTGATCACACTTGTTGTATTTTTATTCTGTCTTTGGAGTGAGTTTGCCTTTTTAAGTTTTGATCAGCAAGAAATACTTTTAACAAATTATTTTTTCTTTTCAATCTTGGTAGGCGTCCCAGTGCGCTCTGTTCTCGAAGCTTTTTTGTTTGAAAAAAGCTATATGGTTCAGAGGTACGTTTCTTTTGATGTTTTTCTACTCGATTGTCTAAACAGCAACCAGGAATCCTACCAATTCTCTGATAATAAAGAAAATTTTGAATTTGGAAAATTAGTTAAAAATTGCGGTGTTATAATAGAGAAAAAGCACGAGCAAGAACCGAATTTTGATTACGTAATTTTTGTTAAAGGCTTTGTGAAAGAACAGATGGCAAATGCACCGTCATTGTTTGCGTCGGCTTATCTTGAAGAGGCTTTGACTATATTTTGTGGCATTGAAAGTGCAGATTTGATAAACCAGTTTCAATTCGATGCCGACTTTGGAGACGATGACTTCGTTAAACAAATGATTCTCTTGGTATTTTGTTTTTATACTAAACAATATTCTAGGGTCACTGATTATTTTAAGAGCGGTAACCTTGTGGTTACCCCCGCGCAACTCATGACGCAGTTAGTCTCGGACGCTGAAACCAAGACCAATAGCAATTTAGCGGGGGAGTTGTTCGCGTTTAAAGATTTTCTATTAACAAATAAAATTCTAAAGCCGTCAGATGGCGATGTAGAATTCGACGAAGCCACCGGCGAGTTTAAATGGAATGAAGCGGTTTCGAAGTAGTACGGAAAGGGGCGAAGAGAGAAACCTCGCAATTTGGTTTAAAATGTGTATTTTAGGTACAGATTTTTAGCATAATATATGCAGTGATAGCGCGTATTTTTTGCTTAAATAAGCTTAAAAAGCTAATTTCACAGGTAAATTATACTTGACTTTAATTTAAATCAAATACAGAGCACATTTGACTTATAAATTAGCATATGATTTTCTATAACTATACTTGTATAATACCCCATGCAAAATGTAAAGTATCGTGAAATGGCCAAGCTTTTTAGTTTGTAATTGGTCAAAAGCGAATATTCTAAAAGGCACTTCGTATTTGTCAGAATTCGTGGTAAAATATAAGCATAAAATATGCCCGACCCAATTCGCCAATCATTCTTCGCTTACCGCTCCCACCCCTGGCCCGAGGTGGCGGGCGCTTTGAGTATTATCGCCGAGCGCGCCAGCGAGCTCAAGGCGCTAGAGAGCGCGGCTATAAACGAAATCGTGGCTCATGTTTTGGCCTTGCGCGATTTATTTTCCTCCGCCGACACTAACAATGTTTTTTCCGGCATTTTTGAGCGCGAAGCCATCCGCAGTTTAGACCCAGGCATGTTAGCGGCATTTTTGGCCGCGCCGACCGACGAGGGCATACAGACCGATTTAATTTTTCAGCTCAATATGGTTTGCGCTGCCTCTGGGCGCCTGCCGCGCCTTAGCGCCACCCCCTCTTATGCCGAGAGCGAACTGCAAGACGTGCTCCAGGGCGCGGATTACTATAATGACATGGTTTTCTTGCATAGTCTGCACGACTATGCCGAGGGTCACAAGGCCAAAGACGTAGCCGAGATTTTATATGGCACTTTGGCCGCTAAACCCCTGGATTTGATTACGGAAACATTTTCCTGGGACGGCGCTTTAATTTACGCTCTGATTTTGCAAATTATTTGGGCTGGGTTTAAAGAATTGCCGGAGGACAAGCAAGCCACCCTTCTCACCAGCTATTTTTATTCCGGTATTGTCGCGGGTGTGCCCGTGCGCGCTTGGCTCCAAGATACTATCATTTTTGCCATTGCCAACGATAAGGCCGACGCTGTTTCCGACTTTATCGGCCGCGCTGTCACTAACAATAATAACGAAGTCGTGCCGCTCAATGCCAAATTGTCCGCCGTGAAGGGCCTGCACCAAATTTTGGCCGATTATATCGCTAAACTATCTACCGAAAAAGTAGCCACTCTGGCCGAAGAAATGTTTTTGGCTTCTGTCTATCCTGCCACGGCCGGCGTCGAGCACCTCGTTAATTGGCTGCGTGAAGTATTTTCTATAATTTTGCACTTGCGCCAGAAAGATATCTTGTCATAATAATTTATGCCTCCGGAACCAACTATTCTTGTTAAGAAAAAAGACGGCACCACCGAGCGCGTGCCGCTTTCTAGCGTGCTTAAAAATTTAAAGCCTGCGCCAGAGCCAAGCGCCGCCGTACCAGCAGTTGTCAAACCAGCCGCGCTTCAAGCTGTTAGCGTTAATTTGCCTGCTCGACAGGCATCTGCTCCAGCGGTCAGCAGGCCTCCTCTTATTAAGCCTGTTAAGCCCAAAGATCGGCCAATTCCTGTTAAAATCAATAATGCCAGCAGCGATTGGCACACCTCGCTTTTAGAAGAAGATGCCCCTATTTCTAAAGCCGATGATTTGGTAGCAGTGAGCGCCCCGCGCGTGGACCAGGTGGATAAAGTCATCACCAGTTTGAGCTTTACCGTCCCGGCGGATTTTGTTAATCGCCTGCGCAGTCTCGCGCAACTGCGCCTTAAAGACGTGCGCACTACCGCCCAGACCAAAGACGCTGCCATGCGCCCGCTTCTGCAGGGCGGGCTTGCTCTGGCAGAGCCAGAAGCCAACGAACTTGAAGCCGCCTGCGCCGCTCTTTTGGCCCCCTCTAATTTAGAAGCGCAGATAAAGCGCCAACCTCCAGCCGAGCCGGGCATTCCGGTTTTAGTTAATAAACCATCCGCTCCGGCGCCGAGCGCTTTATTTAAAATTTCGAAGGGGCCGCTCGCTAAAGTGCCGATGAATGACGTCGTTAGCCGCGATGTTGAAGTTAGCCCGATTGACGAAATCCGTTTATTCAATTTAATCGACCTGCGCCGCCTGGGGAGCGCCCCGGCCGAAGCCGCTTCCCGGCTCCGCCAAAAGTTTTTAAACCTGCGCGAAGAGTCCATTCTTTTTTATCTGGATTCTCTCACTGCCTGGCGCGAGTCCCCCTTGTTTAGCGATTATATAAAATTCTTGGCGAGCGCGGCGCAAAACAATAAATCGCTAGCCACAGCCGCGGCCAATACGGCCGGCGGCATAACGCCCGAAGAGGTTTTGGCCATTGCCCATTTGAATCAAGAACTAAACTCTTAAATTTTTGACCATGAATCAATTTACCGTCCCTCAATTTATTGATGTGGAAGACAAGATTTTTGGCCCCGTCACCACCCGCCAATTTATTATTTTACTGGTGGCGGGCTTGGTTTTATTTATTACTTTTAAATTAGTGGACACCACGCTTTTCATTTTTGCTCTTGCCGTAATTGGCGGCTTCTCACTTGTGCTCGCATTTGTTAAAATAAACGGGCAAGTTTTTCATTACTTTGTGCTTAATATTTTTCAAACTCTACGGCGGCCGAGCCGCCGGGTTTGGAATAAAGGTTATAGCGACAAGGAAATAAAAACCATCATGCGCGAGAATAAAGTCCTGCCCATCGAGGCGCCGCCGGAGATCAAACATATTTCCTATAATCGCATTCGCGACCTGACGCTTTTAGTAAATACCGGTGGTTATTATAAAGCCGAATAAAAATAATTGTCATTCTGAGCGTAGCGAAGAATCTAAGCGTAAAAATAAATCATGTTTCTTAGATCTTTCGCTTCGCTCAAGATGACATAAATCACATGAAGAACAAAAAAGCCGCCAAACAAAAAAAGAAGACAGTGCCCGCGCAGTTGCATTTGCTTTTTTCCGAAATCAGAAACGACACTATTATTATGAAGGACGGAACGCTTCGCGCTGTCCTCATGGTTTCGAGTTTAAATTTCGCTTTAAAAAACGAAGATGAGCAGAACGCGATTATTTCTACGTATGTTTCTTTCTTGAATTCGCTCGAGCACCCTCTGCAGGTCGTGATGCAGTCGCGCCGCCTGCAAATTAAGCCTTACTTAGATAAATTAATCGCCAAAGAACGCGCCCAAAGCAACGAACTCCTCCGCGCTCAAATGTCTGATTATCGCTCGTTTGTTTCGGAATTGGTGTCGCTCGGCGAAATTATGAGTAAGCAATTCTACGTAGTAGTTCCCTATGACCCTTTAAGCAATAAAAATAAGAGTTTTTGGGCGCGTGCCATGGAAGTTATTAACCCGGCCATTACCGTGCGGCTCAAAGGCGAGCGTTTTTTAAAACGCAAGTACGACCTCGACCAGCGCCTTCGCCAAATTGAATCCGGCTTAACCAGCATGGGTCTCACGACCGTTAGGCTAGACACGCAGTCCCTAATCGAACTCCTCTATTCAACCTATAACCCTGATATTGCCCTGTCCGAACAGATCCCGCCCCTTAATAAAATGGAAGTTGACCAATCTTAGTATGATGGCTTTTCGCCCCACTAACGTTTCCAAATATAAAGCGACTGCCGGCAAACTGGAGCAGGACGAGGCCAAACTGGCTACCAAGGCCGCCTCCGAGCTCATGACGCTGGAAGAAGAGCGCGTCTATCGCGAAGGCGTGGTTTCCATTCGCGATCTGGTAGCCCCGGCCGCCTTTAACGTGGAATCGAGTTTTCTCCAGCTCGGCTCGGTTTTTGCTCGAACAATTTTCGTGGTTTCATACCCGCGCTATATTTCCATCGGCTGGAGCTCGCCGATTATCAGCATGTCCCTCACCATGGACATGGCGATGTTTTTCTATCCGGTTAAATCCGCTATTATTTTAAAACAATTAAAAAATAAAGTCGGCGCCTTGGAAGCCCAAATTAATTCCGATGCGGAAAAAGGCGCGCCGCGCGACCCGGTTAGAGAAACCGCCCTGCGCGACATCGAGCAATTGCGCGACAACTTAACGCAAGGGGTGGAGCACTTTTTCCAATTCGCGTTTTACGCCACCATTTATTGCGAAACCAAAGAAAAATTAGACCAGATCTCCGAAGATATTGAAAATATTTTTGGCTCCAAATTAATTACGAGCCGCAAAGTTTTGTTCCAGGCCGAACAAGGGTTTAATTCCACCCTGCCGCTGGCTAACGACGAGCTCATGATTGCCTTTAACATGAACTCGAGCCCGATCGCCGCGTCGTTCCCGTTTATCTCCGCGGAACTCACGAGTGATGATGGCATTTTGTACGGCATTAATCGCCATAATAACAGCTTGATTTTGTTTGACCGCTTTAGTCTCCAAAACGGCAACATGGTGGTGTTTGCCATGGCCGGTTCAGGCAAAAGCTATGCCATCAAACTGGAGATTTTGCGCACCATGATGTTTGGCGTCGATGTTATCGTCATTGACCCGGAAATGGAGTACAAGCATCTCTCGGACGCGGTCGGTGGTACTTATGTTAATATCTCGCTCTCTTCCGAGAGCAAAGTTAATCCCTTTGACTTGCCTCGGCCGGTCGGCCAAGAAGTCGCGGTGGACGACATTATCCGCGGCGCTGTCATTACTATGAAAGGGCTACTCCGCATTATGCTCGGCGGCGTTACTACCGAGCAAGATTCAATTTTGGATCGCGCCCTGATTGAAACCTACGCTAAAAAAGACATCACGGCGGACGCGGACCTCACTACCGTGAAGCCGCCGATCATGCAAGATTTAGCGGAAATTTTAGAAGGCATGGAAGGCTCCGGTGAGTTAGTTTTAAAACTTAAAAAATATACCGAAGGCACGTTTTCTGGGCTTTTTAATTCGCCAACGAACGTAGAAATGAGGAACCAATTGGTGGTTTTTAGCGTCCGCGACCTCGAAGACGAACTCCGCCCTATGGCGATTTACGCCATTGTTAATTATATTTGGAATGTGGTTAGGAGCGAGCGCAAAAAACGCATCCTAGTCATTGACGAAGCCTGGTGGCTTATGCAAAACGAGGATAGCGCCCGCTTTATTTACGCCCTCGTTAAACGCTGTCGCAAATATTACCTTGGCGTCACGACTATTACCCAGGATGTTAACGACTTTTTAAAGAGCCAATACGGCCAAGCGATTGTCTCGAACTCGGCGCTTCAGCTCCTTCTCAAGCAGTCGCCCTCGGCCGTGGACCAAGTGCAAAAAACTTTTATGCTCACGGAAAGCGAAAAGTATTTGCTTTTGGAATCCGGAGTTGGCGAAGGTATCTTCTTTGCCGGTCAAAAACATGCCGCCATCAAAGTAGTCGCGTCTTACACCGAGGATCAGATCGTTACCACGAATCCTGAACAGCTTTTGCAAATCGAGCAATCGAAACGCGAATTTGAAGCTCAAATGAAGCCGTAATTCTTAATTTTTGCCTTTATGTCACTCCGCACCCGCCTATTTATAGTGATTAGCTTGGCTGTTCTCGTGATTCTTGGCATTAGCATCGCCCTCTTGGTTCGGAGCAAGCGCGCCGCCGCCCCGCCCGCTCTCGGCATTACTAACACGCCGACCGCGCCCGCCAATATTATCGACAGCAATACTGTGGAAGAGCGGTTGCCGGCCCTAACGAATCCTCCGAGCCTTGGGGTAGTTACCGCGCCACCGGCCAAGCAGACCACTCTTGAAGCCGAGCAAAGCGGTGTGCGCCAGCTAGCCGTAATTTTTGTGGAACGCTACAATTCTTATTCCACGGACAATAAATGGCAAAATATCGTGGAAGTAAAATCCCTCGTCACTCAAAAAATGTGGCAGCGGATTGGCGCCAAAGTTGGCACCCCGCAACCCGCCGGGCCATTTGTCGGCAATACCGCCGAAGTTTTTGTTAGTGAGCTAACTAAGTGGGACCCGCCAACCGCTGTCGCCACACTCCAAGTTCGCAATACTCTCGAAAAAAACGGCCAAATTACCGTGACTAACCAAAACATTGTCGTCACTTTAATCAAAGACTCTGGTGATTGGCTGGTGGATTCTTACGAAGTCCAAAAATAAACTTCAGGATATTCTCCGCTCTGACTGTATGATTAATCTTGTTAAAATAAAACAGTACGCCTCTGGCGTGCTGTTTCCGGTTTTTTGCGTAGTTTGTGGCCAAGAAGGGGAGTGGTGGTGCGCTTCTTGCCAAGCTAAAGAACCGGCGCGCTTACAAAATTTTTGCAACCAGTGTAGCGCGCCGCTTAAACTATGGGCAACGTGCTCTCACTGCGACCGTATTCCTAAATTCGGCGTCACCGCGCTGTTTGACTACCAGTCTAGCCGGGCCGCTTCTAAGTTAATTAAGCTTTATAAATATAACCACGCTCGGAGTATTCGCGCGGTTTGGGAAAAAATTATTGCCCCTCTTGAGATCAAGTCTTTGGGGCGCGCTGTCGTTATCCCCGTGCCGCTTTTCCCGCGGCGCGCGCGGAGCCGCGGTTTTAATTTGGCCGCTGACTTAGCCGAGATTTTTGCTCAAAAAATGGATTTAGAAATAAACGGAGTGGATTTACAGCGGGTACGCGCCACCAAACAGCAAACCAAACTTGGCAAAGAAGAGCGCGCGGTAAACATGAGAGGCGCTTTTGCCTATTCTAAAAATAAACCCGCTCCGGAACAGGTAATTTTAGTAGACGATGTGTTTACGACCGGCGCCACGCTCCGCGCCTGCGCCGCGGCCCTACAAGCGGCTGGTACGCAGGAACTGTGGAGTCTGGTTTTGGCTAGAGATTAAAGAGGACAGTTACAAATTTCGGTAAATATCATGCTTACCGACTGAGATAAACAAAATCTCGCCATTTGATTCGCGTTCAAAAATAATCCTATAGCCGCCCGTAATTGAGATTGACCACAGTCCTTTTAGTTTGCCTTGCAAAGCATGAAGGCGAAGCGAAGGATATAGGGGGTTGTCTCGGAAAATTTTTTCTTTTCTTATGGCTACTGTGGCTATCTCGTTTGGCAACTGCCGTAATTCGCGAACAAATTTTGACGAATAAACAATCGAACCAATTATCATAACAAATCGGCCAGCGACTTAGCCTTAACGGAGTGCCCTGCTAGGTATTCCTGGCGAGCAGCGCGAACGCTTTTTAGCAATTCGGTTTCCGATATTAAATCGCGGTCGGCTTGAAATAAGAATTTAACATATGAACCTAAAGAACTGTAGCCTCGCTTTTTGGCAACCCTCTTTAAGTGCATCGCCTCGGCAGCGGGCATAGACAAACTCAATACTTGCCGCATAGTGATTAGTTAAATAATGAAGATGTAAATATTGTAATACAGATGTACTACAATGTCAAGCGCGGTGTCTATTGTACAAAATTCGAACTTATTTTGAAAGCAATCCCGACTAATCGCACGCGCGGAGCGCGTGGTGGCTCTGACCAAAAGTGTACGCTCCACGAAAGCCCCGCCACCGCCTCGCTTCACTCGGCAACCCCAAAAAGAAAAAATGTTCCTTGCTCTTTTGATTTTCGCGGGGGTGGATTTTTTCTAATATGGAAAGGACATTTTTCTTTTTGGGGTTCTGCCCTCCAAGTATTCGGGCAGTGTGGCGGGGCTTCAATTCGGACTCGGTTTTGCGAAAACTATTTTCTGGGGATATGGATTTTCGCAAAACCGAGACTAATTTGTTTTTGAATTTTGTCCGCGCGGAGGAGGGGTCTGGGGAGGAATCCGCGCGGGCTTCTGAATTTCGTTTTGGCAGGGCGGGCTA
>JAUSEN010000023.1 GCA_030650025.1 Candidatus Magasanikiibacteriota bacterium | reverse complement strand
AAAAGATGAAATTTCTCTTTTGGATTCAAAGATTGAGAAGCTGATGACACTATATCTTGAAAGTGCGTTGTCGCTTGAAGAATATCGTAATGCTAAAAACGCACTAGTTAGCTCAAAACAGCTTCTCAAAGAGAAATTATCATCTTTTGAGCAAAAATCTCATAATCGGTTCGAACTTACAGAAAAATTCCTAAAGGACAATATTACCAATGCGGAATTGGCAAACGAGGGAATTCCCGATGAAATACTTCGGGAATTCAAAAAAGTCGGTTCGAACTTTAAAATTTTAGATCGAACCGTACTTTTTGAGCCACGCGGAGCGTGGAAAACCCTTTTGGATTCTGAATTCGGCGAGGGGAATGCATTAGTGTCGCGCCTTCGGCGCGACCCCATTTCGGCTCTAAAATCCGATTTCGTTTTCTGGCGGAGAGGGCGAGATTCGAACTCGCGATAGGGTTTTAAAGCCCTATAACAGGTTAGCAACCTGCCGCCTTCAGCCAACTCGGCCACCTCTCCAGATCCTTCGCCGTCCTTCGTCCGCCTAAGCGGACTATGGACGGCTTCGGACTGTAAACTTCTTTAAATTAGCCTTTTTCTTAAAATGGTAATTTTGATTTTGTATACCCAGAATCGCCAGTATTATGCTCTACAAGCCTTCGTTTTAGATCTTTTGTTAGTCCGGTATATAATGTGTTGTCTCTCTGACTTCTTATAATGTTTACAAAATACATACAATTTACAGTCCATAGCTCGCCGTGGGCGAGCGACGGACTGCCTCTCCAAATTATTATCTATCTATCTAAACGAAAAAATAACCCCCCTAGTATAGCAAAAAACCTGCTTTAGTCAAGCCAATGTTAAGAATATTTTAAGCCTATTTAAGCTGATTTTAAATAGTCCCTGGTTGCTTTTATCAGTGTTTCATAAGTCTTTTTTCGCTTTATACCGTCTCTCTCTAGCGTCGTTATCCTAAACCCGGGGTAAGGCGAGAAAAAGTCCGAAGCGGGCACTAGTACAATTCCCGTATGGGCGAGTAAGTAACAGGCAAAGCGTTTGTCGAGCGCGCAACTCGGCTGGTTTACTAACTCCTCGATATATTTTTTAACTGCCAAATTTTTTATTGGCAAAGTTTGTTTGTTATTCAGCGCCCCCTCTTTAAAATATGGCATCATATAAAACGCCGCCTGCGCGGCGTTAACTTCGAGTTCGGGAATCTGCTGGAGATATTTCGTAATATCGCCAGCGACCAGGGCTAGTTCTTCGGTATATTTTTTGTTCCAAGCGGCAAATCCCGGGTGGTTATAAATCAGAGGCGCTACTATTTGCGGCAAAGTACTGGCACATACTTCTAACAGCGCGCGTTTTTTAATGGATTCCGCGTAAGCTTTAAAATTGCTGTCTAAATCAGTGTTATGAAATTCAAGCCACCCCGAGCGGCTCCCAGGCCAGGGGACATCCTTAGACAATCCACGCATCACAATAAGTGGCACGCGATTGTGAGCCAGTTCGGCGAGAGAATAGTGCGTGGCGCCCGGGTAAATCATGCGCCAATAAATTTCATCGGCGATAATCATGATTTTATATTTTTCTGCTATTTCCACAATTTTTTCTAAAATCGAGCGAGAATAAACTGTGCCCGTTGGGTTGTTGGGGTTGATAATTGTTATGCCCACAATGTCGCGGCGCGCCACAAGATTAGCTTCAATATTATCTAAATCTGGCTCCCAGTTTAAATTTGGGTTCAAATTATAGAAAATTGGCGGCTGGCCAGAACAAAAAGATTCAAACGACGCGTGGGTGGGGTACGTGGGGCAAGGTTCGAGAACCCGCCCGCCTGGGGCGATCATTTGGTAGAGCAGGGCAATTCCCGATCCTAAGCCGTTAGTAAATAAGATATCTTCGTAACCAAGTGTCGCCGCGGGGCAAAAGCTCCGGCAATATTCAGCCGCCCATTTTCTCGTGGCTATATTTCCCCGCGAATGCGTATAAGCAAAACCGCGGTTATCCGCTCGGTCAATTTCTTGTTTTAAGATTTCTTTTAAAAACGGCGGCACTGGCCAGCCTTTATCCACTGGGTCGCCAATATTTTCCCAGACCAGGTCGAGTGTTGGGTCTAAGTCCGTTAATTTATTGGCTAAATCCACTACTTCTCGGATGCCATAGATTAACAGTGAAGATTTCGCGTTGTGTGGATTTTGATTCATATCGCTTTAGTATACGGATTAATCGTTTTTGTATCAAGAGGTGTAAAAATAGATATATTTGTTAAATTATCAATTGCGTGTTAGTATTAATTATTATGAATCGGCCTTTTATTACGCTTACGAGCGACTTTGGGGTTCAGAGTCAGGGTGTTGGTATTATGGAGGCAGTGGCGCGCCAAATTTCCCCTGAGGCGCATGTTATCCACCTCATGCACGGGCTCCCTGATTTTAGTATTACCCCGGCAGCTCGGACGCTGGAAACTATTTTTTCTATACCGGTCGGCTTTCATGTCTGCGTGGTAGACCCAGGGGTTGGTACTCAGCGGCGCGGACTCATTATTAAAATGGCGCGCGGCGATTTTTTAATTGGCCCGGATAATGGCGTGCTTATGGCAGCGGCGCGTATCCTGGGTGGCGCCGTGGCGGCTTTTTCGATCGAGAATCCAAAATATATGCGCCAGCCAGTGTCACCAGTGTTCCATGGGCGTGATGTGTTTACGCCAGCGGCCGCGCACCTGGCTAACGGAGTGGCACTCAAAGAATTTGGTCCCGAGGTTCCGGTTGAAAGTTTAGTGCCAGCACCATATGAAGAAGCAACTATTGTTGATGGCGAAATTCAGGCCGAGGTTATCCAGATTAATAAGTACGGCTCGCTCCACCTTAATATTACCAATACAGCGTGGGACAGCTTTGGCGCCGCGCTGGGCGCTAAAATTCAGCTTAAAATTAGTGGCCAAAAAATTGGGTTGACTCACGTTACTACTTTTGGAGAAGTCCCGCCAGGTACGGCTCTGGTTTTAAAAGACGATTACGGCCGGGTGGAAGTGGCTATAAACTTAGGTAATTTTTCGCAAGAATTTTCTATAAAAGTTGGTGATCTATGCGCTTTGTTGATTTAACCCAAACGTTTACGTCGGCGATGCCAGTCTACCCCGGAGACTCTTTGCCGCGGCTAATTCAGAGCGCCAGCTTAGAGAATGACGGTGCCAGTAATTTTGAGCTCACCACCAGCATGCATGTGGGCACGCACGTGGACGGTCCGGCGCATATGATTCCGGGTGGGGAGAGGCTTTGCGATTACCCGCCCGAAACATTTTTTGGGAAAGTTGTCATAGTTGACGCTCGCGGGCAACCGGAAATTAGCGCGGCAATGCTTAATGATGTCCCGTTGGCGCGAGATATGATTGTCTTAGTATGTACTGGCTGGGCAGAAAAATATGGGACGGAATCTTATTACCAAGAGTATCCGGCCGTAACACTGGAGTTTGCTCGCGCGCTCGTTAATGCGGGCGTTAAAATGGTGGGGTTTGATTCGCCTAGTCCCGACCACCCGCCATTTCTGGTTCACAAGGTGCTGTTAAATGACCGGATTTTGATTATTGAGAATTTAACGAATGTGGTGGGGTTGCTCGGCGAAAAAAAAGCTGAGCTGGTTGTGGCGCCTCTAAAAATAGAGGCCGACTCGGCTCCGGCTAGGGTAATCGCGATGGTGGGATAGAATGTAAAAAACTCCTCTATAGTTTAGAGGAGTTTTTTATGTGTCGCAATTACTGAACGAAGCTCGAACCTTTTTTGAACAGAACTCTGACTGATTGCCGCGCTTCGCGCGGCAGAAACTGAACGCTCGGGCGGGCAAAAAGGAAGGGGGTTGGGGGGAAGGAATTTTTGCCCGCCCTCGCTT